>NZ_RCNY01000019.1:0-2393 GCF_004307635.1 Pseudomonas sp. Sample_22
TCTCACAGGCTATTCTTCTAAAACAGACAGTCGATGCGCACCTTACGCTTTTGGCGAAAAACGAAGTTGAGCTGCCAAGCAAAAGATTTGGCGCTCTATCTTCGGAAGCGAACTTCCGATTGAGCTGAATGTTTCACGTCTGCTTAATCGCTTTCGTATCGCTGATGTTCCTCCGAGCAACAATACCAAACCAAAGCGGCCCGTGCCGGGTTACTTAAAGCCCCCGAGCCCAAACTTAAACCATGCTCACCTTGCACTGAGCCTTTTTAATGACCCGAGGACATAAGATTGGCTTTCAATCGACCACCCTATTTCATGCTCAGAATCCGTTCAATTTTTTGCTGCGTCACCTCATGAGCAAGGTTCTGATTCGTTTGAGAGGACTGATCGCTTGCGAGTTGGATGTTCAGTTAAGGCGCAAGGTTGGGTTATCTATCACCAATAAAATATTGTGCTTTTTGATCGTTATCGCCATGCTGACAGGCATCCTGGAAACCGAAAAAATCGTTACGGCTGGTCGAGAGCCGTGGTTTAAAGCGGCCGAGCTTGGATTCGCCATGGTTTTCTCCATTGAATATGTCCTGCGCGTATGGACGTGCGTAGAAAACCCTAAATACAGAACTCGATTTCATTATGTTTTTAGCCCGATTGCCATGCTAGAACTAGCCATTGTGCTGGCGAGCTGGCTTGTCGCGTTAGGCTCGACAGGCTATCTCGTGCGCGGGTCGCGGTTGATAAGAATTTCCCTTATCGCTAAATTGGGACGTTACTCAAAGGCTTTACATAACATCCGCCTCGCTATTCGTGCTAGAAAAGAAGAGCTGTTAATTAGTTTATGCGCTGCGATACTCCTAATGTTAGTTTCATCGATGGCGCTTTATATTGTGGAAAGCGACATTCAGCCGGAGCACTTTGGTAGTATTCCGAGGGCCATGTGGTGGTCCGTTGTCACGCTCACCACCGTGGGGTATGGCGATGTTTATCCCGTCACCACCATCGGTCGGATATTGGCTGCCATTACAGCGATCAGTGGTATCGGCCTAATCGCCTTGCCCACCAGTATATTGACCTCGGCCTTTAGCGAGGTCATACAAAAAAAGAAAATTGCCGATCTGAAATCTGACACTTTGTCAAAGCGTAAGTGACGAGTCTTTTCCCGCATTCGTCGCTTCTCATCTGGTTTTGGATTCAGCGCTACTCAAAGTCAGTGTGAAATATCGCATGCAGGCGACGCGTTTCGACTAGTAAATTAATTTCATTAACTCGTAAACCCGCAGGTCCGTGCTATTTATCCGGCACGCCGCAGCCTACTTCCACACTTAAGGAACACTCTTAAAGAGAGTGATGCTTAATCAAGAGTCACTCCATTATGTTCTCCGGCTGTGCTTCAGCTACCGCTATAATAAATCCTGAACAACCGGAAAGTTACGTTTGGCGACGATAGGGTTTATGTCTCGGACACCCCGCCGGTCAAGGGCTTCGGCACCAAGTACGAGCCAGCCCTAAAAAATAATTAAATTTGACCTCGATTGTGTGGATGACGAAAGCCTCAGTGCGAAGCGCGAGCGGCGGGTCAAATAAAGCATCAGCATGTCTACTCTGCGAGGGCTGCCCTGTATGGCCTGGGTTCAACACTGGCCGCATGGGTAATATTTTGAATTGAATGATGTTCCGGGACCGGGAGCCTTCAATGCAACCAATAAATAATAATTTTTAATTTATTCACCGAACCTATTGATAAGAAAGTGCCTCGCAGCTGCCCACTGTGTGTCAGGAGTGTTTGTGGTCTACGCTCATGTAGCATTAGCGGTATCGGCGTTACTGCATGTCATACCGGCTAGCAATTGATAGTGCTGTCAGTTGCATGGCTAAATAGCTAATAACAACTCATTTATAGCAGTGCTTGCTCAAGTTTCGATGCCGGATACTGTTGACAGCTATTCAGCAATTAATAATTAACATATGTACCGCATAAAATAATATTAATTTTGATGAGGTAAGACAAGCATGAACAATCAGCCCAATGATAGTTGCGCCGTCCTGGAGCCAGGCTTTTTCGAATATTTAGCCAGCTCACACTCTTGGCTGGGCGAATTTAATCCTTATTGCCTGCCCGTCGCATGACGATACGTATCCAATAATGTTGCGCATACTCAAGCTTGATGGAGTGCGAAATGTTTGCCCTGTAACTTCAATGCATCAGCCTTGGACGTTACGTAAGTTACCATAATTAAATAAATTACTCCAGCCCTCTTCGTCTTGAGATTGCAGATGGTCGAGTTGTGACGAATAACAACGGTATGACCGTTTGCTATTGCACTTGGCTTTATCCCTATCTAATACGTCGCCTTACATCACGTATGTAAACGTCAGTATTTTCTATTAATGCGAGT
>NZ_RCNY01000023.1:0-890 GCF_004307635.1 Pseudomonas sp. Sample_22
GCGATGGTTTTGATCAGGGTAACAGTCATCTGAATGTTGTCACCTGGCATTACCATTTCAACGCCTTCTGGCAGCTCGCAGTTACCGGTCACGTCAGTAGTACGGAAGTAGAACTGTGGACGGTAGCCTTTGAAGAACGGGGTGTGACGACCGCCTTCTTCCTTGCTCAGAACGTAAACTTCTGCGGTGAACTTGGTGTGCGGCTTAACCGAACCCGGCTTAACCAGAACCTGACCACGCTCAACGTCGTCACGCTTGGTGCCACGCAGCAGAACGCCGCAGTTCTCGCCAGCACGACCTTCGTCGAGCAGCTTGCGGAACATCTCAACACCGGTGCAGGTGGTGGTGGTGGTGTCACGCAGACCAACGATTTCCAGTGCATCTTGAACGCGAACGATACCGCGCTCGATACGACCAGTCACAACAGTACCACGACCCGAGATCGAGAATACGTCTTCGATTGGCATCAGGAATGGCTTGTCGATAGCACGCTCTGGCTCTGGGATGTAGGTGTCCAGAGTCTCAACCAGCTTACGAACGGCAGTGGTGCCCATTTCGTTGTCGTCTTTGCCTTCCAGCGCCATACGAGCAGAACCGATGATGATCGGAGTGTCGTCGCCTGGGAAGTCATAGGTGGACAGCAGGTCGCGAACTTCCATCTCAACCAGTTCCAGCAGCTCAGCGTCGTCTACCAGGTCAGCCTTGTTCAGGAAAACCACGATGTACGGAACGCCTACCTGACGGGACAGCAGGATGTGCTCACGGGTTTGTGGCATCGGACCATCGGCGGCCGAGCAAACCAGGATCGCGCCGTCCATCTGGGCAGCACCGGTGATCATGTTCTTCACGTAGTCAGCGTGACCTGGGCAGTCAACGTGAGCGTAGTGACG
>NZ_RCNY01000073.1:0-882 GCF_004307635.1 Pseudomonas sp. Sample_22
GCACTTTATAGAGGTTGTCCAGGCCATCGTTGCTCCAGGACAGGCCGCTGCCGAAGCCGAGAAAGTTGTGACCCTTGGCGTCGTACTCATAGCGGATTTCGATCGCCGGCTGGCCGTGACCAGGGTCGCGCACGTGGGATTCCACCCGCGGCAGGGTGCGATCGCCCAGGCCCGGAAAATCATGCGGCCGGCCCGCATAGGTGACCTTCTCATGGCCGCCGGTAGGGGTATACACGTGCTCAAGGCAGGTCAGGCCGCTCTTGGCGACATACCCGAAGCGCCAGGACGCCTTGTCATCGGTCGGCAGGACGAGGCTTTTGGTCTCGCTGCCGAGAATATTCATCTCGAACACCGCTTCGAAGGCACTGCCCGGGTGCAGCGTGAGCTTCAGCAGGTTGGGGCTGCGCACCAGGCTGAGCAGCTGAGTGCCGTCGGCATTGCGGATGGTGCTCAACAACGGGCCGTTGCTGAAGGTTGCATAGTCGAGCACGACTTTGTGGCCCTGGGGCGAGTGCATTTCCACCGGCAGCGCGATCTCACCCTGGGTGACCTGGAGAATTTCCACCAGACCGGATTTATGCTCGACGCGGTAGCGCTTGCTGCCCAGGTCATGGAAATGAAAGGAATCGATTTTCTGTTCTGGAATCTCCACGCCATTGGGGCCTGGATCGATCCTGAAGGTTTCGCCGGTGTACAGCGACAGCACACGGTTGGTGGGGTTGAACTGCGACAGTTGCAAGTTCCAGCCTTTACCGAATCCGCTGTCGGCGGCATTGAGCGGGTTGAAACTCAGTTGCAGCGGAACGACCGGCCCGCACAGGTTATTGGCCTTGAGCTCGGGCAATGAAATGGCGCAGGTGTATTGCCCGGTGCGCGGGTCGA
>NZ_RCNY01000093.1:0-15959 GCF_004307635.1 Pseudomonas sp. Sample_22
ATGGTAGTGTGGGGTTTCCCCATGTGAGAGTAGGTCATCGTCAAGATTAAATTCCAAAACCCCAATTGCGAAAGCAGTTGGGGTTTTGTTTTGTCCGCAGGAAAGTTCTTACAGCAAAGCCGGGCACGTCTTCGCTGTCAGCATGTCCCGACAATGCTAAGGTTCGGCCCTAGCGTTTGTATTTTCCAAGGAAGCCTTTATGCCGGACGCAACGTCCCTCAGTGCTGGTTTTATGGTGGTTCACGGCAACCGCCTGGACGAGTTACGCAGCCTGGTGGTGAGCTGGATGCGGCGCTACCCGCTGGCTCCCCTGGAAAATGAAATTGCCCTGGTGCAGAGCAACGGCATTGCGCAATGGCTGAAGCTGGCTTTGGCTGAAGACGCTGAAGATGACGATATGGGCGGCTGTGGAATCGCCGCCGCCATCGACGTGCAGTTGCCTGGCAGTTTCATGTGGCAACTCTATCGCATGGTCCTTGGACGCGACGAAATTCCGGCCAAGTCTCTGCTCGATAAATCCCCGTTGACCTGGCGTCTGATGCGCCTGCTTCCGCAGTTAATCAATGAACCTCACTTCGAACCGCTACAGCGTTTTCTGACCAACGACAATGATCTGCGTAAACGCTACCAGTTAGCCGAGCGGCTGGCTGATTTGTTCGACCAGTATCAGGTGTACCGCGCCGACTGGCTCGAAGACTGGGCGGAAGGTCGGCATCAGTTACGTAACGCAAGAGGCGAGCCGAAACCGCTGACTGCTGCCAATTACTGGCAAGCGCAGTTGTGGCGTGCTCTGTTGCTGGATGTGGGTGAAGAGGGCATGGCGCAAAGCCGAGCCGGCGTCCATCAGCGCTTTGTCGAGCGTATCAACAGCCTCGATGTGGCCCCACCCGGGTTACCTTCACGAGTCATCGTATTCGGGATTTCTTCTCTGCCGGCCCAAGCCCTGGAAGCATTGGCGGGGCTGGCCCGTTTCAGTCAGGTTCTGCTGTGCGTTCATAATCCATGTCGCCACCATTGGGCCGACATCGTCGCCGATAAGGACTTGTTGCGGCATCAATACAAGCGCCAGGCACGCAAAAGCGGAATGCCGGTTGTCCTCGACTCCCAAACGCTTCATCAACATGCCCATCCACTCTTGGCGGCGTGGGGCAAGCAAGGACGAGACTACATCAACCTGCTGGACAGCTACGACGACCCCAACAGCTATCGTTCGGCCTTCCGTGATGGCCGCATTGATCTGTTCAGCGACAGCCAGCCGCTGAACATGCTCAATCAGTTGCAGGACGACATCCTCGAGTTACGTCCCCTGAATGAAACCCGTGAACGCTGGCCGGCTGTAGATCTGGATGCAGATCAATCCATCCGGTTTCACATCGCCCATAGCGCACAACGAGAAGTAGAGATACTGCACGATCAGTTACTGGCGCGTTTCAGTGCCGATCCACAATTGCGCCCTCGCGATGTCATTGTCATGGTCCCGGATATCGACAGTTATGCACCGCACATTCGCGCGGTGTTTGGTCAGCTGGAGCGACAAGACCCGCGATTCATTCCGTTCACGCTTGCCGACCAGGGCCAGCGTGGCCGTGATCCATTACTGATCGCTATCGAACATTTGCTCAAGCTCCCTGACAGCCGTTTCCCGGTCAGCGAGATCCTTGATCTGCTGGATGTTCCTGCATTGCGCGCACGGTTTGGAGTAGAGGAGCGCGATCTACCAACCTTGCACCGCTGGATCGAAGGAGCTGGCATTCGTTGGGGCATGAATGCCGAGCAACGTGCCGGTCTCGGCTTGCCGCAAGCTCTTGAGCAAAACAGTTGGCGTTTTGGTCTGCGGCGGATGTTGCTCGGGTATGCCGTCGGTAGCGCCAGTGCCTGTGAAGGCATCGAGCCCTATGACGAGATCGGCGGGCTTGATGCTGCACTCATCGGCCCGTTGGTTGCGCTGCTTGATGCGCTGGAAATTGCGCACCGGGAACTGACGCAGCCGGCATCACCCCAGCAGTGGAGTTTGCGGCTGCAGGCATTGGTGTCGTTGTTTTTCCAGGCCAGTAACGAGCACGACGACTACGTGTTGACTCAGCTTGAAGAGTTGCGTGAAGCCTGGCTCGAGAACTGCGAGGCGGTAGGCTTGCAAGACGATTTGCCGCTGACTGTCGTCCGTGAAGCCTGGCTTGCGGGGCTTGATCAAGGGCGATTGTCTCAGCGCTTTCTGGCCGGTGCTGTCAACTTCTGCACCTTGATGCCCATGCGGGCGATCCCTTTCAAATTGGTCTGCTTGCTGGGTATGAATGACGGTGATTATCCGCGTGCACAACCGCCGCTGGACTTTGACCTGATGGGAAGTGATTACCGCCCCGGCGATCGCTCGCGCCGCGAAGACGACCGCTACCTGCTGCTGGAGGCGCTGTTGTCGGCCCGTGATCAGCTTTATATCAGTTGGGTCGGCCGCAGCATTCGCGACAACAGCGAGCGCCCAGCGTCGGTACTGATTGGTCAGTTGCGTGATCACCTGGCGAGCGGTTGGCGACTGGCCCAGGATAGTGAAGACCTGCTCGAAGCGATCACGCAGGAACACCCTCTACAACCTTTCAGCGCCCGCTACTTTCATGAAGGCGATGAGCTGTTCAGTTACGCCAGCGAATGGCAGGTGCTGCATAAATTTGCGGAACAATCGGCTGATATCGAGCGGCTTGATGCCCACGTGCAAGATGAACCACTCAGTCTCGGTCAACTGCAGGATTTCCTGCGCAACCCTGTGCGACATTTTTTCAGTCAGCGGTTGAAGGTGTTCTTTGAGTCGGCCCAAGTGCCTTTGGCGGATGAGGAACCATTTGTCCTGGATGCGTTGCAGCGATACAGCCTCAGCGACAGTTTGCTGGAAGCGGGACTGGCAGACCTGGAAAACAGCGATCAGGCGCTGGAGGTACAAGCCCGGCGTCTACAAAACGGCGGTCTGCTGCCAATGGCAGGATTCGGTGAGTGCCTTCAACGGGAATTGATCGAGCCGTTGCCGGATTTGCTGCAACGCTATCAGCAGTTGCTGACCTTGTGGCCAACGCGACTCACCAGCGCACTGCCGGTGAGCCTGGAGTTGCATGCCCTGCGTATCGAAGGTTGGCTCAGTGGCCTGCATCAACGGACTGATGGTGGTTTGCTGTCCATCACCACGATCCCCAACAGCATTGGGGCGATCAAGTCTCGTAAATGGCATCGCCTGATCCGACCCTGGGTCAATCATTTGGTCGCTTGCGCAAGTGGTTTGTCGATGACCACCGCGCTGGTGGCCAGTGATGACAGTCTGCTGCTCGCTCCAATGGATGCGGAACCCGCGCGTCGCATTCTGGGGGACTTGTTGTTGGCCTGGCAGTCAGGCATGCGTCAGCCACTTCCTGTGGCAGTGAAAACAGCCTTTGCCTGGCTGGGTCAGAGTGACCCGGTCAAAGCCGAAGCGGCAGCGCGCAAGGCCTATGAAGGTGACGGCGTGAACACTGATGGGGAACGCCGTGAAAGTGTGGCGCTGGTTCGTCAGTTCGCCGACTACGACGCGTTGGTCGCCGATGAGACGTTTACCGATTGGTGTGACGCGCTTTATCGACCGTTGCTTGAGGCGCCCTGGCGTTCCTTGTCCACCGAGGAGGGGCGCTCATGAGTACCCAGACACCGCTCGCCCTCGCGTTCCCGCTACGCGGCAGTCAGTTGATCGAAGCCAGCGCCGGGACCGGCAAGACGTTCACTATTTCTGCGCTTTACCTGCGCCTGGTTCTTGGCCATGGCGTGGAGTCCAACGGGTTTGGACGTGAGCTTTTACCTCCGCAAATCCTCGTTGTGACCTTTACCGATGCCGCCACCAAAGAGTTGCGTGAGCGCATTCGTGCCCGGTTGGCGCAAGCCGCTCGATTTTTCCGCGATGAAACACCGTCGCCCGACAGCCTGATTGCCGAGTTGCGTGACCAGTATCCGCCAGAGCAGTGGTCCGGTTGCGCAAATCGCCTGGACATTGCCGCCCAATGGATGGATGAAGCCGCGGTCTCGACCATTCACAGCTGGTGTCAGCGCATGTTGCGTGAACACGCATTCGACAGCGGCAGTCTTTTTACTCAAACACTGGAAACCGATCACAGCGACCTGTTGGGCGAAGTGTTGCGCGACTATTGGCGATTGTTTTGCTACCCGATGCAGGGCGATGCGCTGAACTGGGTACGCGCCAACTGGGGCGGGCCAGCCGCTTTGCTACCGCAGGTTCGTGGACTGTTTGCCAGCGAGCGCGACAACGTCGAAGGCAAGGCTCCCGCCGAGTTGATTACCGAGTGTTTGCAAGAGCGCCGGGCTGCGTTGGTCGAACTCAAGCTGCCCTGGCGTCAGTGGGCCGACGAGCTACTGATGATTTGCCACGAAGGGGTTGTCAGCAAAAGTGTCGACGGCCGCAAGATGCAGGCACGTTATTTCGAACCCTGGTTCGAAAAGATCAAAGCCTGGGCCGACGATGAAACCCTTGAGCAACTGGACATCGGCACCGGTTTCACTCGACTGACCCCCGAAGGTATGGCCGAGGCCTGGAAAAAAGGTGAGGTCCCCAATCATCCGGGGCTGGACGCCATGCCCGGGTTGAAAGCCTGTCTCGACAACTTGCCGACGCCAGATGCCGCTGTGCTGCAACACGCCGCCCATTGGGTCGGCACGCGGTTCGAGGAGGAAAAGCGTCGCCGCGCGGAAATGGGCTTTGACGACATGTTGCTGCGCCTCGATGCGGCGTTGCAGTCAGATGGCGGTGAACGGTTGGCGACCCTGATCCGTGAACAGTTCCCCGTGGCGTTGATCGACGAATTCCAGGACACGGACCCGGTGCAGTACCGGATTTTCGAGCGCATCTATCGTATTGAAGACAATAGTCCCGACAGCGGGCTGTTCCTGATTGGTGACCCGAAACAGGCGATCTATGCATTCCGTGGCGCGGATATCTACACCTATCTTCGCGCGCGACAGGCAACCACCGGACGCCTGCATACCCTGGGCACCAACTTCCGCTCCAGCCATGGCATGGTCCGCGCAGTGAACCATGTGTTCGACTGTGCCGAGTCGCGCGAATCGGGGCGTGGGGCATTTCTGTTCCGTGAAGGCAATGGTGAAAATCCGGTGCCGTTCCAGCCTGTGGCATCGCAGGGGCGCAAGGAAGTTCTGCAGAGCAATGGGCAAACCGTCCCGGCGCTGAACATCTGGCAGTTGTCCGCCGAGCAACCATTGTCTGGTGCTGTTTACCGTCAACAACTGGCCGCCGCGTGCGCCAGTGAAATCACCGCCTTGCTCAATGGCGGGCAACAGGGGCGTGTAGGCTTCGCACGTGACGATCGGGATCTGGTAGGGCTGATGCCTGCGGACATCGCCATTCTGGTGCGCGATGGCAAGGAAGCGCAGGCCGTGCGTGCCGAACTAACTGCCCGCGGTGTGCGCAGTGTCTACTTGTCGGACAAGGACTCGGTGTTCGCTGCACAGGAAGCGCATGACGTACTGACATGGCTGAAAGCCTGCGCCGAGCCCGATGTCGAACGTCCGCTGCGTGCCGCGCTGGCCAGCATCACACTCAATCTGTCATTGACGGACCTTGAGCAGTTGAACCAGGACGAACTGGCCTGGGAATCCCGGGTCATGCAGTTCCGTGGCTATCGCGAGTTGTGGCGCAAGCAGGGTGTACTGCCGATGCTGCGACGCTTGCTGCATGACTTCCGGCTTCCCCAGACGTTAATCGCCCGCAGCGACGGCGAGCGGGTGTTGACCAACCTTTTGCACCTGTCCGAATTGCTGCAACAGGCGGCCGCCGAACTGGACGGTGAGCAGGCCCTGATCCGGCACTTGTCCGAGCATCTGGCGTTGTCCGGTCAAGCCGGCGAAGAGCAGATCCTGCGCTTGGAGAGCGACGAGCAACTGGTCAAGGTCGTGACCATTCACAAGTCCAAGGGGCTTGAGTATCCCTTGGTGTTCCTGCCGTTCATTTGCTCGGCAAAACCGGTGGATGGCAGTCGACTGCCTTTGCATTACCACGATGCCACGGGCAAGGCCCAGATCACTTTGAACCCTACGCCTGAATTGATCGCCCTGGCCGACCAGGAACGCCTGGCGGAGGATTTGCGCTTGCTGTACGTCGCCCTGACCCGGGCGCAACATGCTTGCTGGTTGGGCGTGGCGGATCTCAAGCGTGGCAGTAACAACAGCTCGGTGCTGCACTTGTCGGCGCTGGGGTATCTGTTGGGCGGCGGTCGTTCATTGAGCGAATCGGCGGGCTTGAGCATCTGGTTGCGGGAGCTGCAACAAGGCTGTCCGGCAATCAGTTGCAGCGAAATGCCGGAAGCAACCAGCGAGCATTACCATCCACCGCTGAACACAGCTGCATTGCTCACACCATTGATCCCGCTACGCAAGGCGGCCGAGAACTGGTGGATCGCCTCTTACAGCGCCTTGCGCATCAGCGACATCCTGAGCGTGGGGACAGACGAAGCGCCCGAGAGTCCGCAGGCGCAGAAGCTGTTCGATGACGAACGCCTCGATCCACAGGCACCCCGGGAGATGGCGGCCGGCGGTGCCGATATTCATCGATTCCCTCGCGGCCCGAACCCGGGCACTTTCCTTCATGGTTTGCTTGAATGGGCTGGCGATGAAGGTTTTTCTGCCAATCCACAAACGGTGGAAGATGCGATTGCCCGTCGTTGCAATCGGCGTGGCTGGGAAGGCTGGATCACTACGCTGAGTGACTGGCTTGTGCATCTGCTCAAATCGCCGCTGCCCGTAGGTGCGGGAAAGGCGCCGGTGATTTTCGAGCAGTTGAGCCAGTATCAGGTCGAAATGGAATTCTGGTTTGCCAGTCACAAGGTTGATGTACTCAAGCTCGATGCGCTGGTGCGCCAGTACACGCACAACGGCGTGGCCCGAGTGGCCGCCGAGCCGGTGTTGCTCAATGGCATGTTCAAGGGTTTCATCGACCTGACGTTCGAACACGATGGCCGCTATTACGTCGCCGACTACAAATCCAACTGGCTCGGGGTCGACGACCTGGCCTATACCGAGCAGGCCATGGAGCAGTCGATTCTCGACAATCGCTACGACCTGCAATACGTGTTGTACCTGTTGGCCCTGCATCGTCAGCTCAAGGCCCGGCTGGCTGATTACGATTACGATCGGCATGTCGGCGGTGCGTTGTACATTTTCCTGCGCGGGACGCGGGCATCCAGTCGTGGCGTTTATTTTGCCCGGCCACCCAGAGAATTGATCGAGCGGCTGGACCGGATGTTTCAGGGTAAACCGGAGCCCAAGGCAGAACCCGCGTGGGAACAGGGAGTATTGTTATGAGCCGCACCTTCGCCGATTTGCTGCCCACTTCATTGGCGGCGGACAGCTTCGCGGACCTGGCGCCTCTGAATTGTGCGGACGATCTGTTGTTGCTGCTGACTCGTTGGGTCGAGCGTGGCTGGCTGCGAGCACTGGATAAAGCCTTCGTGGCGTTTCTTCATGAGCTGGCACCGGACGATGACCCTTTGGTGCTGCTGGCGGCGGCGTTGACCAGCCACCAATTGGGGCACGGGCATGTTTGCCTGGACCTGTTCGAGACACTGAAAGAGCCTGACTTCGCCCTGTCGTTGCCTCCGGAAGGCGATCTTCAGAGTGGTGTGATGTTGCTGCCTTCACAGTTACTGCAAGCGCTGGATGGCGCCCATTGGTGCAAGGTTCTGGCGGCAAGCAGTCTGGTTGCCTTGGCCGCCGACGAACGAGAAAGCGTGCAGACACGGCCGTTGGTGTTATCGGGCAAGCGTCTGTACCTGCGCCGCTATTGGGCTTATGAGCGGCGTATCGACAACTCACTGCGCGAGCGCCTGGCGACGCATGAGGCCGCACCGGAGGATTTGTTCGAGCGTCTCACCGGTTTGTTCGGCCCAGCCAGGCCGGGTGAGGTCATCGACTGGCAGAAACTTGCCTGTGCCCTGGCCACTCGCGGCGCTTTCAGTATCGTCACCGGTGGTCCGGGAACCGGCAAGACCACTACAGTTGTGCGCTTGTTGGCGTTGCTCCAGGCACCGGCCGTCGAGGCTGGCAAGCCGTTGCGCATTCGTCTCGCCGCACCAACCGGCAAGGCTGCAGCGCGGCTGACGGAGTCCATCAGCCAGCAAGTCCGAACGTTGAAAGTCACCGAAGCCATTCGCGAAAAAATCCCGTCCGATGTCACCACGGTTCACCGCCTGCTCGGCAGTCGTCCGGGGACGCGACATTTTCGCCACCATGCCGGCAATCGCTTACCACTGGATGTGTTGGTGGTGGACGAAGCATCGATGATTGACCTGGAAATGATGGCTAACCTGCTCGATGCATTGCCGGCTCATGCTCGTCTGGTATTGCTGGGGGATAAGGACCAGTTGGCATCGGTGGAAGCCGGCGCAGTGCTGGGCGATCTGTGCCGTGATGCCGAGGCTGGCTGGTATAGCCCGCAGACACGCCAATGGCTGGAGGCGGTCAGTGGCGAAAATCTGGACACCAGCGGATTGCAGGAAGACACCCAGGGTACGCATCCACTCGCCCAGCAAGTGGTGATGTTGCGTCACTCGCGGCGCTTCGGCGAGGGCAGTGGTATTGGCCAGTTGGCCCGCTGGGTGAACCAGCAACAACCGGAGGAAGCGCGCAAGCTGTTGACGGTGCGCAGCCACGACGATGTATTCAGCCTGTCTCTCAAAAATGAACAGGACCGGGCGCTGGAGCGTTTGTTGCTCGAGGGCCATGGTGAGGGCGCACAAGGCTACCGGCATTATCTGAACCTGCTGCGCAATCAACGGCCGGCGCTTGATTGTCCATACGATGATCCGCGCTGGATCGACTGGGCCCGACAGGTCTTGCAAGCCTTCGACGCCTTTCAGTTGTTATGCGCCGTTCGCAAGGGGCCTTGGGGCGTGGAGGGGCTGAACCAGCGAGTCACTGATGCACTGCTCAAAGCGCGTTTGATCGACAGTGACCAGCAGTGGTACGAAGGCCGACCAGTCTTGATGACCCGAAATGATTATGGCCTGGGCTTGATGAACGGCGACATCGGCATTGCACTCAAGCTTCCCGAACGTGAGGGGCCGCAAGCTGGTCGACAGGTGCTTCGAGTGGCGTTTCCACGCAACGACGGCCAGGGCGGTGTGCGTTTTGTCTTGCCGAGTCGGCTCAATGACGTTGAAACCGTGTATGCCATGACTGTGCACAAGTCCCAAGGCTCCGAATTTGCCCACACTGCGTTGATTCTTCCCGACGCGCTGAACCCGGTGCTGACCAAGGAGCTGATCTATACCGGTATCACTCGCGCCAAGGACTGGTTCACATTGATCGAACCGCGCGCCGGCGTGTTTGAAGAGGCGGTGAGGCGCAAGGTCAAGCGTTTGAGTGGGCTGATGCTGGAGCTGAAAGAGAGCAGCTATACGACGGATTGAAAGCAGCGGCGCGAGGCTATGCACACTGTCCGAAGTGCCGTAATGCGCGGCCTCGCTGGCGTTACGCCGCTATGCTATCGTTGCGGCATCATCTGGTAACGATCGAAGAGTATCCCTGCATGAAGGTGGCTGTCCGGGCGACAGAGCGTATCGCTGACTGCAAAAAAGCACTGCTCGCCGGGCTTCTCAGCTTGCTGTCGGCTGCCGCTTTCGCTCAGCCGCAAACCCCGTCGAGCATGGCCGACCAGCGTGCCGAGTCAGTGACTCAGGTGGTGCTGGGAATTCTCAGTTACGCCCGTTGGCCGGTCGAGCCTGCGCAACTGCGCCTCTGTGTCGTTGGCCCCACTGAGTACACTGACGATCTGGTCAAAGGCACGACCCAGGCGACAGGTCGGCCCGTGACGGTGCAACGACTGTTGGCGGACAACCCGTCCATCGCGGGTGAATGCAATGCGGTGTACATCGGCAAACTGACCAGTGACGAACGCAGTCGGCTGTTCGCCTCGCTTACAGGGCGCCCGGTGTTGAGCATCAGCGAAAGCGATGATCAGTGCACGGTCGGCAGTCTTTTCTGTCTGCGCGTCACCGACGATCAGGTGTCTTTCGAGGTCAACCTCGACTCGGTTGCCCGCAGCGGAGTGCGTATTCATCCGAGCGTACTGCAATTGTCCCGTCGCAAACCGGCGGCGACATGAGCCTGTTCAAGCCGGGGACTCGTCCGACCCTGCGCTCGGTCATCGGTCGTGGTCATTTGATCGTCGCGCTGGTGGGTGTGGCCATGGCCAGCGTTTCACTGACGCTGCTGGGTGTTTTGGCCTTGCGGGTGTACGCCGATCACAACCTGCATTTGATCGCGCGCTCGATCAATTACACCGTGGAAGCTGCGGTGGTGTTCAATGACAAATCCGCGGCCACTGAGGCATTGGCCCTGATCGCCTCCACCGAAGAGGTAGCCGACGCCCAGGTTCTGGACATGCAGGGCCGGCTGCTTGCTCGTTGGCAGCGACCGGAAACCGGTTTGCTGTCCGACCTCGAAATGCAGTTGGCCAAGGTTTTTCTGGAAAAGCCGATCAACATGCCGATCGTTCACCAGGATCGGCAGATTGGCAGCATTGTGCTCATCGGGCATGGCGGCAGCCTGATGCGCTTCTTGCTCAGTGGTCTGGTGGGTATTGTCCTGTGCACCGCCATCAGTGCGTGGGTCGCGCTCTATCTGGCGCGTCGACAACTTCGCGGCATCATCGGCCCCTTGCGCAGCCTGGCTTCTGTTGCTCATGCTGCTCGCAGTGAGAGGGCATTCGATCGGCGCGTACCTGCCGCAACCATTGCCGAACTCGATAACCTTGGCAGCGACTTCAATGCCTTGCTCGATGAACTTGAATCCTGGCAGACCCATCTGCAGAACGAGAACGAGACCCTGGCTCACCAGGCCAGTCATGACAGCCTGACGGGCTTGCCGAACCGGGCGTTTTTCGAAGGTCGGCTGACGCGCGCGCTGCGCAATGCCAACAAGCTCGACGAGCGAGTCGCTGTGCTGTTTCTCGACAGCGACCGGTTCAAGGAAGTCAACGATAACTATGGTCATGCCGCTGGCGATGCAGTGTTGGTGGCTGTGGCCAAGCGGGTTCGCGCCCAACTGCGCGAAGATGACCTGGTGGCACGCCTGGGCGGCGATGAGTTTGCGGTACTGTTGACGCCACTTCACACCACCGAAGACGCTGAGCGCATTGCCGACAAGATCATTGCCAGCATGGAGGCGCCGATTCTGTTGCCGGGTGATCACCAGGCACAGACCTCACTCAGTATCGGTATCGCCGTGTACCCCGATCATGGCGTTACCCCAGGTACGCTGCTCAACGCAGCGGACGAAGCGATGTACCAAGCCAAGCGCCTCGCCCGAGGCGCCCAGCACACGGCAGGGTCGGAGCACCCTGTCGCCGACGTTTAACTCAGGAGCTCGTACCGTGTTTTCATTTTTTTCCCGATCCTTTCGACTTTTTACTCTCCCGCTGATCCTGGCCGCATTGACACTGAGCGGTTGCCAGACTGCACCGCAAAAAGGCCTGACACCGGCGCAGATAGCGGTCTTGAAACAGCAGGGTTTCGAGTTGACCGATGAGGGCTGGGCATTTGGCCTGTCTGGCAAAGTGCTGTTCGGCAGTGATGTTGACAGCCTGAATCCGCAGAGCACGCAGATTGTCGAGCGCATTGGCAAGTCGCTATTGGGCGTCGGGATAGAGCGCGTAAGAGTCGATGGTCATACGGACGCATCGGGTAAAGAAGCCTACAACGAACAACTCTCCCTGCGCCGCGCAAAAAGTGTCGGTACCGTTCTGGCTGCTGCCGGCATGCAGCAGCAAAACATTCAGTTGCGCGGCCTTGGCAGCAGCAAGCCCGTGGCATCCAACGACACCGCCACCGGCCGTACTGAAAATCGACGGGTATCGATTGTGGTCAGTGCCGATTGATGACACAGGCCTCGGCCAGTCATTCGTTAAACAGCAACTCCCGCGTTTCACCCAATAACAACGGGCCATTCAGCTCCGTTACCTCACGGATGTAATCCCACAACAGGGTAATCCGCTTGAGCTTGCGCAGGTCTTCGCGGCAGTACATCCAGAATTGTCGGGTGATGTTGATCTCCTGCGGCAATACCGGCAGCAAGCGCGGATCCTGAGCGGCGAGGAAGCAGGGCAGGATCGCCAGTGATCGTCCCTGTTGCGCTGCCACGAACTGCGCGATCACGCTGGTGCTGCGCAAGTTGGCGCTGGCGCCCGGGAGCACGTTGGCCAGGTACAGCAGCTCGGAGCTGAACGCCAGGTCGTCGACGTAGCTGATAAACGAGTGCTCGGCCAGGTCGGTCGGACGGCGGATCGGCGGGTGTTTATCCAGGTATTCCTGTGTCGCGTACAGCTGCAACCGATAGTCGCAGAGTTTGCAGCAGACGTAGGGGCCGTGCTCCGGGCGTTCCAGGGCGATGACAATGTCGGCTTCGCGTTTGGACAGGCTGATGAAGTGCGGCAGCGGCAGGATGTCTACCGAGATCGCCGGGTAGGTGTCGACGAAATGGCTCAACTGCGGCGTGATGAAGAAGCTGCCAAAGCCTTCGGTACAGCCCATGCGCACATGTCCGGACAACGCCACTCCAGACCCTGAAACCTGTTCGCACGCCATGTGCAGCGTGCTTTCGATTGCCTCGGCGTATCCCAGTAAACGCTGACCTTCAGCGGTCAGGACAAAGCCACTGGTCCGGGATTTCTCGAACAGCAGAGTTCCCAATGAGGCTTCCAGCGAACTGATGCGTCGCGACACCGTGGTGTAGTCGACGGCCAGGCGCTTGGCCGCGGTACTGGCCTTGCGGGTCCGAGCCACTTCCAGGAAAAACTTGAGGTCATCCCAGTTCAGCGAGCCTAAGGACGTGATGTTTTTTTGCATGATGGACCGGCTTTTATGTGCGTTCTTATTAGAAGTTTGCACATCTATACTCCAAAAACAGCCCGATAAACAAATCGCGGCACACGCCTCATCTCAAGGCGACCTTTTCGCCTTGGCTCCCCTGATAAAAACAACGTCCAGGAGACCCACATGAACGCATCGCTCACGCCCAACGACACCACCGTACAAAAGGTCAAGCTGTTGATCGACGGCGAGTGGGTCGAATCCAAATCCACCGAGTGGCACGACATCGTCAACCCGGCGACCCAGCAAGTCCTGGCCAAGGTGCCGTTTGCCACCGCCGAAGAAGTCGATGCCGCCATCGACGCCGCGCACCGTGCCTTTCAGACCTGGAAGCTGACACCGATCGGCGCGCGGATGCGCATCATGCTCAAGCTCCAGGCATTGATTCGCGAGCACTCCAAGCGTATCGCCGTGGTGCTGAGCGCCGAGCAGGGCAAAACCATTGCCGACGCTGAGGGCGATATTTTCCGAGGCCTGGAAGTGGTCGAGCACGCTTGTTCCATCGGCAGCCTGCAGATGGGCGAGTTCGCTGAAAACGTCGCAGGCGGTGTCGATACCTACACCCTGCGCCAACCCATCGGCGTGTGCGCCGGCATCACCCCGTTCAACTTCCCGGCGATGATTCCGCTGTGGATGTTCCCGATGGCCATCGCCTGCGGCAACACCTTCGTGCTCAAACCGTCTGAACAGGACCCGATGTCGACCATGCTGCTGGTGGAGCTGGCCATCGAAGCCGGGGTTCCGGCTGGCGTACTCAACGTCGTGCATGGCGGGAAGGACGTGGTGGATGCGCTCTGCACCCACAAAGACATCAAGGCGGTTTCCTTCGTCGGCTCGACCGCCGTCGGTACCCACGTTTACGACCTGGCCGGCAAACACGGCAAGCGTGTGCAATCGATGATGGGCGCCAAAAACCACGCTGTGGTGCTGCCGGACGCCAATCGCGAACAAGCGCTGAATGCATTGGTGGGCGCCGGTTTTGGTGCGGCCGGTCAACGCTGCATGGCCACCTCGGTGGTGGTGCTGGTGGGCGCGGCCAAGCAATGGCTGCCAGACCTCAAGGCGCTGGCGCAGAAGCTCAAGGTCAATGCCGGCAGCGAGCCGGGTACCGACGTCGGTCCGGTGATCTCGAAAAAAGCCAAGGCGCGGATTCTCGATCTCATCGAGAGCGGCATCAAGGAAGGCGCGAAGCTGGAACTGGATGGTCGCGAGATCTCGGTTGCGGGTTACGAAAAAGGCAACTTTGTCGGCCCGACCCTGTTCTCCGGCGTGACCACTGACATGCAGATCTACACCCAGGAAATCTTCGGCCCGGTGCTGGTGGTGCTGGAAGTGAACACCCTTGATGAAGCCATCGCCCTGGTCAATGCCAACCCGTTCGGTAACGGCACTGGCCTGTTCACCCAGAGCGGTGCGGCGGCGCGTAAATTCCAGACTGAAATCGATGTTGGCCAGGTCGGTATCAACATCCCGATTCCAGTGCCGGTGCCGTTCTTCAGCTTCACCGGATCGCGCGGCTCCAAGCTCGGTGACCTCGGTCCGTATGGCAAGCAAGTGGTGCAGTTCTACACTCAGACCAAGACCGTCACCAGTCGCTGGTTCGATGATGACAGCGTCAACGACGGTGTGAACACCACGATCAATTTGCGTTGAGGAGCCGGACATGAAAATCGCTTTTATCGGTCTCGGCAACATGGGTGCGCCGATGGCGCGCAACCTGATCAAGGCTGGCCATGCCTTGCGTATGGTCGACCTGAACAAAACCGTGCTGGCAGAGCTGGAGCAACTGGGCGGCAGCATCAGTGCTTCGGCCCGCGAAGCGGCTGACGGGGCGGAACTGGTGATCACCATGCTGCCGGCGGCCGTGCATGTACGCAGCGTGTGGCTGGGTGAAGACGGCGTGCTGGCCGGGATCGGCAAAGGTGTGCCGGCGGTGGATTGCAGCACTATCGATCCGCAGACCGCGCGGGACGTCGCCAGCGCCGCAGCCAAACAGGGTGTGGCCATGGCCGATGCGCCGGTTTCCGGCGGCACCGGCGGTGCGGCGGCAGGGACGCTGACCTTCATGGTTGGCGCCACCCCGGAACTGTTCGCCACCCTGCAACCGGTACTCGCTCAGATGGGCCGCAACATCGTCCATTGTGGCGAGGTCGGCACCGGGCAAATCGCTAAAATCTGCAACAACCTGCTGCTGGGAATTTCCATGGTTGGCGTCAGCGAAGCCATGGCGCTTGGCGATGCCTTGGGCATCGATACCAAGGTGCTGGCGGGCATCATCAACAGTTCTACTGGTCGGTGCTGGAGTTCGGAGATGTACAACCCGTGGCCGGGCATCGTTGAAACGGCGCCTGCGTCACGTGGCTATACCGGCGGCTTTGGTGCCGAGTTGATGCTCAAGGATCTGGGGTTGGCGACGGAAGCGGCGCGACAGGCGCACCAGCCAGTGGTGCTTGGCGCGGTGGCCCAACAGTTGTATCAGGCGATGAGTCTGCGTGGGGAAGGTGGCAATGACTTCTCGGCGATCATCAACAGCTATCGCAAGCCGCAATAACGGATGCTACGAAAACTTTTGTGGCGAGGGAGCTTGCTCCCGCTGGTTCGCGCAGCGGACCCAAAATAAGGCAAATGCGCAGTTTCAGCTAAAACTTGCCTGCTGATTTCACGACTGCTTCGCAGCCGAACGGGAGCAAGCTCCCTCGCCACAGGTTTGGTATTGCCCTGCAGGTTTTTTTGACCGGGAGATCACGTCGGGTGATCTCCCGGTTTTTTCCATCAGGCGAACACGAAATACTTGGCAGTACTCCCATTTCACTTATTTACGCAGACTTTTGTGGCGAGGGAGCTTGCTCCCGCTGGTTCGCGGCAGCGGACCCGGAATGAGGCAAATGCGCAGTTTCAGCTAAAACGTGCCTGCTGATTTCACGACTGCTTCGCAGCCGAACGGGAGCAAGCTCCCTCGCCACAGGTTTGGTATTGCCCTGCAGGTTTTTTTGACCGGGAGATCACGTCGGGTGATCTCCCGGTTTTTTCCATCAGGCGAACACGAAATACTTG
>NZ_RCNY01000093.1:15969-22485 GCF_004307635.1 Pseudomonas sp. Sample_22
AGATCACGTCGGGTGATCTCCCGGTTTTTTCCATCAGGCGAACACGAAATACTTGCGCACGGTTTCCACCACTTCCCACGTACCTTTCATGCCTGGCTCGACGATGAAAATGTCACCGGCGCGCAGGTGGATCGGCGCCATGCCTTCCGGGGTGATGATGCAGTAGCCTTCCTGGAAGTGGCAGTACTCCCATTTCACGTAGTCCACATACCACTTGCCCGGCGTGCAGATCCAGGTGCCCATGATCTTGCTGCCGTCTTCGCTGGTGTAGGCGTTCAGGTTGACGGTGTGCGGGTCGCCTTCGAGTTTTTCCCATTTGCAGGCGTCGAGCACGGGCAGCGGGTGAGTGTCGCGAAGAACGGTAATCGGTGCGGTCATGATGACTCCGGCAGTGGGTACTGGAACTGAAGTCGCACCCTATAGCGCCCGTCCCTTGCTCAGTTGTCTGTGCTCGACACTGAGCTGTCCAGAAACGCACAGCGTTCGACGACTCAGGAGAGCGTCAATGCATGCAGCAGGGCCTTGGCGTAGCCGGGTAATGCGGCGAAGTCCCGGGCACAAAGCAACAGCTTGCGTTGGCCCCAGGGTTCTTGCAGGGCGAGGCGCTTGAAGGTCGGTCCGATGGGGGCGCGTTCGATTGCGGCCAGCGGTACGATCGCCAGTCCCGCCCCGCGGGCAACCATGCGCATCACGCCATCGAAGCCATCGGCGCGGATGCGGATCTGCATGCGTGAACCTGCGTGCAGCGCCTGTTCCTCCAGGTACACCGCCAGTGCGCTATTGGCGTTCAGCCCGACGTAGTGGTGATGCAGCGTGTCGGCAAAGCTCACCGAGCTCGCCTGTGCCAAGGGATGTTCGTGGGGCATGATCAGCACCAACGGGTCGTCGCGAAACGCGCAGGTCTGCAGGTCAGTGGTATCCACTGCATCGGAGACAACGCCGAGGTCTGCCGCTCCCTGACGCAGTGCGTGGGTGATGCGTGCGCTGGGCAGTTCTTGCAGGTCGATATCGAGATTGGGGTGTTCGCGCAGGAAGTCGGCGAGCAACTCCGGCAAGTACTCGGTGATTGCCGTGGTGTTGCACAGTAATCGGACCTGGCCTTTGACGCCGTTGGCGTATTCGGCCAGGTCCTGTTGCATGCGCTGTGCCTGTTGCAGCAAAACCCTGGCATGCCGCGCCAGGGCTTTTCCGGCAGGTGTTGGCGTGACACCACGACGACCGCGTTGCAAAAAATCGGTGCCCAATGACGACTCCATGGCGCGGATTCGCGCGCTGGCCGCTGCCAGGGACAAATGGCTGCGCGTGGCGCCGGCGGTGATGTTGCCGGTGTCGAGGATGTTCAGGTAGAGGCGCAGGTCGGTGAGGTCGAAGTGCATGGGTAGCCGCCGGTTATGCGTTGTCTGGACTGGCCTCATCGCGGGCAAGCCCGCTCCCACAGGTGACCGGGGTGTTCCGGGCGAACGCGATCAGATGTGGGATCGAACTTGCCCGCGAAGGCGTCAGTCGGCGCGATCAATTTTTCAGGCTCTTGCCAGGCAAGAGGCAGCCTTAGTATATGGCAGATTTTCAACTGGCCAATCCGGGCTCAGGATAGCCCCATGAATACGCTCGTCACGTTCTACCAAAACCTCGGTCTGGCCCTTTCATTGCTGGTCATCGCCACCTTCCTGCTGGCCGGCATGATCAAGGGGGTGATCGGCCTCGGCCTGCCGACCGTTGCCATGGGCTTGCTCGGTCTGGCTATGGCTCCGTCGCAAGCTGCGGCTCTGCTGATTATTCCAGCCACCTTGACCAACCTCTGGCAACTGGCGTTCGGAGGGCATCTGCCGGGGTTGGTCAAGCGGTTATGGCCGATGTTGTTGGCGATTTTCCTTGGCACCGGCATGGGCACGCTGTGGATCGGCATGGCCGGAGGGCACTGGGTGGTGCGGGGGCTGGGAGCGGCGTTGATGCTGTATGCCTTGAGTGGTCTGTTTCTGCCAACCCTGTGTGTGGGGAGTCGCAACGAACGTTGGCTGGGGCCGCTCTGCGGTCTGGTCACCGGCGTCATTACCTCGGCTACCGGCGTCTTCGTGATCCCGGCAGTGCCGTATATGCAGGCACTGGGGTTGAGCAAGGATGAACTGGTGCAGGCACTGGGCCTGTCGTTCACTGTCTCGACCCTCGCCCTGGCCGGCGGGTTACTGTGGCGCGGGGCTTTGGGCGGGGGCGAGTTGAGTGCGTCGCTGCTGGTGCTGATTCCTGCGGTGCTCGGCATGATGCTCGGGCAATGGCTGCGTCAGCGGATCAGCGCCGTGCTGTTCAAGCGTGTGTTCTTCATTGGCCTCGGATTGCTCGGCGGCCATTTGTTGATCAGCGGCTAGCGGACGACGGGCTGATCATCTCGATGGCGCGGATCTCGAAGTCACGCTCCAGGTACTCATCGCGCTGCTCAAGAAACTGCTTCATGTGCGGCAGGTTCGAGTGCACGTCGAGATGGGCCTGTGATTGCCAGATCTCATAGAAGATAAACAGCGTCGGGTCCTGTTTGTCGCGCAGCATGTGGTACTCGATGCAGCCGGGCTCGGCACGACTCGCTTCTACGTGGTCGCTGAAAAACGCTTCGAAGGCCGCGGATTTTTCCGGGCGGGTCTTGGCATGCAGGATGAAGCCTTGGATTTCACTCATGTAGGAGCTCCTCTGGTCAGAATCGGCGCCAGTCTAAGGCAATAATCTCTTGTTGATTCGTGCGTGTGGGTCAAATGAATTTTGTGCAATGAGCGCTTATTCCGCGCGAGGCAGATCGTTAATCTGCCGCCATCCGATTCCTGACCTTCCCGAGACCTCCCATGAAAAAAGTTCTGTTGCTCAATGGCGGCAAAAAATTTGCCCACTCCGATGGCCGTTACAACACCACCCTGCATGAAGCTGCGTTAAGCGTGCTGGACCGTGGTGGCGTGGACGTGAAAACCACGTTCATCGACGAGGGCTACGACGTGGCTGAAGAAGTCGCCAAGTTCCTCTGGGCCGACGTGATCATCTACCAGATGCCTGGCTGGTGGATGGGCGCACCGTGGACCGTGAAGAAGTACATCGATGAAGTCTTTACCGAAGGTCATGGCAGCCTGTACGCCAGCGACGGCCGCACCCGTTCCGATGCCTCGCAAAAGTACGGCAGCGGCGGTTTGATCCACGGTAAGCAATACATGTTGTCGTTGACCTGGAACGCACCGCAGCAAGCCTTCGACGACCCGACCGACTTCTTCGAAGGCAAAGGTGTGGACGCGGTCTACTTCCCGTTCCACAAGGCCAACGAATTCCTCGGCATGAGCGGTTTGCCGACCTTCCTTAGCGTGGACGTGATGAAACGCCCGAACATCGAAGGTGACGTGGCGCGTTATGAACAGCATTTGACCGAGGTGTTCGGCCTCAAGGCCTGAGGTTCCTTTTGCCCCGCATCCAGCTACTATCAAGCCAGTTTTTGAATGAGGGGCAAACGTGAAAGCCAGGTCCGATGAGTTGCAGATTTTCGTCTGCGTGATTGAGTGCGGATCGATTTCAGCGGCGGCCGAGCAGGTCGGGCAAACCCCGTCGGCGGTCAGCCGCACGCTGTCGCGGCTGGAGGCCAAGCTCGATACCACGCTGATCAACCGCACCACCCGGCGCATGGACCTGACCGAGGAGGGCAAGTATTTCTTCGAACACGCCAAGCTGATTCTCGATCAGATGGACGAGCTCGAAGAGCGCTTGTCCTCGCGCCAGCAAACGCCGTCCGGGCGTTTGCGCATCAACGCGGCCTCGCCGTTCATGCTGCACGCCATCGTGCCTTACATCGATGAATTCCGGCGGCTCTACCCTGACATCCAGCTTGAGCTCAACAGCAACGATCTGATCATCGATTTGCTGGAGCAAAGTACCGACATCGCCATCCGCATCGGCACGCTGGCGGACTCGACCCTGCACGCGCGCTCACTCGGTTGCAGCCCGTTGCACATCGTCGCCAGCCCGGCGTACCTGGAAAAACACGGCACGCCGACCGCGGTGGCAGACCTGTCCGCCCATACCTTGCTGGGCTTCACCCAGAACGAAGGCCTCAACCAGTGGCCGTTGCGTTATGTGCATGGCGATCGCTGGCCGATCGAGGCGGCGCTCAGCGCCTCCAGCGGTGAAACCATCCGCCATCTGGCGCTGGAAGGGCAGGGCATCGCCAGCCTGTCGCACTACATGACCATCGAAGACATTCGTGCCGGCCGCTTGAAAGTGTTGCTGGCAGAGTTCAACAGTGGCTATCGCCAACCGATCAATGCCGTTTACTACCGCAACTCGCAGCTGGCCTTGCGAATTCAGTGCTTTCTGGATTTTATCCAGGGCAAGCTGGCGCTTTATGCCTCAACGAACTTCAACGACTGAAATAGGCCTGGCATCTCTTTTCTGGTTTGGACTGCGTCATCGTTCATCGCGGGCAAGCCAAGCTCCCACAGGTATTGTGTGGTTCACGCAACCGGTGAGCGACGCAGAATCTGTGGGAGCGGGCTTGCCCGCGATGGCATTTGTGAATGTGCATCCGTAACATCCGCACACTCTTTTTGCTGCCCTGTATGCGGTCCCCCATGAAACCAAGAATTCTGCGCGCCGATGCCCTGGCCGGACTCACCACCTCTTTCGCCCTGCTGCCCGAATGCATCGCTTTCGCCCTGGTCGCCCATCTCAATCCGCTGATGGGGCTTTATGGTGCATTCATCATCTGCACCCTGACCGCGCTGTTCGGCGGCCGGCCGGGCATGGTGTCCGGCGCTGCCGGGTCGATGGCGGTGGTGATCGTCGCGCTGGTGGTGCAACACGGTGTGCAGTACCTGCTGGCCACGGTCTTGCTCGGTGGTTTGATCATGATGGCGTTCGGTTTGCTTAGGCTGGGCAAACTGGTGCGCATGGTGCCGCACCCGGTGATGCTCGGCTTCGTCAACGGCTTGGCGATCATCATTGCGCTGGCGCAGCTGGAGCATTTCAAGAATGGCGAAAGCTGGCTCAGTGGTACGCCGCTGTACATGATGGTCGGCCTGGTCGTCGTGACCATGGCCATCGTGTATGGGCTGCCACGCCTGACCCGCGCCGTGCCGCCGGCACTGGTGGCAATTCTGGGGGTGGGCCTGGCAGTGTATCTGCTCGGCTTGCCGACCCGCACCCTCGGCGACATGGCGCACATCGCCGGCGGTCTGCCGACGCTGGCATTGCCGGATATTCCATGGAACCTGGAAACCCTGCGCGTCATCGCGCCGTACGCGATCCTGATGGCGCTGGTGGGCCTGCTGGAAACCCTGCTGACCCTCAACCTCACCGATGAAATCACCGAGAGCCGTGGCTACCCGGACCGCGAATGTGTGGCGCTGGGGGCAGCCAACATGGTCTCCGGCGTATTCGGGGGCATGGGCGGCTGCGCGATGATCGGCCAGACAGTGATCAACCTCAGCTCCGGTGGGCGCGGGCGCTTGTCCGGGGTGGTGGCCGGGGTGTCGATCCTGTTGTTCATCCTGTTCCTGTCGCCGCTGATCGAGCGCATTCCGTTGGCGGCATTGGTCGGGGTGATGTTCGTGGTGTCGCAACAGACCTTCGCCTGGGCCTCGCTGCGGGTGATGAACAAGGTCCCGCTGAACGATGCGCTGGTGATCATCGCCGTGACGGTGATTACCGTGTTCACCGATTTGGCCACCGCCGTGCTGTGCGGCATCATTATCGCGGCGCTGAATTTTGCCTGGCAACAGGCCCGGCAGCTGTACGCCGACAGTCATCTGGAGAGCGACGGCAGCAAGCTTTACCGGGTCCACGGTACGTTGTTCTTCGCCTCGACCACGCCATTTCTCAACCAATTCGATCCGGCCAACGACCCGGCGCAAGTGACGCTCGATTGTCGTCATTTGAGCTTCGTCGACTACTCCGCCATCGCCGCGCTCGACACTCTGCGCGAGCGCTACAACAAGGCCGGCAAGCATCTGCGAGTGCTGCATTTGTCCGAGCGTTGCAAAAAATTGCTCCGACGCGCCCGGGTTCATCACGACTGAGACTCGCCTGTGATCGTTCCCATGCTCCGCGTGGGAACGCTTCTTCGGACGCTCCGCGTTCGGCTTCGCAGTGGACGCAGAGCGTCCCGGGCTGCATTCCCACGCAGAGCGTGGGAACGATCGACGCGCCCGGGTTCATCACGACTGAGACCCGCCTGTGATCGTTCCCATGCTCCGCGTGGGAATGCCTTTTCGGACGCTCCGCGTTCGGCTTCGCAGTGGACGCAGAGCGCCCCGGGCTGCATTCCCACGCAGAGCGTGGGAACGATCAACGCGCCCGGGTTTATCACGACTGAGACCCGCCTGTGATCGTTCCCATGCTCCGCGTGGGAACGCTTCTTCGGACGCTCCGCGTTCGGCTTCGCAGTGGACGCAGAGCGTCCCGGGCTGCATTCCCACGCAGAGCGTGGGAACGATCGACGCGCCCGGGTTCATCACGACTGAGACCCGCCTGTGATCGTTCCCATGCTCCGCGTGGGAA
>NZ_RCNY01000093.1:22495-206189 GCF_004307635.1 Pseudomonas sp. Sample_22
CGGGTTCATCACGACTGAGACCCGCCTGTGATCGTTCCCATGCTCCGCGTGGGAATGCCTTTTCGGACGCTCCGCGTTCGGCTTCGCAGTGGACGCAGAGTGTCCCGGGCTGCATTCCCACGCAGAGTGTGGGAACGATCAGCCGGGTCATGAAAATCCAACTGCCCGATTTTCATTATTCGCGACACGACATATCCGTGAGCGACACTTCTTACCTCTTCACGAAAATTAATTTCACCTCGTTTGATAATCGCGCCTCGAAATGTTTTATGAGTTTCACAAATATTTCGACGTGACCCTCTCGAGGAGTAGCGCATGACCCTGTCCTTCGGCTATTGGCTGCTGGTGTATGCCGCCATCGCCATCATTGCTCTGATCGTTCTGATCGCCCGTTACCGGCTTAATCCGTTCATTGTCATCACCCTGATTTCCATCGGCCTCGCGCTGGTGGCAGGCATGCCGCCGTCGGGTGTGGTGGGGGCGTATGAGGCCGGCGTCGGCAAGACCCTGGGGCACATCGCGCTGGTGGTAGCGCTGGGTACGATGCTCGGCAAGATGATGGCCGAGTCCGGCGGCGCCGAGCAGGTGGCGCGGACCTTGATCGACCGTTTTGGCGAGAAGAACGCGCACTGGGCAATGGTTTGCATCGCGTTCCTGGTGGGATTGCCGCTGTTCTTCGAAGTCGGTTTTGTGTTGCTGGTGCCGATTGCATTCACCGTAGCGCGACGGGTCGGCGTGTCGATCCTGATGGTCGGCTTGCCGATGGTGGCCGGGCTCTCGGTGGTCCACGCGCTGGTGCCGCCGCACCCGGCGGCGATGCTGGCGGTGCAGGTGTATCAGGCGTCGGTGGGGCAGACCTTGCTCTACGCGATTGCGGTCGGCATTCCGACGGCGATCATCGCAGGTCCCCTGTACGCCAAATTCATTGTGCCGCGCATCCAGCTGCCGGCGGAGAACCCGCTGGAGCGCCAGTTCCTCGAACGCGAACCGCGCGACAGCCTGCCGGGTTTCGGCGTCACCATGGCGACCATTCTGTTGCCGGTGGTGTTGATGCTGATCGGCGGCTGGGCCAACCTGATTTCCACGCCGGGTACGGGTTTCAACCAGTTCCTGCTGTTCATCGGCAACTCGGTGATCGCGCTGTTGCTGGCAACTTTGTTGAGCTTCTGGACCCTCGGTCTGGCCCAAGGGTTCAACCGCGAATCGATCCTCAAGTTCACCAACGAATGTTTGGCGCCGACCGCCAGCATTACCCTGCTGGTGGGTGCCGGTGGCGGCCTGAACCGGATTCTGGTGGACGCCGGCGTCACCGACCAGATCGTCGGCCTGGCCCATGAATTCCATTTGTCACCGCTGTTGATGGGCTGGTTGTTCGCCGCACTGATGCGCATCGCCACAGGTTCTGCCACCGTGGCCATGACCACTGCCTCGGGCGTGGTGGCGCCGGTGGCTATCGGCCTGGGTTATCCGCATCCGGAGTTGCTGGTGCTGGCCACCGGCGCGGGTTCGGTGATTTTTTCCCACGTCAACGACGGTGGCTTCTGGTTGATCAAGGAATACTTCAACATGACCGTCACCCAGACCTTCAAGACCTGGACCGTGCTTGAGACATTGATCTCGCTCGTCGCTTTTGGTCTGACCGTTGGCCTTTCTTACCTGATTTAACCGGAGTCGCCCGTCATGGACATCCTCTACCAGATCCGCGCCCGTCAGGACTCCTTCAGTGCCGGCGAAGGTCGCATCGCCCGGCTGATGCTCGACGACGTAGGGTTCGCCGCGTCCGCCAGTCTCGATGAGCTGGCTCAGCGGGCGGAGGTGAGCACCGCCACCTTGTCGCGGTTTGCCCGCACGGTCGGCTGCAAGGACTTGCGTGACCTGCGCTTGCAACTGGCCCAGGCCAACGGCGTCGGCAGCCGGTTTCTCGACCCGGCGGGCACACCGGATCAGTCGGCGTTTTACGGACAGATCGTCGGTGATATCGAATCGACCTTGCGCCAGCACCTGGCAGCCTTTGACGAGTCGCGTTTTACCGATGCCGTCAAACTGCTGGGCAAGGCGCGGATGATTCACGCGTTCGGCATGGGCGGCTGCTCGACCTTGTGCAGCGATGAATTGCAAGTGCGCCTGGTGCGCCTCGGTTACCCGATTGCGGTGTGCCACGACGCGGTGATGATGCGGGTCACCGCGGCCAGCCTGAGCCCCGACCATGTGCTGATCGTTTGTTCGCTGACCGGGATCACGCCGGAGCTGGTCGAAACGGTAGAACTGGCACGCAACTACGGCGCACGCGTCCTGGCCATCACCCGCAGCGATTCGCCGTTGGCACAATTGGCGGACATCGTCCTGCCGCTGCAAAGCGCCGAAACTTCATTCATCTATAAGCCCACGGCGGCACGCTACGGCATGCTGCTGGCCATTGATGTGCTTGCCACCGAACTCGCACTGGCCAATCCTCAAGACAATCAAGAGCGTCTGCGGCGGATCAAACTCGCCCTGGACGATTACCGCGGCGGCAACGATCACCTGCCGCTGGGAGACTGACATGATGTACGACACGCTGATCCGCAATGCCCTGGTCATCGACGGCAGCAACAGCCCCGGTTACCCGGCTGACGTGGCGATCCTGAACGGGCGCATCGAGCGCATCGGCGACTTGCATGACGCCCGCGCCCGTGAAGAGATCGACGCGGCGGGCATGGTTTTGGCACCAGGTTTCATTGACGTGCATACCCACGATGACACGGTGGTGATCCGCCAACCGCAGATGTTGCCCAAGCTCAGCCAGGGCGTGACCACGGTGATCGTCGGCAACTGCGGGATCAGCGCCTCGCCGGTGAGTTTGCGCGCTGATCCACCGGACCCGATGAACCTGCTCGGCAGCGCGGCCGCGTTTGTCTATCCGACATTCAGCGACTACCGCGCGGCGGTCGAAGCGGCGAACACCACGTTGAACGTCGCGGCATTGGTCGGGCATACCGCGTTGCGCAGCAATCACCTTGATGACCTGTTTCGCACGGCAACGCCAAATGAAATTGCCGCGATGCGCGAGCAACTGCGCGAGAGCCTGCAAGCCGGTGCGTTGGGTTTGTCCACCGGCCTGGCCTACGCCAGCGCCTTCTCGGCTTCCACCGACGAAGTCATGCAATTGACCGAAGAGCTGACGGCGTTCGGTGCGGTCTACACCACCCATTTGCGCAGCGAGTTCGAACCGGTGCTGGAGGCCATGGACGAGGCATTCCAGATTGGCCGCCACGCGAAATCGCCGGTGATCATTTCCCACCTCAAATGTGCAGGCGCCGGCAACTGGGGCCGCAGTCCGCAACTGCTTGCATCACTCGAACAGGCCGCCAAAACCCATCCAGTGGGTTGCGATTGCTATCCCTATGCCGCGAGCTCTTCGACGCTGGATCTCAAGCAAGTTACCGATGCCCATCGCATCACCATTACCTGGTCGACGCCGCACCCGGAAATGGGCGGGCGTGACTTGATCGACATCGCCGCCGAGTGGAACCTGTCGTTGCACGAAGCTGCCCGGCAACTGCAACCGGCGGGTGCGGTGTATTACGGGATGGACGAGGCCGACGTGCGCAGAATTCTCGCCCATCCACTGTCGATGGTTGGCTCCGACGGCTTGCCGGAAGACCCGTTCCCGCACCCTCGGTTGTGGGGGGCGTTCCCGCGGGTGCTCGGACATTTCAGTCGCGACGTAGGCCTGTTCCCGCTGCACACCGCCGTGCACAAAATGACCGGGTTGTCGGCGGCGCGATTCGGCTTGAAGGCGCGCGGCGAGATTCGTCAGGGCCATTGGGCGGACCTGGTGCTGTTCGACGCCGCGACCATTCGCGATGTCGCCGACTTTAACGATCCTCAACGGGCGGCCGAAGGCATTGAAGGGGTGTGGATCAATGGAGTCCTGAGTTACCGGGACGGTCAAGCCAACGGGCGACGTGAAGGGCGGTTTCTGGCGCGGGAAGGTGACTTGCGCGACGGGTTTTAAAGACAATTCGAGCAGTGCGTCACAGTGATGGCACATTGAGATTAAAGAATGCCCTCAACAAGCCGAATTGCTGACGTACAGCCCGGCTACACTGTGGGCTATTTCTGTCTGGGAGCAACTCGATGAGCTTCGGCAAAACCACCCCGATCCTGCGGATCTTCGACGAAACAAAGGCAGTTGAATTCTACGTCGACTTCCTCGGATTCAAGATCGACTGGCAACACCGCTTTGAAGCCAACTTCCCGCTGTACCTGCAAGTCTCCCGCGGTGAATGCGTATTGCACCTGTCCGAACACCACGGCGACGCGACACCGGGCTCGGCCCTGCGCATCGAAACCGATGAACTGGAAACCTTCCAGCAACAACTGCTGGCCAAGGAATACACCTTCGCCCGCCCTCACATCCAGGCCATGCCCTGGGGCAGCCAGGACATGACCGTGACCGATCCGTTTGGCAATCGGTTGGTGTTTACCAATGCGATCAGTGTTTGAAAATGTTCAGTGACAGATAGATCCCCATCGCGAGCAAGCTCGCTCCCACAGGTTGCTCACTGAACCTGTGGGAGCGAGCTTGCTCGCGAATGGATCTTTGATTCAGCGCTGACCCGGCGTCAAACGCGGAAGTGGCTCACCATCGCCTGCAATTGAATGCCCAATCGTGCCAGTTCAACACTGGAGGCGGCGGTTTCATCGCTGGCCGCAGCGGTTTGTTCGGAGACGTCGCGCACGTTGATGATGCTGCGGCTGATCTCTTCGGCCACGGCGCTTTGCTGTTCGGCAGCGGCGGCAATCTGTTGGTTCATCGACTGGATGTTCGACACCGTGCGGGTGATGTTTTCCAGTGATGCGCCGGCCTTGCGCGTCAGCGCGACGCTGCTGTCAGTCAGAGTGCGGCTGTTGTTCATCACCGCAGCCACTTGCTGGGTGCCGTTCTGCAGGCCGGCCACCAGGCCTTCGATTTCTTCGGTGGATTTCTGCGTGCGCTGGGCCAGGCCACGGACTTCGTCGGCCACCACGGCAAAACCACGCCCGGCTTCACCGGCGCGGGCCGCTTCAATCGCGGCGTTGAGCGCCAGCAGGTTGGTCTGTTCGGCCACGGCCTTGATCACGTCCATGACGCTGCCGATCTTGTCGCTTTCCTGTTGCAGCACGCTCATGGCTTCGGTCGAGCGCAGCACTTCGTTGGCCAGTCGCTCGATCTGGGCAATGGCCTCGCCCACCACTTTGTCACCTTCGCGGGCTTCGCCATCGGCGGCCGCAGCCGCTTGTGAGGCTTGCTCGGCATTGCGCGCGACTTCCTGCACGGTGGCCGTCATCTCGTGCATTGCGGTGGCGACCTGATCTGTCTCGATTTTCTGACTGTTGACCCCGGCGCTGGTTTGCTCGGTGACGGCCGACAACTCTTCGGCGGCGCTGGCAATCTGGGTGACGCCGTCGCGGATGCCACTGATCAAATCGCGCAGGGTCACGCCCATGCGTGCGATGCCCTGTTGCAAAACCCCGAGTTCGTCGCGGCGGGTGACCTTGACGTCCTGGGACAGGTCGCCACTGGCAATGCGATCGACCACCGCCAGGGTGTCGCGCAGTGGGCCGGTGATCTGCCGGGTAATCAGCACCGCGGCAATGATGCCCACCAGCAATGCCAGTAGCGTGCTGACCAGCTGCAGGGTGCGGGCCTTGGCGCTTTCGGCATCACGACGGTCAAGCTGGATCTGATACAGCTGCTCGCTCAGGCTGACGATGGCTGCGCCCTGGTCGGTCATTTCCTTGCGCGCTTGCACGATATCGCTGTTCGCGGTTTTGTAGGCCTGCAAGGCGTTGCGGTAGTTGCCGAGTGCCGTTTCCAGTCGACGCAGTTCATCTGGTTGCGCGTCGGCGAAGTGTGCATTGAGGGACTTCACGCTGGCGATCGCGGAGTCGAGTTGGACGACCGCTTTTTGCTCGGTCTCGGCGTTGGAGGTGGCGGTGTAGCCACGCACTTCGTAGCGGGCCAGGAGGAAGGCTTCTTTGGCGGCGGTGATGGCCTGGAACTGTTCGAAGCGTTGCTCGCTCGACGGCATTTGTTGTACGCGGATGTTGATGTCGTTGATCAGCGTGCTGGCCGTTTCGGCATTCGTGGTCATGACGTCGCGCGCACTGTTGCCAGCGCGATAAGCGTCGCGCATTTTGTTCAGGGACGTCTTGTAGGCATCGATGACAGTACCTTGCTCCCTGAGCAGCTTGAGATTCTCCGGGCTCTTGAATTTGACCAGCAAAGCTTGCTGTTGAGCGGAAAACGCGTCGAGGGTGGTTTGCACATTTTGTGCGGTGGTTTCGTCACCGTTGGCCAGCATGTATTGCAGGCGCACCACGCGCAGCTTCGTCAGGCCGGCGTTGAGCTGGGTGATGTCGCTCATCCAGTTGCTGCGGTCAATCAGGCTGCCCAGGCTGGTCCAGCCGGTGAGGGCGAGCACGCAGGTCAAGGCCAGTACCAGGCCAAACCCCAGGCCCAGTTTCAGGTTCACGCTGATATTGCCGAACCAGCTATTCATCAAAATTCCTCCAGGAACGTAATGTTTCTCGATCGTCGGTTGGCTGGAAGATTGTTGTTTTTGGGGGCCAGCATGCGGTGTAGACGGACTGTATCGGCAGCCATCGCGAGAGCTGAAAGGATTTTGTCGGAGGGATCGTGTAACAAGGTTTTTTTCACATGCGTTTCACCGGCTGCCGACGCCAATCTATTTACCTTCGCCGCATTGAATCAAAGGTTGCATGCCAGCGAGGCGGCTTGATGTGGAATTGAGACTGAATCTGTTCGGAATAAACCGCTCGATCGATTTGAGCGGTTTTGCCCGTTATCGCAATGCCGCGGTGGTACTGGCCTCGGCGCTGTTGGTGATCCCCCTCACGGTGTTTCTGTTACGGCCGGCCGCCGTGCCGGACCTGGCTCACGGCAATGTCGCCGGTGCCCGGGCGATGCTGTCGGAGTGGGCCAGGGGTGACCTGATTGTGCTTGTACGCCATGTCGAACGCTGCGATCACTCCCGCGCCGCTTGCCTGATGGGTAACGATGGTATTACCGATCGTTCGCGCAGCGTTGCGCTGGCCGTCGGTGCGCGGTTCGCCCAGTTGGGGCTCGACAGCGCTGACATCTACAACAGCCCGGTACTGCGCACGGCGCAAACGGCCGGCTACATGTTCAACAAGGTCAGCAGCGGTGACGACTGGCTGGTCGACTGCAAGGGTTCCATGTTGCGCGATGCGCTGGCGCACAAAGTCGCGGGGCGCAATCTGATACTGGTGACGCACAGCGAATGCATGGTGCAACTGGAGAAAGACCTCAAACAGCCGAACGCCACCCCGGGTTACGGCGCCTCGCTGTTCATCACTGCGGCAGAACATCAAGCGCCACGCATGCTCGGCCTGATCGATGCTTCGGACTGGCGCTCGGTGACAATCCAATGAATTCACTCTCCCGTTATCGCTTTTATGCGGTCAACTTCGGTATCCCGCTGGCCTGTGCAGTTCTGGTGTTCCTGACGTTCGATCTGACCCGCATCGACATCGCCTTCAGCAATCTTTTCTTTGATCCGGTAACGCAAACATTCCCGTTGGACCATGTGCATCTGTTCGAAAAGATCACGCATAAATGGGCACGGATCATTCCGAACTGGACCGGCGAGATCGCCATCGTGGGCGCCTTGCTGTCGTTCCTCTGGCCGCGCCTGAAGGCGGAAAAACATCCGAAGATCATCGCGTTTCTGGAAAAAATAAAAGTCGCGGCAGTGCTGCGGTTTGCCAGCAAGCATCGACGGGATTTTCTCTACATAGTGTTCGCGTTTTCCATCAGCACCGGTTTGATCCACTACCTCAAGGGCCACACCAGTGTGTATTGCCCCATTGAAACCACCCAGTACGGCGGCAAGATCGAGCACAAGGAGTGGTACGAAAACTTCGATTTGCTGAAGGTCGCCGGTGACGGTCGCTGCTGGCCGGGCGGGCATGCTTCGGGGGGCTTCACCCTGCTGGCGTTGTACTTCGTGGCACGGCGTTATCGCTGGCGTTATTCCAAGGCAATCCTGTACGGCTCGCTGGCGCTGGGATTCGTCTACGGCACCACGCGGGTGCTGCAGGGCTGGCACTACATGTCCCACACGTTCTGGGCCGGGATAGTTGTGTGGCTCGCCTGCCTGCTGACGGCGCTGGCGTTTTATGGGCGGGCGCGACTGGAGATGCCGGTGCTGCAAAAGGTCGAAGAACCGAGAGTGGTGGCTGAGTCTCAGCCTGTTGGTTGAGACGGTTCGCACAGCTCCAATGTGGGAGCGACGTTGCTCCCACATTGGATTGATGCCGTTCGCAGCTTTTGTGCACGAACAATAATGCGGTGGCGCAGATTTATACCTGCGGATCAACGTTATCCAGCGCCCGGTTTACCGCCAGTTCCGCCAGCATGATGATCTGCGCGATGGCCAATGCGGTGTTGCGCTGAGTGCCGGTCAGGAAGGTGGCGAAATCATTGGTCATGACACTGGCTGAGGCCAATGACTCACAGGCGTGGACGAGGAGGTTTTCGGTGCTGATGTCCGGAAGGACTGTGAAGAAAGGGCTTGGGCTGTAGGGCTTTTCGGTTTCGAAGGGCGGATCGGGGACTAACTTATCCATGTGAAAACTCCTACTGGAATTGGAGCCATCACTCGCCGGATCTCAAGCGGCGAAGAGGTGGCAGCTATGTGCAGAGTGAGATCACCGGTAGTAGGCACCCGGCCAGACCGAAGTCTGCCCGCACACAGCCGCCATAACGTTTTTACTGGCAGCAGATTAGCTGGCGCCAATTATGGAGGTACTGACTCTAGATGCATACTTATTGCCGGGGATCTCACACCCGATCACTGATTTTTTCAGCGACAACAAAAGACTAGAGCGCCCACTTCCGACCGCCAACCTGAAAAACCTGTGGGATTTTTCAGCTCATTCTGAGCGTCTGTAGGACGCGTCACCCGAGGCGTGATCCTGCCATCGTCCCTCAATGTTCAGATACGCCTTGGCATAGCCTTCGCGTTCACATCCGTCGTTCAGAATTCGTAAAAAAGGAAGCGTCTTACATACAAACTATTTCGAAAGCCTCTTAATTCCCGTGTTTGGGGTTCGCCAGTAGCAGGAGCGCTACGGTTGGCGAACACCGGTTGTTCAGGACGCAGGAAGTTTGTTAATGGAACTGACAAAAATATTCTCGCCACAGAACCGGCGTCTCATCAGGTTCACATCCCCGGTGCCGGGCCAGCAAGAACTGCTGCTCGAAAGCTTTTCCGGTACTGAGAGTTTGTCGACGTTATTCAGTTTCGAGTTGTCGCTGCTCAGTCAGGATGCCCGCCTGGAACTCAAGTCATTGATCGGGCAACCCGCACTGCTCGACATTGAATTGGCGACTGGCGAGGCGCGCTACATTCACGGCTACATCAGTCGGTTCAGCCTGCAGAAAAGCGATGGTGGTTTGGCTTGTTATTCAGCCACCTTGAGCCCCTGGCTGTGGATGCTGTCCCGACGCGTCGACTCGCGGATCTTTCAAGAGCAGAGCATCGAAGACATTCTGCGCACGGTGTTCGCCCACTATGGCGTGCTGCCCAGGTTTGAGTTCCGTCTGGAGCAGCCGCTCAAGTCCCACAGCTACATCACCCAGTACCGCGAGAGCGATCTGGATTTCGTCTTGCGCCTGCTGGAACGTGAAGGGCTGTTCTTCTACTTCGCTCACACGAAGGAAGAACACTGCCTGATCATCACTGACCACTCCCGCAACCTTGAGCCGTTGATACAACAACCGCGGATCCGCTACCACAGCGCGGCGGTCACCGAGACCGCCGACTCGATCACCCGCTGGAGCAGCCAGCGGGTTTTGCAGTCCGGCCAGATGGCCATCCAGACCTTCGACTACCGGCAACCGCGCAATCCGCTGCCGGTCAGCATGCCCAGCCTCAACGTCCAGGGCGATGTGCCTGCCTATGAGATCTACGACTTTCCCGGTCATTACAGCCACGGTATGCCCGCAGAGGGCGAAGCGCTGGTGCGTCATCGACTCGAAGCCATGGAAGTGCAAGGCAAGACGTTTGAGGGCGCCAGCAACTGTCGCGCCCTGCTGCCGGGTTACACCTTCGAACTGACCCAGCACTTCGATCACGATGCTGATCCCGTGGATGATCGCCAGTTCCTCCTGATCAAGGTGGAGCACCAAGGCCGCAACAACTATCTGACGGATCAACCGGCGAACTACGACAACCGTTTCGTCTGCATCCGCCACAAGATTGCCTTTCGCCCACCGATCATTACCCCGCGACCGACGATTTCCGGGCCGCTCACTGCCATTGTCGTGGGTCCGGAAGGTGAGGAGGTTTTCACCGACGAGCTGGCGCGTGTGCAGGTTCGCTTTCATTGGCAGCGTCGACAGGATGCCGCACAAGGCACCACCTGGCTAAGGGTTGCCATGCCCAGTGGCGGCGCCGGCTTCGGCCACCAGTTTTTGCCGCGCATCGGTCAGGAAGTGCTGGTGACGTTCCTCGGCGGCGACATCGACCGGCCGCTGGTGACGTCGGTGCTCTACAACGCCGACCATTTTCCGCCGCACTTCAGTAACGCCACGGGGTTGCCGGGCAATCGAACCTTATCCGGGATCCAGACCCGGGAACACCAGGGCAAGGGCTTCAACGAATTGCTCTTCGACGATACACCCGGCGCGCTGCGCGCCCGACTGGGCACGACCCATCAGGCCACCGCGCTGAACCTGGGCAAGCTCGTCACCCCGCGCACCGACGGCAAGGCCCAGCCACGCGGCCAGGGCGCCGAACTGCGCAGCGATGCCGCGATTGCCCTGCGGGCGGCCCAAGGGCTGTTGTTGACCACCTACGCTCGCCACGATGCGCAGGGCTCACAACTGGACCGCGAAGAACTGCTCAAGCTGTTGGCCGAGTGCGGCGAACTGTTCCAGGCCCTCGGCCAGACCGCCGCTGCCCGTGGCAGCCCGAAGATCGACACCCAGGGCATCGAGGCGTTGCGCCAGTCGTTGAGTCAATGGCCGGCCCCCGACAGCAATAGTCCGGGCGAGCCGGTGGTCGCGATAGCGGCTGAAGCCGGCATTGCCAGTGCCACGCCGCGCTCGCAGGTGCACTACGCCGGTGAAAACCATGACACCACCGCCCAGGACCATTTGCAGCTGAGCAGCGGCGCGGCCATGCGCCTGCAAGCCGGCAAAGGCATCAGCGCCTTCGCCCAGGACGAGGGCATCAGCGCCATCGCCAATCGCGGCAAGGTGTTGGTGCAGGCCCAGGACGACGACATGGTGCTCAACGCGCAAAAGAACCTGCACCTGTCGGCGGCCGAAGGCGAAGTGCTCATCACCGCCCCCACCATCCGCCTGGTGGCCGATGACGGCAGCTACATCAGGATCGGTGGCGGCGTCGAGATCGGTACGCAGGGCAAGGCGATTGTGCATGCCGGCGAGCATGACTGGGTGGGGCCGAAAACCGACAGTGCTGCCATTCCAGTTTTCGGTCGGGACGGTGCGGACCAACGGCATCGACTGCACTACGAAGATGATCCAGGCGCCATCGTTCAAGGCCAACCCTACAAAATCGCCCTGGAGGACGGCAGCCTGGTGCAAGGCATCACAGGTGCCGAGGGTTTAACCGAGTTGCTCCAGCGAACAGAGATGCTACTCGCCAATCTCGAGGTTTTTCGCCATTCATCCCAACAGGCAGCAAACCCGGCCCCGAACAGTGTCGGGGCCGACTCAGCAGGCCCTTCTGACCTCAGCATCGGATCAGACAACCGTACCGACGGAAGCTAAGCAAAGTGTCGACCCAGTGATCGACACAGAAACATGATTTCAAAAGGATATCGAAAGCATGAGCCATACGGACAACACAGTGATCGCCACCGGCACGAGTCGTTTGCTGCCCAATAGATCGACGGATCGCAACATTGCGGTGCCGCGAGACCTGCCTGGTGTGGTGATTTTCCTGCACGGCGTGAATGACCCCGGGGCATCCTACGAGTCGGTGGAAATCGGGTTGTGCCAAGGGGTTAACGAGCGGCTGGATCGGCAGGATCTGAAGTCGGGGCGGTATGGGGCCAAGTACAACGAGGCTAACAGTACGCCCAGGAAGGAATGGAAGGACAACGAGGGGCAAATACTCGACGATCCGGATACTTATCTTTACCAGCGCGATACAGAGGCCCCCAAGACCCGCAGCCTGTTGATTCCGTTTTATTGGGGCTACCGGGCCGAACCCGGCGAAATCAAACGCGATAAAAATGGCGATCCGGCCCGCTTGCGCGATCAATTCCTGGACAGATTCGACAACCGTCTGGACCGTCACTTCGCCAAAGGCGGCGGATTTTTCGCCAACGCCACCAACAATTTGCCGGAAATGTACGAAGAAGGGTTCGGCAAATGGCTGCGCCATTGGGTTCAACCGACCATGCCTAACTCCCTGTACATGGGCAAGGCGCCGCATCGTCGGTATTTCGTGCTGGCCGCGACCCGGCTGGCGATGCTGGTCAGCGAGATTCGCCGCGTCTCACCCGATGAAACCATCACCATCATGGGGCACAGCCAGGGCACGCTGATCACCTTGCTCGCCCAGGCCATGTTGGTGGATCGCGGTGAACGCTGTGCCGACTGCGCAATCATGGTGGCCTCGCCCTACTCGGTACTGCCGAGTGCGACTCCGAAAAATTCGCAGACCCTGCAAACTCTGTTCGACATCGTGCAACACACCACTCAATCCCCCCATACGCAACCGCCCCTCAGCGCCGTGCGCTATGGCGTACCGGGTTATGGCGGTCGCACGGGGCCGCGCTGGTCACCCGAACAAGGCGAGCGTCTGGGCGCAGACGGGAACACCCTGGTGTTTCCCGAGCGCGACAACCGCGGCAAGGTTTATCTGTATTTCTGCCCGGACGACACCACCGTAGCACTGGATGATGTGCAAGGCATCGGCACGTACGGCGTGCCGGACGCGTTGCCCGATGGCCAACCGGCCATGACCGCGCTGCAATCTATGGGCTTCTACCAACGCCTGTGGACCAGGCGCCTGCGTGATGGTGAGCCGGTACTGGTGGGCAAGCCGCCGCAGGCGGACTTCACCCGCGTCGAAGGCGAGCCGCGCTATCCCGGTGGCGGCTCGGTCGCAGCGCTAGCCTCGCAAACCGGAATCCGCAAAGGCCAGCAACGCACCATCAATGCCGAACAACTGCATCCACCCCATGCGCCGCAGATGTTTGGCGGCGAAGCCGTGACGGGGTCTAGCCATCAGGCCGGAAAGGATCGACCGGATGCGGTGTCGCAAAACGCGGCATTGGGCAACCCCGGTGCCACTTTCAAATGGATTTATGTGACCAACAGTGACCAGCGACTCGACCTGGACGATGGGCTTGTTCGCTGGAATCACGGCAAAGAACCCGACGACCAGACCCGGGCCCTGCGCCAGACGCCGGTGTCCGGCAACCCGATGCTCAATCGTAAGGACCACTACCGCATCTACCGTGAGGAAACCCCGAACGAAATCCGTGCACGCATGCAGGTTGACCAGAAGGAATGGACTGACAACAGCTATCACTCGGCGGTATTGCGCAGCCCGGAGAACCATCGCTGGGTGACGGCGATGGACATTGCGATTGGGCAGGCCAGGTGTCTGGATGATCCGGTGATGCGGGAGGTGTTGGTGGCGATTGCGGATTGGAAGATGGACAAAAAGCGGTTCGTTGATGAAGTCATGCAGATGGAAGGTTGGTCGCGACTGAGCACTGAGGCTCAAGCCTTGGTCAAGGCCAGTTATTTGTATTACGACGAAGGTGAATTTCCCTCTACGGCTCTCGTGTCGTTGACGCCGCCAAGTTTGGTTTTGCCCGTTCCGAGAAAAGGAGTGTCTCAATGAGAGATCGCCGGCAGGACAAATCACAGCGGCCGAAGCTGAAAGGCTATCTCTGGACTACGGGGATACTGACAGCTATTTGGCTGGGTTTTTTACTCGTCATCATCTACACAGCACAGGCTGAAAACAAGGAGTTGGGGGATATGAGCACCGTGATGCTTAAGGGAATAGCAAGTATTTTCGGCGCGTTAGTGTTGACCTACAGCGGGCACTGGTTTGGTAAGGCCGTAGCTTACGAAGAAGCAGAACTCAAGGCCTACAAATCAAAAGTCATGGCCGAAAGAGCCGAGCACATCGCTACCCAGGAGCGTACCTATGCGCTGGAAATACGGGGTACGGGGCTTGCCGTTGATAATTGGCATCAATCTTCAATTTGGCGAGAAATCAAAAAGACCAACAACAATTTTACTTCGATCTATTCGCAAAACCCCAAGCATTACGATGCCTCTGTTAACTCTCGGAGAATCACGGCGAGAATCAATACCCGTGTCGCTTTTACGCATGCGGCCAGCGACTCGGTGGCTTATTGGCCGATCCCCGTGTTTGCAATCGCACCGCCTAAGCAGCCGGAAAACGTTGGGGCCGCCGCAAATATTTCAGATGGACGCAATGCCGCCACCCTGGGCGTGACGCTGTTTCTCTGGCAAGACGCGGACAATACCCCGCATGCCCAAAACATGATCGAGCGGCTGTACAAGTTCTTTGATGACAATCCACAGGTACCGCAAGCATTGATTGTGAGCGAGGATGGTGATGTGACCCGAAGTGGTCTTCGTGTGGCCGGCACACCAGGTCTACAAAATGTCCATGCCGTGCCAATGGTATACGAAAGTATGACTGGTCTGCTGCTCACCCGTTCGGATCGGGTAGACCGCTATATCCGTCCCTTTGCTACGCACGATTCCGAGGACAACCAGAACACGAACACCGACATGGGCAAGTTGTGGGCGTTTTACTGGAAGCATTCGCCGCTGTTTAGAAAGGTGTACGAGGATGCTGAACGTGCCAAAGGCAATACAGGCTTTATTCTCCCTATTACCACCATGTCCTCCACCTACTGGCAATCCCAACTCCCCACCCTCTGGCAAACCCTGAGCAACCGAGGCCCCGGCCATTTCGAACCCTCCGCATGGCTACCGGTGCGCTGGGCCGAGCATCAGGTCAAGGAGTTCGATAAAGCCCCGGTGTTGGGATACCTGCACCGCCCGATCAAAGTCCCGATGCGTGACGAAAACGGCAAACCGCTCAAACCCGCATTACAGGCCAAAGCCCTGCAAGCAGGTTGGCTGCAGGCACTGGAAACCCTGCCCAAAGGTGAAAAACCGGCACGGGTTTTTTACGACAGCACCGACAACACCCCTGGCGAGATCGCCCTGACCATTGCGTTGCACGGTCTCAATGTCGATGGAACCGGCCTCGCGTTAGGCAATGTCGACGAGGGCTATGACATCGGACGGCGCCTGGGCAACACCGGCGTCAGCAGCGCCCTGGTCGAAATCAACCTCGCCACGATTGCCAGCTATCAAGAGGGCGGCGTCAGCGCGGTGGTGTACACCGGCGAGGACGGCAGCGTCACCGTGCAAATGGTCCGCCCGCCGGACGAAGCCCGCAAAGCGAAAAACCAGCAAACCCACGGCGCCGACCCGTTCAGGTTTCGTATGCCGGGAAACAAACCATGAGCCATCCCATCTGCCTGGGCGATGCCACCAGCAGCGGCGGCACCGTGGTTTCCTGCCAGCTTGAAGGCACGCATACCTTCAATGGAAAAACTCCGGCGGTGTTGGGCGATAAGGCCAAGTGTCCGCTGCATCTGGGCGAGTTTGCCTTCGTCGAAGGGCATCCGCGCCGGCGTATGAACGGCATTCCGGTCGTATTGCAGGGGCATCTGCTGGCCTGCGGTTGTCATGCCTTGGCAAGCAATGCTTTGAACGTACGAGTTATCTGACGTGGAACTTCGTGACATGAACCCGGTAATGCGCTGGGGTATGGCAGCAATTCTAGGTCCATTGCTGCTGGTTTTCAGCGTTCACTGGTGGGGGAAAGCCGTGGCCAGTGAACGGGCGGGGCTGGCCGCCTACAAAGCCGACGTCATGAAACAAATCGCCGAGCGGCAGGCCACCCAAGCGCGTACTTATGCCCTGGAAATACGAGGCGTGGGGCTCGGGATTTATCAGGATCATCAATCTGAAATCTGGCAATCCATTAAAAAGAAAAACGACAATTTTGCTTCGATTTACTCACGAGACCCCAAGGACTACACCGACTCATTGGACTTCAGAGAGATCAGTAGAAATATCAAAATCCGTGTTTCATTCAAGCATTCGGCAGGCGAGTCGGCGGCGTATTGGCCAATTCCTGTATTTTCCATCGCGCCGCCCAAGCAACCTTCAGATACCGGGGCCGCAAGCAATATTCTCAGCGGGCGCAATGCCGCCACGCTTGGTGTCACGCTGTTTTTGTGGCAGGACGCGGAGAATACGACCCATGCCCAGGGCATGATCGAGCGCTTGTTCCAGTTCTTTGATGACAACCCCCAAGTGCCCCTGGCCTTGATCGTGAGCGAAGACGGCGATGTCACGCGAAACGGCTTGCGCGTACCAGGCACTCCGGGATTGCAGAATGGTCATGTCGTCCCCACCGTCTACGAAAGCATGGCCGGGCTGTTGGTCACCCGCTCAGATCGGGTGGATCGATATATCCGTCGTTATGCCACCCATGAGCGTGAGGACAACCAGAACAAAGACACAGATTTGGGCAAGCTGTGGGCGTTTTACTGGAAGCAATCCCGAGAGTTTTTAGATGTGTACGAAGAGGCGGAGCGTGCCAAAGGCGCTCAAGATCCCTTAGCCCCCGGCACCATGTCCACCGCCTACTGGCAATCCCAACTCCCCACCCTCTGGCAAACCATCAGCAACCGCGGGCCGGGAGAATTTCAACCCTCCCCATGGCTACCCATCCGCTGGGCGCAGCATCAGGTCAAAGAGTTCGACGCTGCGCCGGTACTGGGTTACTTGCACCGACCGATCAAGGTCTCGATGCAGGATGAACACGGCCAGCGGCTCAAACCGGCGTTGCAGGCCAAAGCCCTGCAGGCAGGCTGGCTGCAAGCTTTGGATACGTTGCCTGAAGGGAAGAAACCGGTCCGGGTGTTCTACGACACCACCGACAATCGGGACGCTGAAATTGCCCTGACCATTGCCTTGCATGGCCTGAATACCGACGGCCACGGTATCGAGTTGGGCAATGTCGACGAGGGTTACGACATCGGGCGGCGCCTGGGCAATACCGGGGTCAGTGGCGCGCTGGTGCAAATCAACCTGGCGACCATTGCCAGCTACCTGGATGGCGGCGCCAGCGCAGTGGTCTACGCCGGGCAGGACGGCAGCCTGACCGTGCAAATGATCCGCCCACCGGACGAAGCGCGCAAAGCCAAGAACCGTGAGAACCGAGGTGCCGACCCGTTCAAGTTCGGCGCCCCTAACGGCGGCGTACCCAGAACATGAGCCATCCCATCTGCCTGGGCGACGCCACCAGCAGTGGCGGCACCGTGATTTCCTGCCAGCTCGAAGGCACGCATACCCTCAATGGAAAAACCCCGGCGGTGGTGGGCGACAAGGCCAAATGCTCGGCATGTGCGGGTAGGTTAGGTCGTAACCACTGTGACGCATCAGGATGGTCAGGTGCTGCCAGCTTCATTTGATCAAACAAAAAAAAGCCCGCGGGAGGGCGGGCAAACCGTAGTTTCTTGAATGAGCGAGGCCAATGTACAGGTTGTGGCTTCGAGGCGGGGTGAAGAAAAGTTCATCTGGAGGAACGCCACGGGCCAGACATCTCTGGACGGTCAGGGCAAATGATCCGCCGCAAAATCGGCTTCCGATCGCGCACGCAAACGACCCTTGCGGCAGGCCTGCTGGAAAACCTCGAAGTCGCGCTCGTTCTGTTCGGTATAGCCTTGGGCATATTTGTAAAGCGCATCGGCCAGCGCCTCGCCCTTGCCGATGTAGCCGCTGATCTGCGCGGCGTATCCGGACGATTTGGCATGGGCGCGGGCCAGGGCGCGACCGCAAAGTCGACCGTAGGCTGCGAAAGCCTCTGCATCAAATGTTTCGAGTTCGGCCGAAACCTTCATGTCGCGTAACTGACGCACGTAAAAGTGACGACCGCTGGGGCCGGTGGTCCAGCCAAGGAACAGATCGCTGGCCGATTGCATCAAGCGCTGACCGTCGACCACGCGCTGCCCCTCATGGCGGACCCGCGACTTGGCTCTCACGTAATCGGCGAGGACGGAACGGCGTGCTTCCTTGAATTGCAGGAACAGCGGGAATTGCTGTTCGTCGGTCAACAGCGCCACCATGCAACGGGTGCCGACACTGCCGACACCCACCACTTTGAACGTCATGTCTTGAGCGGTGAAGCGTGACAACAATTCACGGCGGTCGGCTTGCAGCGTGCCGCGGTAGTCGCGCATGAACGTGTCGAACAACGGTCGCCAGTCAGACAGTCGCAACCAGTCATCGTCGGCATCCAGCAACGTGGTGTTGTTGTGCAGGTGAAAGATTTCCGGCAAATCATCGCGAATGATCAGGCGACCGTGGTTATCGCGTTCGCTGATTTTCGGCAGCAGTTCGGCATGGGTACGATGTTCGGCTTTGTCGATGGCACGTTGCACGTGTTCCAGGGTGTTTTTGCTCGCCTGTTCACGCAAATCGCCGTAGGTGATGGCCTCGTACCAGGTCTCCAGGGTGCTTTGTTCGGCGCACTCGAGCATGGTCTCCTGATAGGCCCCCAGCAGCTCATGACAGATCGAATCTTCGACCGATTTGCCGTGGCGCAAGTCGCGGGCGGCCACCACAAAACTTGTGGCCAGACGCTTTACATCCCACTCCCATGGCCCTGGATGAACTTCATCAAAGTCATTGACGCTGAACAGCAGGTTGCGTTCGGGTGTGGCGAAACCACCGAAGTTCATCAGGTGACTATCACCACAGATCGGCGCGACCAATCCCATATCAGGCGTGTCTGCCAGGTCATGCGCCTGCAACAGCGCGTTGCCACGGTAAAAGGTGAACGGCGACTCCAGCATGCGCCCGTAACGCAACTCCACCAGCGACTTGATCCGCCCCTCACTCGATGCCTTGATCAGCGGAATCGGATCGCGCTTGGCTTTGCCCGACGTCGCGTGGGCACTGCGGGGGCATTTCTTGCGCGCATCTCTGCCTTGTTTGAAACGGTCTTTGAGGAGGCTCATGTGGGCTCGTTCGGCGGGGGAGAGTGGCTTTGCCGATTGAGTGTAGAAGGGCTTTTTGCAAAATAATCATTCTGCGCTTTAGGCGCCTGTATTTTTGTTGAGTTTGCACAAAACTGCGAAATCGAAAAGCCGAGGGAGCGCATTCAGAGAATGCTCGCCGCTGTTGAGGTGGTGATTGCGCGTTATCCTCAGTATCGAGAACAGGCAACACATGTCGTCGGTGCCATTGAACAGGCTGCGGCACCATTTGCTGTGACGTTTGGCTGATTCGCGCGAGCGGGTGGGTATGTTTGTCCGAATGGATCCGATTTGCGTCGTCAATAAAATGACGGAATCGCGCTTTTATTTGCCGTACGGCGGCAAAGTAGACAAGCTATTGACAGTGTCCGTGGGATCTCCCATTATCTGCCGCGTTTTGATGGCCTTGCGCCATAAAAATGTCGGTGGTGACTGGGCAGTTCCCCATGGTTCGCAACCGCAGTACGATACAAATGCCTACACCGTCAGCGGGCTTCAAAAAGGAGCGTCCGCTTGAATCTTCAGGAAGAAATTTCATGTTCGTTGAGCGCGTACTGGTTACTGGCGGAGCGGGATTCATTGGATCGCACCTTGTAGAAGCGTTGCTGGCCAAGGGTTACAAGGTTCGAGTGCTGGATAACTTGTCGACCGGCAAAGTCAGTAACCTGCCGATGGACAATGCCAACCTGAACCTGGTGGTTGGCGATGTCGCAGACAGTGCCGCAGTGGCCCAAGCGATGCGCGATTGCAGTGCCGTCGTTCATTTGGCGGCGGTGGCTTCGGTGCAAGCGTCGGTGGATGATCCGGTCGGTACACACCAAAGCAATTTCGTCGGCACGATCAACGTTTGTGAAAGCATGTTGAAGGCCGGTATCAAGCGCGTCGTGTTCGCCTCCAGTGCTGCCATTTACGGCAACAACGGCGAAGGTTCGGCGATCGACGAAGACACGCCAAAATCGCCACTCACACCCTATGCCAGCGACAAGTTGTCCAGTGAGCATTACCTGGACTTCTATCGCCGTGAACACGGCCTGGAGCCGGTGATCCTGCGCTTCTTCAACATCTTTGGCCCGCGCCAGGATCCGTCCTCGCCGTACTCCGGTGTGATCAGCATTTTCACCGAGCGGGCGTTGAAGCAACTGCCGGTGTCGATTTTCGGTGACGGTGAGCAGACCCGCGACTTCGTCTATGTCCTGGACCTGGTGAGCATCCTGCTGCAAGCCGTGGAGACCAATGAGCCGCGTCCTGGAGCGGTGAACATTGGCCTCAGCCGTTCCACCAGCCTCAATGATTTGATCGCTGAACTGGGGGTTGCCACCGGCAATCCTTTGACGGTAAACAAACAGGCGTCACGTCAAGGCGACATTCGCCATTCGCGCGCCAATAATGCTCGCCTGCTCGAGCGCTTTGATCTTCCGGAACCGACTTCCATCGGCAACGGTCTAGCGCAACTCATCCGCAGTTTGTAACTCGGTCGGCTTAAGCTGCCCGAAGTTCAAGCAGTACTGATCCGTCATTTCAAGAGTGAGTTATGGAAATCGTTTTTCGCAGGACGCGTGTCCGCTCGGTCGCCAAGCGACTGTTAGCCGCTCTGGCGCTGTGTGTGAGTGGCCCCGCCGTGCAAGCCGCGGTATTGACGCCTCCCTCAAGCGTGACTTTCTGGTATGCCGACGAGCCGCCGATCTCTGAGCTGGCGCAGTTTGACTGGGCTGTCGTCGAACCCGGGCACATGACGGCGAACGATGTCAAAACGTTGCGCAAGCTGGGCAGCGAACCGTTTGCCTATATGTCTGTGGGCGAGTTCGACGGTTCAAAAGCGGATATCTCCAAGGCTGGCCTGGACAAGGCTGTCTCTCCGGTGCGAAACGACTCGTGGAACAGCCAGGTCATGGACCTCACGGCACCGGCCTGGCGCGAACACTTGCTCGGCCGTGCCAAGCAGCTGCAAGCCCAGGGCTATGGCGGACTTTTTCTCGATACCCTCGACAGTTTCACTCTACTGCCAGAGGCATCACGTGAAGCCCAGCGTGCCGGCCTTGCCAGTTTTCTGCGGGAACTGCACAAGCAGCAGCCAAAGCTGAAGCTGTTTTTCAATCGTGGCTTTGAAGTGCTGCCGGAGCTTGACGGCGTGGCTGCAGCGGTAGCTTTCGAGTCGCTCTACGCTGGTTGGGACGCATCCGCCAAACGATACCGTCCAGTGCCGGAGGCGGACCGCCAATGGCTGCTGGGCCAGCTGCAACCGTTGCGTGCCAAAGGCATTCCACTGGTGGCGATCGACTATTTGCCACCGGAACGACGCGAGGAGGCCCGCAAGCTGGCCAAGCGTTTGCGCGATGAAGGTTTCATTCCTTTCATCAGCACCCCGGAACTGAATTCGATGGGCATCAGCAACATCGAAGTGCAGCCGCGGCGTGTCGCGTTGGTTTACGACCCGCGCGAAGGTGACCTGGCCAACAACGCCGGTCACACCTATCTGGGCGGGCTGCTCGAATACCTGGGTTATCGCGTTGACTACCTGCCTGCCAGCAGCTCCATGCCGGATTATCGCTTCAGTGGCTTGTATGCCGGTGTGATTACGTGGATGACCAGCGGTTCGCCGCAAGATGCTCCGGCATTCAACCGTTTCATCAGCGCACGTCTGGACGAGCAGGTACCGGTGGTTTTTTTCTCCGGCCTGCCGGTTGAAGACCAGGTTCTGCTCAAGCGCATGGGCCTGAAGCGAGAAGCCCCGCCGGGTACCCAAGCACTGACAGTGACTCATCAAGACAAGGCGCTGCTCGGCGCTTTTGAAGCACCGGTGCAGCCCCGATCCCGTGACCTGACGGCGGTCTCGGTATTGCCCAAGGGGCCGACACCGGCACTTTCGCTGAGCAATGCTGCAGGGCAAACCTTCGACCCGGTCGTCATTGGCGATTGGGGCGGTCTGGCGTTGGCACCTTACATTCTTGAGGTGAACAACGAGCGCAGTCGCTGGATTCTCGACCCCTTCGCCTTCCTCAAGGCAAGCCTGCGTCTGCCTGAGCAACCACGGCCGGACACCACCACAGAAAACGGCCGTCGAATCGCCACCGTACACATCGACGGCGATGGCTTTCCCTCCCGCGCCGAAGTGCGTGGCACGCCATATGCCGGCCGTCACACGCTGGATGACTACATCAAGCCCAACCCGTTCCTGACGTCGGTGTCGATCGTCGAGGGTGAAATTTCGCCACGCGGCATGTTCCCGCACCTGGCACGCGAACTGGAGCCCATCGCCCGCGAGATCTTCGCCAATCCGAAAGTCGAAGTGGCCACCCACACCTTCAGCCATCCGTTTTTCATGCAGCCGGAAAAGGCCACTAAACGTGAGAATTTCAAACCGGAATATGGTTTGAACATGGCTATTGCGGGCTACGACAAAATTGATTTTTATCGCGAGGTTGTCGGTTCCCGCGACTACATCAACCAGCAGCTCACCACTCCGGAAAAACCGGTGAAAATGGTGTTCTGGCCAGGTGACGCCTTGCCTTCGGCAGCGACGCTGAAGATTGCCTACGATGCCGGTCTGAAAAACGTCAACGGCGCGGAAACGATGATGACCAAGGCCGATCCGTCCCTGACCGGGTTGAACCCGCTACTGCGCCCTACCGAGGGCGGTTTGCAGTACTACGCGCCGATCATCAACGAGAACCTCTACACCAACCTGTGGAAAGGTCCGTATTACGGTTTCCGCGAAGTGATCGACACCTTCGAGCTGACCGACAGCCCGCGCCGCCTGCGTGGCCTGCACCTTTACTACCACTTTTATTCAAGCACCAAGCAGGCTTCGATCAAGGCCATGCACGAGATCTACGGCTACATGCGCGACCAACAGCCGATGTCGCTGTGGATGAGCGACTACATCGATCGATTGCACGGCTTGTATCAGGCCAGCCTGGCGCGGACCGCCGATGGCAACTGGCAGATTCGCGGCATGGATGCATTGCGCACCGTGCGCCTGGACCCGCAAATGGGCTGGCCGGATTTGCTGCGATCGCAAGGCATTGCCGGTGTTCGAGACATACCGCAAGGGCGCTATGTGGCACTGAGCAGCGACCGGGCACTGCTGGTGCTGCGACCTGATCGGGACAGCCGCCCGGCATTGGAGGAAGCCAATTTGCCTCTGCTGAGTTGGCAGTACCTGGATGATCAACGCGTGAGTTTTTCGTTTGCCGGGCAGTTTGATCTGACCTTCTCGGTACGGTCGGCGAGTGCCTGCCGGGTCGAAGTGGATGGACAGCGTTTTGCAGGCAAGGCATCGGCCGGTCTGTGGACTTTTCAATTACCAATGAAGCAGGTGAGTAATGGTCAGCTCTTCTGCAACTAATTCTTCAGCGAGCAAAAACAGCCGCCTGCTCAACCCGTGGGCGCTGGCGGTGGTGGCGGTTGCCGTGGGCGGTCTGCTGTGGGCGACCTTCCAGCGTGAAGAAGTATTCCAGCCTGACGGCCGCGAACCGGATGCGGTTTCCGCCAACTATGCCGAACTGCTGCTGACCGCTCACCCGGAAGACGATCACCTGCGTCTGCAACTGGTCGACCTGTTGATTCGCCTCGGTGATTACACCAAGGCCCGCCAGCATCTGGAGAATTGGCCCAAGCCGAACCTGCAATTGCAGGCGTATTACCGGCTCGAACTGGATGCGCTGGAAGCGGCCAAGGACAGTGACCTGATCACCCAGCAGGCCTTGGTCGAGCGTCTGAAAAGCTTCGATCACCGGATGCTGCCATTGCCGCAATTGCAGAACCTGGCCAAGCTCGCACTGACCTTGCAGGCACCGGCGTTTGCCGCCAGTGTCTATGAAGAAATTGCTGCTCGCGACCCGCAGCAGCGCAGCGCGGCGCTCAAGTCCGCTGCGCAATGGTACCTGGCGGGCGAGCAACCGGGGCGCGCCGCAGAAATCTATCTGCAGTTGAGAAAGGATACTGATCAGGCGGGCGAGCGTCGTGAGTACGCCCAGTTGGCCTACAACAGCCTGTTGGCTTCCGGTCAGGGCGACCAGGCTGCGCAGGTGCTTGAAGATGAAATCGACTCGCTGATCAACCCGCAAACCGACTCGGCCTGGGTCCAGCAGGGCGTCGATGTGGCCGTCGCCAGCAAGCGCTTCGATCTGGCGCAGCGCTTCCTGCAACAGTGGCGCATCCTGCAACCGGACAACCCGCAGATCCTGCAGAAGGATTTCAGCATGCGTCTGGCCCTCGGCGATTTGTCGGGCGCCTGGGAAAGCGGCCAGCAACTGCTCGAAGAACATCCCGAAGATGTGCAGTTGCTTGAGCAGATGGCCCACCTCGGCGAATGGCAGGGTGAAAACGAAGCGGCGCTCGGTTACTGGATTCGTCTGTTGAAGCTGCGCGAAAGTGCGCAAACCCGTGAGCACGCCTGGCGCCTGGCCAGCCAGCAGTTCGACTTCGACCGCTCGATTCCGTTGCTTGCCGAGATCATGGAGCAGCGTGCGCTGACCGACATCGAACTCGATGCGCTGATCTACGGTCACGAATCGCGGGGTACGCCAAAAGAGGCTGAAGCCTGGCTGCGCACGTATTTGCGCAAGTACCCCAAGCATCGCCTGGCCTGGACGCGCCTGCTGCAAAACCTGGAAAACACCGGGCAATATGCAGCCAAGGCCAACGTTTACAAGGACTACTCGAAACGTTTTGCGCTGACCACCACCGAGCGCGTCGATTGGGTCGATACCTATCTCAAGTTGTTCGATAACACGTCGGCATGGCAAGTGTTGCAAGTCGATAACCGCACCATCACTGATCCGAACTACTGGCGCTCCCGGGCCTCGCTGGCCTGGGACCTGGAACGGGACGATGAATTGCAGGTGTCGCTCGAGAAGCTGTTGACGCTCAAGGGCTCGCTCAACAGCGGCGACGAGAGTCAGTTGATCACCCTTTATCGAACCAGCAATCCACAGCGCGCTCTGCAGTTGATGGTCGCCAGCTGGCAACGCAGCCACGACCAGCAGCGTTTGGTCGAGGCCTTGCAGCAAGCCCAGGAATTGCAGGACTGGCCGCAAGTGGAGTCGCTGCTCAAGGACGCCGAGCAATACCCTGATGCCTATGGCCAGTCTCAAGTGTTGGCAGTACGCGGTGCATTGGCAGTGCAGAAGGGCCAGACCGACGAAGCGCTGCGCCTGTATCAGGAAGGCCTCGCGCGGTTCCCTGACGACAACCTGTTCCGCGAACGCCTGATGTGGCTGTACGTCGATCAGGGCAACACCGCCGCACTCAAGCCTTTGCTGAGCCAATGGAAAGCCCGGGCGCGCGAAGACCGTCTGCTGTGGCTGCCATTCGCCAGCGCCAGTCAGATGCTCGGCCGCGACAGCGAAGCGTTGGCCTGGTATCGCATGTACCTCAAGAGCAGTCCTCAGGACTGGCTGGTGCAAGCGGCCTACGCCGATGCGCTGGACAGTGCCGGCTATAAGGATGCGGCCCAGCGTCTGCGCTTGAAGCTGCTGCGCAGCCCGGAAGGCGAAAACCTGCAGCCGTCGTCTCAACGCTATGGCACCTGGTTGCGTTTGATGGCCAGCAGCTATTCACCGAAAAAGGCCCAGCAGGAAGTCCTGAAATGGAAGGACGGCTCGCCGGCGATGTTGCAACTGTGGTTTGAGCGTTTGCTGGCGCGTCTTGATGCGACCAATCAGGAATCGCAAAAAGACCAATGGCTGGCTTGGGCGCGCAGTCAGGGCCTGAAGGTCGAGCGTTATGAGCAGATTCAGGAAGCTCTGCGCAGCCGCAACAAGGCGCAGGTCGAAACGTTGTTGGCCAGCAGCGACCTCAACCCGGCGCAACGCGCTCAGGCCCTCAGTCGTCTGGGTCGCCTGAATGAAGCCCTCGACACCAGCCTGACGGCGCTCGGTGATGAGCAGCCGGAAGCGGTGCGCGAACAGCTGCGCCGCCAGGCTGTGGAGATCCACGAACGCACGCCGCAAGGTGCGCAGTTGTCGTGGCATGAACAGGACTTCGGCGGCCTGGAGTTCAACGCGCCACGCCTGGAGATTGCGCACAACCTGGGCGATAAGTGGTACGCCGATCTTGAGCTGGAGCAGGGCGACTACAGTGGTGACGAAATCGAATCATCGCGCATCGGCGAGGAGCGTAACGCCGCCCTGACCCTGCAACGTGCGGTCGAGGACGGCAGCTATAAACTGTTCGCCGATACCAGCCAGCGCAGCGATGACGACCGCAACGGCCTGGGCCTGTCCCGGACCTGGCAGCTGGGTGTGAGCGATGAACTGGAAACCGGCGTCGACTGGCATCGCAAGAACGAAGACAGCGGCTTGATGCGCGCCTTCGGCCAACAGGACCGCGTGTATCTGGGTGGCCGCCATAGTTTGACAGCCCGCGATCAGGTCAGTTGGGAAGTCGCGCAGCGGTCGTTTTCCACCCGGGCCGGTGACGATCTGGGCGATGGCCATGCGCTGAAAATGGAGTACAACCACACGCTGGAATTCGCCGGTCCCAACTGGACCGTGCGCAGCGGTGTCGACTACCAGAAGAATCGGGTCAAGGATAAGTCGCTGGATTACCTGTCGACTAACTTTGGTGGCCCGGTCATCAGAGCGGCGCCTGTGCAGACGTTCGACCCTGATACCGGTTTGCCCGACCCGATCAATCCACTGGATATCGAGACCGTCACCGCCAGCGACCTGCTGCAAAGTCGCTATGGCCAACTGTATGTCGGCAGCTCCTGGCGTCGCGGCATACCTGGCGCGCTGGTGCGGACCAGGCCGCAGTACACCTGGCTGGTTGACCTGACGGCAGGCTGGCAATGGACCGATCAAACATTCAACTACGGCATCAATACCGGGATCGGCGTTGAAGTGCTGGGTGACGACGAACTGGCCCTGACCTTCGGCTACCAATCCGCGCCACAAGGCGGGGACGGCAAGGCCGGCGGAACACTGGGTGTGAGCTACGGCGTGCGTTTCGGACGCTGATCATGGAATTTCTACGGGAGAAAAACGTATGCAAGCAATTCGTAATCTGAGCCTGGCGCTGGCGGTCCTGGTCGTCGCCGGTTGTGCCAGTTTCACCGACGAAAGCAGCCCGAGCCTGCCGCGCACTGCGCAGTGGGGCATCGTGCCGATGGTCAACTATTCGCAGACACCACAGGCCGGTGAACGCAGCGAGCAAATTCTGCTCAGCGTCCTCAGCAGCCATGGCCTGCAGCCACGGGTTTACCCAGCCAGCACTCAGGGTGAGCAAGCGCTGATGGACGATAACGAGCGTCTGGCCGGTGCCCTGGATTGGGCGCGTGAGCAGAAGCTCGATTACGTGGTCGCCGGTAGCGTCGAAGAATGGCAGTACAAGAATGGCCTGGACGGCGAGCCGGCGGTGGGCATCAGCCTGCGCGTGCTGGATGCCGATAGCGGCCGGGTGCTCTGGAGCAAAAGCGGCGCGCGTGCCGGTTGGTCTCGTGAAAGCCTCGCGGGTACCGCGCAAAAGGTGCTCGACAAACTTGTTGGCGCCCTTACGTTCGAGTGATCGCAATGAATTCTCCACACATGGATTACAGCCTGGCGCCTCGCGCCAGCGGCCCGGTGTCTTGGCTGGAAACGTTCCTGGTAACCGGCCTGGTCATCGGCCTCGGCCTCTGGTTGACCCCGGACGACCCGATGCAGATGCACGGCGGGTTCCCCTGGCCGATTCTGGCGCCGCTGCTGTTGGGTGTGCGTTACGGTTTTGTGCGCGGCCTGCTCAGCGCCGGTTTGTTGGTTCTGGCCGTTTTCGCCCTGCGCTACAGCGGCCATGCCGGCTATGCGCAGCTTGAGCCGTCGTGGATAGTCGGCGTGCTGGTATGCGGCATGCTGGTGGGCGAGGTGCGCGATCTGTGGGAGCGACGCCTGGAGCGTCTGCAGATGGCCAACGATTATCGTCAGTACCGTCTCGATGAGTTCACCCGTGCGCATCAGATTTTGCGGGTCTCCCATGACCGCCTGGAACAGCGTGTGGCGGGTAGCGACCAGAGCTTGCGCAGCTCGCTGCTGGGCCTGCGCGAAAAACTGCGGGTGATGCCCGAGCATGGCGATGCCCTGGCGGCATTGGCCGACCCGATCGTTGCCGTGCTTGGACAGTACGGCGCGCTGCGGGTGGCCGGGTTGTATCGAGTCGACGAGCGCGGTGAGCGAGTGTTGCCGGCGCCGCTGGCAACCATCGGCGTCATGGGCTCGCTGGACACCGAGGACGGACTGGTCAAGTTGTGCCTTGAGCGCGGTGAGTTGGTCAGCGTACGTCAGGAGCTGATCGATGCGGGCGGCTCGGCACAATTCTCGTCGCTGCAGGCCTGCATTCCGTTGATCGATGCCGAAGGGCGTCTGCTGGCGGTGCTGGCGGTGCGACAGATGCCGTTCTTTGCCTTCCAGGATCGCACGCTGAGCCTGCTGGCGCTGTTGGCCGGTCACATCGCCGACCTGCTGTTGCGTGACGTGCAAGTGCTGCAATTGGTCGATGCCGACGCGCAGCACTTCACACTGCAACTCAAGCGTTCGCTGGTCGACGTTGAACAGCACCAGTTGTCTGCCGGACTGTTCGCCTTCGAAATGACCCGTTCCAACGAAGAACTGACGCGCCTGCTGGAACGCAGCCAGCGCGGTCTGGATTTGCACTTGCCGCTGCGCAACAACCGCGATCACCAGTTGCTGCTGGTGCTCTTGCCGTTGACCAGTCCGCAAGGCACCGAGGGCTATCTGTCGCGTATCAACCTGCTGGTGCATGAACACTTCGGCATTGAAAGTGACTTGGACAGCCTCGGCGTGCGGGTCATGCCGTTCAACCTGGAGCCTGATGATCACAACGGGCTGCGTAACTTCCTGTTCAACGAGTGTGGTCTGAATGATCAGCAAGTGGCTGTTTAGCGGAGCCTTGTTGTTAGAGGCGGGCAGTTGGGCCAGTTTGTGGGTCGACGCGCCCGAGGCGCACCAATTGCTGGTGTTCACCCTCACTCACGGTTTGGCCAGCGTGCTGTTGTGTGGCGCGGTCTGGTTGCTGTTGCCGGCGCGTTACCGTTCGCCCCTGCCGTGGAGCCCGCTGTTCATTTTCAGCCTGGCGTTCTTCGTGCCGGTGCTCGGGACCGTGGGCGTGGTCGCGGCGATCTTCCCGGCGCTGTACCTGCCACGCAAACGCGACAAACAAGCCTGGCAAGCGGTGGGCATTCCGAGCCTGCCGTATCGGGCGCAGATGCAATTGCATTCGCCGATCTTCGCCGATGGCGGGTTGCAGGATGTCTTGCGTCACGCACCGGATCCGGATCAACGTCTGGCTGCATTGCTGGCCACCAAACGCATGCCTGGCAAGGAAGCGGTGCCGATTCTCAAACTGGCACTGGGCGACCCGAGCGACGATGTGCGGCTGCTGGCCTACTCAATGCTCGACAAGCAGGAAAGCGACATCAACCTGCGTATCCAGATTGCCCTCGGCCAACTGCACGGCGCCTCGACCAAGGCCGCCGGTGTGCTGCATGGCACCCTGGCGCGTTGGTATTGGGAGCTGGCGTACCTGGGGCTGGCGCAGGGCAGCGTGCTCGAGCACGTCCTCAACCAGGCCAGCGAACATGCCGAACAAGGTCTGCAGGCGGGTGAGGGCGGTGAGCTGTTTCTGTTGGCCGGGCGTATTGCCCTGGAACGCGGCGACATCGAGCGCGCCGAAGTGTTGCTGACCCAGGCCCAGGAAAACGGCATGGGCGCGGCGCAGATTCTGCCGTTCCACGCCGAACTGGCTTTCGAGGCCGGTCGCTACCATGAAATTCCGGGGTTGCTTGCAAGCCTTCCCGAGAAAACCCGCCAGCGACCCCCCTTCGCTGATCTGGTGAGGAGCTGGACATGAGTCACAAGGAAGAGGCGCCGATCGCCGACATCTGCCTGCTGCTCGAAGGTACCTGGCCTTATGTGCGTGGCGGCGTGTCGAGCTGGATTCACCAGATGATCCTCGGCCTGCCGGAGCTGACGTTCTCGGTAATGTTCATCGGCGGGCAACGTTCAGCCTATCCCGAACGCCGCTATCAAGTACCGTCGAACGTGCTGCACATCGAGGAAGTGTTCCTCGAGGACGCGACCCATACGACAAATACCCGGGGCACGCCGCGCGAGGCCGACCTGCAAACACTGGAAGACCTTTATCGCTTCCTGCATCACCCGGACGCGCCCGAGCCCGCACTGGGCGAAAACCTGCTCGAGTGTATCGCGCAAGGCCACTTGACCCTCGACGACGTGCTGCGCAGCCGTGCCAGTTGGGAGGCGTTGAGCGAAGGCTATCGCCTGCATTGCGCCGACCCGTCGTTCATCAACTATTTCTGGACCCTGCGTTCGATGCAGTCGCCGTTGCTGATGCTCGCCGAGTCATCGCGCCGGATGCCGCGGGCGCGGGTGCTGCATTCGATTTCCACCGGTTACGCCGGGTTGTTGGGGTGCATCCTCAAGCAGCGCTGGAACTGCACTTACCTGCTCAGCGAGCATGGGATCTACACCAAGGAACGCAAGATCGACCTGGCCCAGGCCAGCTGGATCGCCGAGAGCTCCGGCCAGGCGCTCAACCGCAGCCTTGATGCCGGCTCGGGCTATATCCGGACCTTGTGGGTGCGTTTTTTCGAGCGTATCGGCCAACTGACCTACAACAGCGCCGACAACATCATTTCGCTGTATGACGGCAACCGCCAGCGGCAAATCAAGGACGGCGCCGACCCGGTCCGTACCCAGGTCATTCCCAACGGCATCGACCTGCCGCAGTGGACCACCGCCCTCCAATCCCGTGCGCCCGGCATTGCCCCGGTGGTGGGGCTGATCGGTCGTGTGGTGCCGATCAAGGACGTGAAGACGTTCCTGCGGGCCATGCGCGGCGTGATCAGCGCCATGCCCGAGGCCGAAGGCTGGATCGTCGGCCCGGAAGAGGAAGACCCGGAATACGTCAGCGAATGCCGCAGCCTGATGGCCAGCCTGGGGCTGGAAGGCAGGGTGCATTTCCTTGGCTTCCAGCGCATCCAGGAGATCCTGCCCCAGCTCGGGCTGATGGTCCTGACCTCGATCAGCGAGGCGCAACCGCTGGTGATTCTCGAAGCCTGGGCTGCCGGTACGCCGGTGGTCAGCAGTGACGTGGGCTCGTGCCGGGAAATGATCGAAGGTGGCAGTCCAGAGGACCGCGATCTGGGCCTGGCCGGCAAAGTCGTGGCCATTGCCGACCCGCAGGCCACCAGCGTGGCCATCCTCGAACTGCTGCGCAGTCCGCAACGCTGGCAGGCGGCTCAGGCCAGCGGCTTGTTGCGGGTCAACCGTTACTACACCGAAGCCTTGATGCTGCAGCGTTATCGCGACTTGTATCAAGCCGCCATGGAGAACAGTTAAATGGCCGGGATTGGCTTCGAACTTCGCAAGATCCTGTCGCGCGATTCCTATACCGCGACCTTGCATGCCTACGTCTATGCCGGGCTGATCAGCTCCGGTCCCTGGGTGCTGTCGATCATCAGCGTGATGCTGGTGGGTATCATCAGCCTGAGCCGTGTCGTGCCCAATACGCTGGTGGGACAGTTCCTGGTGACGGTGACCTACCTGATGGCCAGTTCGCTGATCATTACGGGCGGCTTGCAGCTGTTTTTCACCCGGTTCGTTTCCGACCGGCTGTTTGAGAACAAGCACGACCAGATCCTGCCCAACCTGGTGGGCGTGCTGTTGATGGTCACCATCGGTGCCGGTGTCCTGGGTATCGTCGTGCTGAGCGTGCTGTTCGACCAGCCGCTGATGTACCGGCTGCTGGTGCTGTCGAACTTCGTGGTGCTGTGCAATCTGTGGATGGTGATCATCTTCCTCTCGGGGATGAAAGCTTATAACCGCATCCTGCTGGTGATGCTGGTGGGCTACACACTGATGGTCATCAGTGCGTATCTGCTGAGCTTCCTGGGCATAGCGGGCCTGCTGTTGGCGTTGTTGATCGGGCACAGTACGTTGCTGTTCCTGTTTCTCTACGACATCCTGCGCGAATACCGAGCCGAGAAACTGGTGGCCTTCGATTTTCTTGACCGGCGCCACGTGTTTGTCAGCCTGCTGGTGACCGGATTTTTCTATAACTTCGGCATCTGGATCGACAAATTCATCTTCTGGTTCAACCCCGGCACCTCGAACGTTGTGATAGGTCCACTGCGGGCGTCAATCCTGTACGACTTGCCGATCTTCCTCGCCTACCTGGCGATCATTCCGGGGATGGCGGTGTTTCTGGTGCGCATCGAAACCGATTTTGCCGAGTGGTATGACCGGCTGTTCCGGGCTATCCGCGAAGGCGAGACCCTGCAGCACATCAGTTCGCTGAAGACCGAGATGACCTTGTCCATTCGCCAAGGCCTGCTGGAAATCTGCAAGGTGCAGGGGCTGACCGTGGTGCTGCTGTTCCTGTTTGCTCCGCGTCTGCTGGATTGGCTGGGCATCTCCAGCTATTACCTGCCGCTGTTCTACATTGACCTGATCGGCGTGAGCATCCAGGTGGTGTTCATGGCGTTGCTCAACGTGTTCTTCTACCTCGACAAGCGCGCCGTGGTCCTGGAGCTGTGCGTGATCTTCGCCGTGTTGAACGCCGGTTTGACGCTACTGAGCATGCACCTTGGCCCGAGCTTCTTTGGCTACGGCTTCACCCTCTCGCTGCTGGTGTGCGTGTTGTTGGGGCTGCATCGATTGTCCACCGCGCTGGAAGACCTCGAGTACGACACCTTCATGTTGTCGCGCTGAAGCATTCTGGCGGTACGAAAAAAGGCACTGTCGATTACCGGCAGTGCCTTTTTTTGTCAGGCTTGAAGCTGTCGTCTACTCAGCTTCGTGACGATCTTTTGTCGTGCGGATAAGGTTGTTGCGCAGCTTCACAATGGCCTGCTGCATTTGCACGAAATCGTCAGGATCAAGACCGGTTTGCGGGAAGCCGTCCTCGCTCAGTTCTTCACGCAGTTTTCGTCCCTCTTTCGTCAGGCTGATCCGCACCTGGCGTTCGTCTTCCGGGTCGCGTTGACGCAGCAAATAACCCATCGCTTCGAGTTTTTTCAGGATCGGCGTGAGCGTGTTGGATTCAAGGAACAGCTTTTCGCCGAGGCTGCCAACGGTCTGGTCATCCTGCTCCCACAGCGCAACGAGGGTGATGAATTGCGTGTAGGTCAAGCCCATACGTTCGAGCATGGGTTTGTAAGCCTTGCCGAAGGCAAGGTTGGAAGAATAAACCGCAAAGCACAAAAACTCGGAAAGCTTCAGGTCGAGAGCGGATGTCTTGTCAGTGGATTTCATGCGCATTCTCTCTGGGCAAGGACGGATGGGTTGCAAGTCTCGACTATACATCGCATGCGATGGTGTCGGAAGTGCTCAGACCTTGGCGTATCGTCCACTGTGACCGCCATTGAAGCCGGTGGCCGGTCCAGCGGGAGAACAACACCCTGGCGGACCGGCCGTGGACAGCGTTACGCGGTCTGGACGTTGATGGCGACATCAATGTTGCCGCGTGTTGCCTTGGAGTACGGGCAGATGGCATCGGCGTTGTGTGCCAGTTCGGTGGCGATTTCGTGTGACAGGCCGGGCACGCGCAAGGTCAGTCGGGCTTGGAGGAAGTAGGCTGCGCCGGTCTGGCCCAGATCGACTTCGATGTCGACGGCGGTATCGGCTGGCAGCGTCACCTTTAACTGCTGCGCCGCCAGACCTACTGCGGCGATGTAGCAGGCCGACCATGCCCCGGCGAACAGTTGCTCGGCTTTCGGGTGCGGCTGCACACCGGTGAATACATGCGCTGGCGTGGCGCTGCCGGGGGACGACAATTCGATGTTGAGGCTGCCGTTATGCCCGCGCGTAGTGGTGCCAGCGCTGTTCAGGGTGGTGTGGGTTTTGCCGGTGGCCAGTACTTTTTCGATCTTGCTCATGATGATGTCCTCAGGTTTTCAGTTATTAAATTCGTGTGCGCTAACATCGCATGCGATGTATTAGGCGGTAATAACGCTCAGAGCAACGTCGATATTGCCGCGTGTAGCTTTGGAGTACGGGCAGATGGAGTCGGCGATATGTGCCAGTTCGGTCGCGACGTCGTGGGCCAGCCCCGGCACGCGCACGGTCAGCCGGGCTTGAAGGAAGTAAGCCGGGCCGGTCTGGCCGAGGTCGATTTCGATGTCGACGGCCAGGTCTGCCGGCAATGCGATGTTGCGCTCTGCCGCGACCAGGCCAACCGCTGCGGTGTAGCAGGCCGACCATGCCCCGGCGAACAATTGCTCGGCTTTCGGATGCGGTTGGGTGGCGGCAAACACATGAGCCGGCTGAGTCGAGCCGGGGGACGACAGCTCGATGTCGAGATTGCCGTTATGGCCACGCGAGGTGGTGCCAGCGTTGCTCAGGGTAGTATGGGTTTTACCGGTAGCCAGTACTTTCTCGATCTTGCTCATGGGACGGTTCCTCCAAGGGTTACATACTATGCGATAACATCGCATGCGATTTGTTTGATGCGGTAAACGATCTATTGATTGCCTGTTGCTGTGATCCAGTTGTTGCCGTTGTGGCCATTGGAAGCGTGGAAGGTCGGATTGATCTGGGTCTGGCGGCTTCCGGTGTTCATGGCTGAATCTCCAAACGGCAATGGGTTGATGCTGTTGATCGCTTTCGATTAGATCGTATGCGATGTGATAATAATCTGCCGAAGCCTCAACAATGTCAAAGATTATTTTCTGCCCCGACGATGAACGGTGGCACGGGCATCCTGTGAAAAACGCCAAGCGTCGCCTGGCCCATGCCGCGAGGATGCGGCGTAGAGCCTTTCGAGGATTATTGAAATTGGGGGAGGAGGCTGAATTTCAGGCACAAAAAAAGACGTCCGAGGACGTCTTTTTTGTTGAGTTGGTGGAGCCGGGGGGATTTGAACCCCCGTCCGCCAGTACTCCGCTGTCGGTACTACATGCGTAGCCGTGTCTATTAAGTTAACCCTCAGCGACCCGACGGGCAGGGTGCTTTGGGCGAGTTGTGTAAGTTTTAGCCGCTTCGTCCACAACGTACTGCACGGCGATTCTGTTCTATATGACAATCACTTTGGGTTTACAGACATCCCCTGGTGATTGCTGGACCCGAAGGTACCAGAAGCTCAGGGCTAAGGCTGCTTACGCAGCGAGAGCGAATTCCTGGCCGTAGTTTTCGTCATTGGCAACTATAAGAAGTTGCAACAGTGGATTTACGAGTTCTGTTACCAACTCGGCATGCACCTAAAGTTTCGCAACCGGCGTCGAATCCTAAACGGCCCCGAACTCATTGCTCGTGAAACGGATGAGCAACAAGCACGAACAGTCTACGACATTGTGGCCCGGAAGGCCAACCCGAAGGTTGGCCGCACCTGGCATCAGTTCCGCGTTGGGTTTCGAATCTGCATTTTGGTAATGATACCGCTGGAAATCTCTACGCAATCCTTGTCGTTGCCTGCAGCCTGGGCTGCCTTGGCTTTTGTCTGCGCTGCTTTGACGCTGTCCAGAGTGCCTTCCGGAATAGAGGGCGCACTGTTTACGAATTCATCAATGGTTTGAAGGTTATCGGTACACAGGTCTTTATCCGCCGCAAACACCGGCGACGCCAACATTGCAGCAGCGATGAACATTCCAGCAATTGCAGAGTGCTTCATGGGTATCTCCTTGCGCATGTGGGCTCGGTGCTGCCGATAACGCGGGCTGCTGGCCGAGGTGGTTATAAGCTCCTTTCAAAGAGCCTAGTCAAATGACTATAGCCGCGCGCAGGAATTCGGTTTTTTTTTCGGGTTGATGATGGTGTTGCAAAGCAAAAAGGGGTGAAAACACCCCTTTTACGCAAGCCGCCTGTTCAAACCGGACGCGCTTGCGTCACGCGGTCCACGAGGTAAACCAATCCGTGATAATCGATCCCGCCATGCTGGCTCAGGCCGATTTCACAGGTGCGACTGGTAGAGATGCCTTCTTCGCAGTACTGCACGGCGTCTTTCAACGTGCGCAGCGAGTGAGCATTGAGTTCTGGCGTCGTGAAGCCCTTGTCACCGGCAAAGCCGCAGCAGTGAATCCCTTCCGGGATGACCACGTTGTTGCTGCACCTGCGCGCCAGATCGATCAATGCCTGGCTTTCGCCCAGGTGCTGGGTGCTGCAGGTGACATGTACCGCGATCGGCGCCTCTTGTGGGATGAAGTCCAGTCGATCCATCAAATGCGTGCGGATGAAACGCACCGGGTCGTACAGGTCAAGGCGCACGTCGCCCAGATCCTGAGTCAGGCGCAAGGTGCAGGGGCTGGTGTCGCAGTAGATCGGATCGAGCCCGCCACGGCTGGCGTGGAGCAGGGCACCGATCAGTTCCTGGCGTTTGTGTTCGGCCTGTTCGGCATAACCCTTGGAAGCGAACGGCTGGCCGCAGCAGAGATTGTCCAGATTGTCCGGGAAGACCACCTGATAACCGGCTTTTTCCAGCAGGCCACGGGTTTTGTCGTACAGCGACATTTGTTCTTTGTCGCCGGCCGCCGGCCCCATAGCGCGTGAAACGCAGGCTGCCAAATACACCACGCGCGGGCGTTCGTCGGTCACCGATGGGCTGAAGCGAATGGCTTTTTCCGGCTGCGGCATGGCGCTGGTCCATTGCGGGACCTGGCCTTTGGACAAGCGGGTCAGCGTTGCCGACAACTTTGCCAATCGTGGCGCGCCCAGCAACATTCTTGCGCCGTTGGCTACATGCAGTGTGAAGCGCGCGCCTTGCATGGCTGTGGCGAAATTGCCTTCCAGCCAATTGGCGGTTTTCGTATGAGTGGCGTGTTGGCCGCGAAGCTTTTTCACCAGCTCGCCGGTGTTGATTCCCACGGGGCAGCGTTGCGCACACAGACCGGTCGCGGCACAGGTGTCGATGCCCTGGTATTCATAAGCCGCTTCAAGTTCACGGGTATCGACACCGGCGCGTTTCTTCGCCTGGATATCGCGCCAGATCACGATGCGCTGGCGTGGGCTCAAGGTCAGGCCTTTCGACGGACAAACCGGCTCGCAGAACCCGCACTCGATGCACTTATCCACAATCTCGTCGGCGGCCGGCAAGGGTTTCAAGTGCTTGAGGTGGATTTGCGGATCTTCGCTGAGCACCACGTCCGGATTGAGAATGCCATTGGGATCGAGCAGACGCTTGAGCTGCCACATCAGTTGATAGGCATCGCTGCCCCATTCCAACTCAACGAATGGCGCCATGTTGCGCCCGGTACCGTGCTCAGCCTTCAACGAGCCGCCGAACTCCACCGCGACCAGTTGCGCGACGTCGTCCATGAACGCCTGGTAGCGTGCGACTTCTTCCGGGCTGTTGAAGCCCTGAGTGAAGACGAAGTGCAGATTGCCTTCCAGTGCGTGTCCGAAAAGGATCGCTTCGTCGTAGTGATGTTTGTCGAACAACTCGATCAGGCGATTGACGCCGATGGCCAGTTGTTCCACCGGGAATGTCACGTCTTCGATGATTACCGTGGTTCCGGTTTTGCGCACCGCACCGACGGCGGGGAAGGTGTCCTTGCGGATCGCCCAGAGACGGGCGTTTTCCAGCGGATCTTCGGTGAAGTCGACTTGCTTCTCCACCGGGAACGACGCCAGCGACGCCATGATCTGCGCCAGTTGTTCATGCAGCAAAGTGGACGACGCTGCGCGGGATTCGATTAGCAGGGCGCAAGCATTGTTCGACAAATGTTGTACGAAAGCGGGCATGCCGGGTTTGCTTTGCACCGAGCGCAGACTGCGCCGGTCCAGGAGTTCTACTGCCGACACCGGTTGGCTTTTCAGCACGGTGACCGCGTTGCAGCAGGTTTCCACATCCGGGAACACAATCAGCGCCGACGCTTTGTTAGGGTGATCGATCACCGTGTCGTAGGTCACTGCGCTGATGAAGCCGAGTGTGCCTTCGGAACCGACCAGCAAGTGGCTCAAGATATCCACAGGTTCGTCGTAATCCACCAGGGCGTTGAGTGACAGACCGGTGGTATTTTTCAGACGGTATTTGTGGCGAATCTTTGCCGCCAGTTCGGCATTGGCGCGGGTCTCGCGGCCTAGCGTCGCCAAGCGTTCAAGCAGCTCTGCATGGCTTTGCCGAAACGCCGCGACACTGGTGGCATCTTCAGTGTCGAGACGGCTGCCATCGGCTAGAACCAGACGAATGCCGGCCAGCGTGTGATAGGTGTTTTGCGCCGTGCCACAGCACATGCCGCTGGCATTGTTGGCGACAATGCCGCCGATCTTGCAGGCATTGATCGATGCCGGGTCCGGTCCGATCTTGCGCCCGAACGGCGCAAGCCAGGCATTGGCTTGTGCTCCGATTACGCCGGGTTGCAGACGAATCTGCGTGCCTTGGCCGCGGATCTCACGACCGTTCCAGTTATCCCCAAGGACGATCAGCACTGAGTCGCTGATGGCTTGCCCGGACAGGCTGGTGCCGGCGGCGCGGAAGGTCACCGGCACCTGATCGCGCTGGGCCAGTTTCAGCAGCGCTACCACTTCATCTTCGGATTCGACGCGGATCACCAGTTGCGGGATCAGCCGATAGAAACTGGCATCGGTGCCGAAAGCCAGGGTCGACAACGGGTCGTCGAAGCGCCGTTCGCAGGGAATCAGTTGCTGTGCATCACGCAGGAAAGCGGCCGGTAAAGTCATTGATCCTCCAGGATCAGCACCACCAGGTCTTTCGGACCGTGGGCGCCGTAGGCCAGCACTTGTTCAATGTCAGCGGTTTTCGACGGGCCGGACACCAGCAGGGCATTGGTCGGCATGCCTTGCGCCCACTCGAACTCCTGCTGGACCTGATAAAAATTGTCGCGGATTTCACTGGCCTTGAGCAGGGCGAAATGCACCGGTGGCGCCAGGCTCATCAATCGCGGTTCTTCCCGTGTCGGCCAGATGATCAGGCTGCCGGTCGCGGCGATGGCGCCGAGGGTCGTAGTCAGACTCGCCGGAGTGTCGTTGAACAGCTCGGCTTTCCACTCTTCGACCGGTCGATCATAGGCCTTGAGTGCCGGCAGATCAGGATTTTTCTCCCAGTGCTGTACGACACGCTGCCCGTGGGGTGTGGTCGGTGCAATCAACAGGCTCGGTAATTGGCGATCCTTCAATAATTGCCCAAGCAACTCAGGCCAGCCTTCAGCCGACGTCAGGTGGATTTCCGTGTGCACCGCTTCCATCAGTTTGCGCAGTTGCGGGATGCGCTGTTCCGGTGCGTAGGTGTAAGGCTGCGTCACCAGATCGACATCGAAGTTGTCAGCCACCGGTGTGGTGCCTGTCAGGCTTTTGCGCAGTTTGGCGAGGATGTTTTGCTTGGCGCTCATCGACGGTCTCCCTGTTTGGCCAAATGTTCGCGCGCCATGTCATGCAGTGAGCGGGCAGCGGGTTTCGGTGCGCTGTGGTTTTGCGTCCATGGGCCGACATTGTCCGGCACAAGGGCGCGCAGGCGCGTCGCGGCAAACCCGAACAGGCGATACAGCGTCGGTGAGCTATTGAGCTTCGCCCAGGCGTTCCAGATGAACCGCTCCTTGCGCGAGTATTTGCTGCCCTGGCCGCGCATCACTTGATGTGGGCTGTCCGGGGCTTTGACGTTCTCTTCCCGAAGACGACGGAGTAACGCCGGGATCGGAATTTTTACCGGACATACCTCGCCGCAAGCGCCGCACAGGGAAGAGGCGCTCGGATGATCCGGGACTTTCGCCAGGCCAACCATGTGCGGGGTGATGATTTTTCCGATAGGGCCGGGGTAGACCTCGCCATAGGCATGGCCGCCGATTCGGGTATAGACCGGGCAATGATTCATACAGGCGCCACAGCGAATGCAGTTCAGGGTCTGACGCAGTTCGCTGTCGGCAAAGGCCTGGCTGCGACCATTGTCGAGCAGCACCAGGTGCACTTCCTGCGGGCCGTCGAGCTCATGTGCCTTGCGCGGGCCGGAAATCATGTTGACGTAAGTGGTGATCGGAATTCCCAACGCCGAGCGTGTCAGCAATGACAGCAGCGGCACCACATCGCGCAGGTTTTCCACAACCTTTTCGATGCCGGTCACGGCGATGTGCACCGGTGGCACGGTGGTGGTCATGCGGCCGTTGCCTTCGTTTTCCACCAGCAGCAGGGTGCCGGTTTCAGCCACGGCGAAGTTGACACCGGAAACGCCGATGTCCGCTTCGAAGAACTTCTGTCGCAGGACTCTGCGACCGATCTGAATGAGTTGGTCAACGTCCTTGGTGTATTCCACGCCAAGCTTGTCGTGGAACAAGGACGCGACCTGACCGGCGTTCTTGTGGATCGCCGGCATGATTATGTGTGAAGGCTTCTCGTGGTCGAGCTGGACGATGTACTCGCCCATGTCCGATTCCAGGCATTCAATGCCCTGTTCAGCGAGGACGTGGTTCATCTCCATTTCTTCGCTGACCATCGATTTACCCTTGATCACTTGCCGCCCCTCGTGAGCGCGGATGATCGAAAGGACGATGCCATTGGCTTCGTCCACCGTTTCCGCCCAGTGCACTGTCACACCGTTGCGGGTCAGGTTCTGTTCAAGTTGCTCGAGCAGCTCGGGCAACTTCGATAAAGCACGGGCGCGGACGGCATTACCCAGCGCGCGTAAATGTTCCCGCTCATGGGCATCGCTGAAAGCCGCGGCCCGTTTGGTCATCAGTGAATCCATCGCCTTGCGGAAGTTGCCCCGCAATTGCGCATCATCCAAGGCCTCGTGAGCCCGGGTGCGGAAATCCTCTTCTACAGCGACCGTAGGAATAATCTCGGCGGCGCTCATTGGGCACCTCCGGTACGTTGCCAGAGGAAACTCGCCAGATGCTGACCGCGTAACGCTTCCTGCTGTTTTTCCAGTGAGCCGTTGATGTTCATCAGGCAACCGCAGTCGGCACTGAGTACCTTGTGCGCGCCGGACTCCTTCAGCGATCGGGTCTTGTCAGCCACCATCGCGCCGGAAATGTCTGGCATACGGACGCTGAAAGTCCCACCGAAGCCACAGCATTCGCTTTCATGGCTGTGGTCGACTCGCTCCACATTGCTCAGCTGCGACAACAGCTCACGGCCGTGCAGGTGGGTGTTCATTTCACGGCGTGCCGAACACGACGTGTGCAACGCTACTTTTACCGGTTCACCGCTATCCTTGAGCTGCACCTTGCAGACGAACAGCAGGAACTCGGTGAGCTCATAGGTCCTGGCCGCCAAGGCCTCGACCTGTTTCAACGTGTCCGGCTCGTCCTTGAACAAGTCGGCATAGTGTTCGCGCAACATGCCGGCACAGGAACCCGACGGCACCACCACCGGATAATCCCCGGCAAATAGCGCCAGCTGCGAGCGCGCCACTGTCCGGGCCTGCTCGGTATAACCCGAGGTGTACGCCGGTTGACCGCAACAGCTTTGCCCTTGCGGGTACTCGACACGGATCCCTTCGCGCTCCAGTAGATGGATCGCGTCCATTCCGGCTTGCGGGTAGAACAAGTCCACTACGCAGGTCCCGAACAGGTACACCCGCTGCGGTTTCTCGCTGGGGTATTGCCGAGGCTCGGGCAGTGGCGGGGCGACACGGGTCGCATTCGGCACAGCGTTGTAAAAAAGCTCGCTCATCAGGCGTGTCTCCGGGTGGGCCCGGTTATCCGTCCGCTGAGGCCGCTGAATATAGAGTGAGATTCTTTCAGCAGCCTTACAGACCGGGTTGTGAATAGCTGACGCCGGAATCGTGGTCCGGCGTCGGTTTTTTCCGTATCGGTTGTGGCTTTTAGTGCACCAGCATGCCGGTGAACCAATAGGCCTGAGCCAGCGTGATCAAGCCGACAATCGTGGCAAAGAACAGGCTGTGCTTGAGGGTGAAGCGGAACAGGTCCGACTCCTTGCCCACCAGCCCGGTCGCGGCGCAGGCCACGGCGATCGATTGCGGTGAGATCATCTTGCCGGTCACGCCGCCACTGGTGTTCGCTGCCACCAGCAAGGTGTCGTTGACGCCGATCTGGTGGGCGGTGGTCGCTTGCAATGAACTGAACAGTGCGTTGGACGAGGTATCGGAACCGGTCAGGAACACACCGAGCCAACCGAGGAATGGTGAGAAGAACGGGAAGGCTGCACCCGTGCCGGCCAACACCAGGGCCATGGTCGACGACATGCCCGAGTAGTTGGTGACGAAGGCGAACGCCAGCACCATGCCGATGGACAGAATCGGCCACCGCAGTTCGTAGAAGGTCTCTTTGAAAGTGGTCAGACCAGTTTTGAGGTTGATCTTCAGAACCAGCATCGAGATCAGTGCGGAGAAGAAAATCGCCGTGCCGGTCGCGGAAATCGGATCAAGCTTGAACACGGCTGGAATGGCAGTCGGGTTAGCCACAATCGGTGCAACTTTGATCACCATCTGATCAAGGTGCGGGATAGCGAAATTGAACACGAAGCTGTACATCGAACCGCCGGCGGCAAACATCGCCTTGAACGGCTTCAAGGTCCAGATGGTCACCAGCACGGTCAGAATCAGGAACGGCGACCACGCCTTGATGATTTCCCCGAGGCTGTAGGGCGATGCCAGGGTGGTGCGCTTCTGGCCGAAACCACCGGCGCTGGCGCTGACCACGGAAGCCGATACGGCCCCGACGATGTGCTGGCCGGCGGCGCGTTTTGGCTGCCAGACTTTCAGGAACAGGGTCAGGGAGATCAGGCTGGCCAGGGCCGAAGTGATGTCCGGCAGTTCCGGGCCGATGAAGTTCGACGTGAAGTATTGAGTCACGGCGAAGCTCAAGCCGGCAACCAGAGCGGCGGGCCAGGTTTCGCGAACGCCGCGCAGGCCATCCATCATGAACACCAGCCAGAACGGCACGAACAGCGACAGCAGCGGCAGCTGGCGACCGGTCATGGCGCCGATCTTGAACGCGTCGATGCCGGTCACTTGCCCGGCGACGATGATCGGAATCCCCAGGGCGCCGAAAGCTACCGGCGCGGTGTTTGCGATCAGGCACAGGCCCGCGGCGTACAACGGGTTGAAACCCAGGCCGACCAGCAGAGCGGCGGTAATCGCCACCGGTGCACCGAAACCGGCCGCACCTTCAAGAAACGCGCCGAAGCAGAAGCCGATCAACAGCACTTGCAGACGCTGGTCGTCAGTGATCGACAGCACCGAGCTGCGGATCACTTCGAACTGCCCACTTTTGACCGTCAGTTTGTAAAGAAAAACAGCGGCCACGATGATCCACGCAATCGGCCAAAGGCCATAGGCGAAACCATACCCTGCGGCTGCGAAAGCCATGTCGACCGGCATCTGGAAGGCAAAAATCGCCACCAGGATCGACAAGGCCAGCGTGATGCTACCGGCAACGTGCCCCTTGAGACGGAACACGGCCAGAGCCAGGAAGAAAAAAACGATAGGTATAACGGCCGCGAGCGCGGATAAACCGAGGCTTCCGAGCGGGCTGTAGAGCTGTTGCCAGGTTTGCATATGGGGTGGCCCCTAATTGTTGTTGGTCAGGCACTGATCAGCGTTCTTGGATAATTGGTAATACCAATTTACAATCGCTGTTGGGTAGGGTAAAAGCCTTCCACGCGGTGTGTCAATTTGCCGCCCTAAAACTTTTGTCGAATACCGGGACTGCAATGGGCTGCGTTGTGTGGATTCAGGTGCTGTACGGCAGGTGCCGATACGGCGGCAATGGGCCAGAATAGAGCGCCGGCGCGCCGTCGGATCTTGGAGAAGGTGAGTTATGGGGTTTGATCAGATTCGTCAGCGCCGTTTGTCTGACGATATTGTCGAGCAGCTCGAGGGCATGATCCTTGAGGGTACGTTGAAGGCGGGTGAGCGCTTGCCGGCTGAGCGCGCGCTGGCCGAACAGTTCGGTGTCTCACGCCCTTCGTTGCGCGAGGCGATACAAAAGCTGACGGCCAAGGGCTTGCTGGTCAGCCGTCAGGGCGGCGGTAATTACGTGGTGGAATCGTTGGGCACGACGTTCAGTGATCCTCTACTGCATTTGCTAGAGAGTAATCCCGAGGCTCAGCGCGATCTGCTGGAGTTCCGCCACACTCTGGAAGCGTCCTGTGCGTATTACGCGGCGTTGCGCGCCACGGATGTCGACCGCGAGCGCCTGACCGCCGCGTTCAATGAGTTGCAGGACTGCTATTCGCGTCACGATGAAGTGAGTCGTGCGGAAGAGGGCGCGGCCGATGCGAAATTTCATCTGGCGATCGCCGAGGCCAGTCATAACGCTGTTTTGCTGCATACCATTCGCGGACTGTTCGATTTGCTCAAGCGCAACGTCGTGACCAATATCGGCGGCATGTACAAGCAGCGCACCGAAACTCGCGACATGTTGATCACGCAACACCGAGAGTTGTATCAGGCGATCATCGAGGGGCGGGCCGAACAGGCGAGGGAAGTCTCCAGTCGTCACATTCTGTATGTGCAGGAGGTGTTGGAGGAGGTGCGCCAGGAAGTGCAACGCGTTGCGCGGGCGGAGCGGCGTAAGGGGATGTAGTCGGTATGATCATTCCCACGCTCAGCGTGGGAATGAATCCCGTGACACTCCGCGTCACAAAGCGGACGCAGAGCGTCCATCGCTGCATTCCCACGCGGAGCGTGGGGAACGATCAACTCAGGCAGAAAAATCAGTCTTCCTTGCCCTTGTTGCGCACCGCACGCTGCAATTCGCGACCGGCGTCGCGCTCGCGCTCGGTGTCGCGCTTGTCGTATTCCTTCTTGCCCTTGCCCAGTGCGATCTCGCACTTGACCATGTGCTTGCTCCAATACCAGGACAGGCACACGCAGGCGTAACCCTTCTGCTGCACAGCGGCGGCGAGCTTCTCCAGCTCGCGTCGGTTGAGCAGCAATTTACGGGTGCGGACCGGATCAGCGATGACGTGGGTGCTGGCCGTCGTCAGGGGCGTAATGTGACTGCCGAGCAGCCAGGCTTCGCCATCCTTGAGCAGCACATAACTGTCAACCAGCTGCAGCTTGCTTGCCCGCAGACTTTTTACTTCCCAGCCGGCCAGGACCAGACCAGCCTCGAACTTATGCTCGATGAAGTAATCGTGTCGCGCCTTTTTATTTTGCGCGATGGTCCCTGTTGGGTGTTTCTTCTGTTTAGCCATAGGGGCGGCATTATAGGGAGTTGCACGCGAGTCGGCTACGGTGTTGCTACGTGCTTGAGCAGGTTGAGTGAATCCCGGACAATGCGCGCTCTTTTTCGAACGCTTGGGCGTGATAACGATGTCGACAGACAAGGTTTCTGTCCACGGCAGTTGGGCTAGCCGCTGGGTCTTCATACTCGCCGCGACCGGTTCGGCCGTGGGCTTGGGTAGTATCTGGAAATTCCCCTACATGGTCGGCGTCTATGGCGGCGGCGCCTTTGTGCTGATGTTCCTGGCCTGTATCGCGTTGATCGGTGTGCCGGTCATGCTTGCGGAAACCCTGATCGGTCGGCGCGCCCGGCAGAGTCCGGCCAATGCCCTGAAGGTGCTGGCACTGGAAGCGGGGCATTCAGCCAAGTGGTCCTGGGGGGCATTCGCCGGGATGATCACGGCGTTGCTGATCCTGTCTTTTTACAGCGTGGTAGGCGGCTGGTCGCTGGACTACATCATCGACATGGGGCGTGGCGACTTCCAGGGCGCGACGCCCGATCAGGTGGGCGCTTACTTCGGCGCGGTGATCGCCGATCCATGGCGGCTGACACTTTGGCACACAGTTTTCATGCTGTTGTCGGCAGTGGTGATTGCCAAGGGTGTGGTTGCCGGGCTTGAGCGCAGCTTGCGGATCATGATGCCCTTGCTGTTCGTGATGGTGATTGTTCTGCTGGGTTACAGCATGACTACCGGGCATTTCATGGAAGGCGTGCATTTCATGTTCGACTTCCATCCGGAAAAAGTCCTCGACGGCTTGCTGCCGGCCATGGGGCACGCATTCTTTTCCCTGAGCGTCGGGGTTGGTTCGATCATGATCTACGGTGCTTATATGCCGAAGAGCTCGTCGATTTCCGGAACCATCGTTGGGGTGGCGCTGCTTGATACCTTTGTTTCCCTGGTGGCTGGTCTGGCACTGTTTCCGATCGTGTTCGCCGCGGGTCTGAATCCGAGCGAAGGCCCTGGCCTGATGTTTGTCAGCCTGCCATTTGCCTTTGGCAACGTAGCGTTTGGCCAGTTGATGGGCGTAGTGTTCTTCGTTCTGGTCGCGATTGCTGCCTGGAGTTCGGCGATCTCGCTGCTCGAACCGATGGTGGCTTACCTGGTCGAGCGCTCGAAAATCAGTCGCGCCTGGGTCACCTTCTGGCTGGCGTTTACTTGCTGGTTTGTTGGTCTGGGCACAGTGTTTTCCTTCAATATCTGGAAGGAAGCCAAGTTTTTCGTGAACGAAGGCGGGTTGTTCCACCTCTACCAGTGGGGGGCGACAGGCGGCCTCGACTTCTTCGGCGTGATCGATTTCTTCACCTCGCGAATCATGCTGCCACTCGGTGGGTTGTGTTTCGTGGTGTTTGCAGGCTGGGTGATGGGTCGTGACGCGGTGCGTGAAGAGTTGTCGATTCGTAATCCGGCGTTGTTCGCTTTGTCCTTGTTCTTGATGCGCTATGTGGCGCCCATCGGCATTCTCGTAGTGTTTGCCGCCCTGCTCTGGAAGTGACGCTGACATGACGACACACATTTCTCGTTCAGCCCTGCTGCCATATCCGGCGCAAGCGCTTTATGACCTGGTCAACGACGTGGCGCGGTATCCGGAATTCCTCCCATGGTGCTCATCGGCTGAAGTTCTGGAGAGTTCCGCCGAACACATGCGCGCCAGCGTCGGTGTTGCCAAGGGCGGGCTCAGCCAGCATTTCGTGACGCGTAATACCCTGGTCCCCGGTCAGTCGATCGAAATGAACCTTGAAGAAGGGCCGTTCACCCAGTTGCACGGTGTCTGGGTGTTCAAGCCATTGGGCGATAAAGCCTGCAAGATCAGCCTGGACCTGTCGTTTGATTATGCGGGGCCAATTATTCGTGCCACCTTGGGGCCTTTGTTCAACCAGGCGGCCAATACGCTGGTGGATGCATTCTGCCAGCGGGCGAAGCAAATGCATGGTTGAGGTAATGATTGACGTTGAGGTCGTGTACGCCGCTGTAGATCGTCAGGTTCTCATGCCTGTCGCGGTGCCGGAGGGAACGACCATTCGCGCCGCACTGTTGAAATCCGGGATCGGCCAGGTGTTTGCCGAACTGGATCTGGCCGAGTGCCCGGTGGGCATATTCGGCAAGGTGATTGTCGATCCCGATACGCGAGTGGTTCAGTCGGGAGATCGAATCGAGATCTATCGGCCGCTGCTGGCCGATCCCAAGGAAGTTCGGCGACTGCGCGCTGCGAGGGCGGCAGAGGCCAAAGCCAAGAATCAATGAGTGACAAAATGAACAGGCAATAAAAAACCCGGACCAGCCGGGTTTTTTATTGCGTCGCAAATTATTGCGGCGAGGTGTCCAGTGGTTCTGGCGTCGGGACCGGAACGGTTTCTACGCCGTCGACATCCTTTTGAATCTGATCCAGCAACGAACCTGGCTTGACCGGTTTCTCCGGCTTCGGTTTCTCGACGTTTTCTGTCGGAGCGGTGACTGTGGTGCCACTGTCCTTGCCGAGAATCGCTTCATCGCGGCTCACGCCTGGCATGAAATCGCCAGAAAGGCTGACAAGCTGATCATTAGGGTTGAAGATAACGCTAATGCGTTCCTGTTGGCGTTCACCGCCCCCGGGTTGCAGGCTGTACAGGTAATCCCAGCGATCGGCATGGAACGTGTCGGTCAGCAGAGGGTTGCCCATGATAAACCGTACTTGCTTGCGGGTCATTCCCGGGCGTAACTGGTCTATCATGTCCTGCGTGACGACATTGCCCTGCTGGATGTCGATTTTGTAAACCCCGGGGAATGAACAACCGGCGAGTGCGAGCAGTCCCACAAAGGTGAAACTGGTTAGCAAGAGCTTGGTGTTTTGCATCGGTGGGCGACTTCCACTATCTTGGCTGGGACAACGTAAACGCCGATCATACCCGCATTAAGAGAAGCTGCGAAGCAGCATCGCGAGAAAGCTGACCATGGTTGAAAATAGCGAACTACGCAAAGCCGGCCTCAAAGTGACCCTGCCACGGGTCAAGATTCTGCAAATGCTCGATTCCGCCGAGCAACGCCACATGAGCGCTGAAGATGTCTATAAGGCGCTGATGGAGGCTGGCGAGGACGTCGGTCTGGCCACGGTTTACCGTGTACTGACCCAGTTCGAGGCAGCTGGCCTTGTGGTGCGGCACAACTTCGACGGAGGCCATGCGGTCTTCGAACTGGACGACGGCAAGCATCACGACCATATGGTCAACGTCGAAACCAGTGAAGTGATCGAATTCTTCGACGAAGAAATCGAGCGCCTGCAGAAAGCCATCGTCGACAAGTACGGCTTCGAGATGGTTGATCACAATCTGGTGCTGTACGTACGCAAGAAAAAGTAAGCATGTCGCGCGAACCTGGTTCGCGATACGAACGAAGGCGACCTCTGGGTCGCCTTCGTGCTTTCTGCCCGCCTTAAACCTTCGCAGTCACCACCATTTTCTTGGCGTGAGCCAGGGATTCCTTGGTGAGATCGATACCACCCAGCATTCGGGCGACTTCTTCGACTCGATCGTTTTTGCTCAGCTTGGAGACGGCGGTGCGAGTGGCGTCCTCGCCCCGCACTTTGTGCACAAATAGATGTTGGTGCCCCTGCGCAGCCACTTGTGGCAAGTGAGTCACGGTCAGTACCTGCCCGCGCTCGCCAAGTCGACGCAGCAACTGGCCTACAATTTCGGCGGTCGGGCCACCAATGCCTACGTCCACTTCGTCGAACACCAGGGTTGGCACGCGTGATGTTTGTGCGGTAATGACCTGAATCGCCAGGCTGATCCGTGACAGCTCACCGCCAGAGGCCACTTTCGCCAGGGCCTTCAATGGCTGTCCCGGGTTTGCGCTGACCAGCAGTTCTACCTGTTCGAGGCCATTCGGTAAAAGTTCGTTACTGTTGTTGGGGCGAAGCTCGATAGTGAAACGCCCTCCGGGCATGCCCAGGCGCTGGATTTCCTGCTCCACGGCGCTGGCCAGGCTGCTCGATGCCTGGTGGCGCAGATCACTCAGCTCCCGGGCTTTCTCCTGATAATGACGGGCATAGGACGCCAATTCGTCGCTCAGCCGCTCGATGGATTCATCGTTGGCATTCAGGGTTTCGATTTCGTCCAGCAGACGCTGCTGCATCTCCGCGACCTCGGTGGGCTGGATGCGATGTTTGCGCGCCATGGTGTAGATGGCGTCGAGACGTTCTTCCAGAAACTGAAGACGCGCCGGGTCGGCATCGAAATTGTCGAGGAAACGGTTTAGCTCGCCCACGGCCTCTTCAACCTGAATCTGTGCACTGGTCAGCAGGCTGCTGGCTTCGCCGAGCGCGCCGATGGAGCTATTCACGCTCGACAGGCGGTTGAGGCTGGCGGTGAGGGCATTCAATACATTGCCGGAATCACTTTCACTGCATTGCTCGACCACCTGCCGGCAAATCCCCAGCAGGGTTTCGGCGTTGGTCAGGTTTTTGTGTTCCTGTTCCAGCTGTTCCAGTTCGTTATCACCCAGGCCGAGGTTTTCCAGTTCTTCAAGCTGATAACTGAGCAATTGGTGGCGGGCGCGTTGCTCATCGCCGGAGTTGGAAAGGCGTTCGAGTTCCTGATGGGTCTGGCGCCAGCGTTGGGCGGCGAGCTGGACCTGGCGGGCGAGATCGGTCGCCCCGGCGTACTCGTCGAGCAGGCGGCGATGGGTGTCGGTCTTGAGCAAGGATTGGTGTTCATGCTGGCTGTGGATGTCGATCAGCAGTTCGCCCAGCGCCTTGAGGTCGCCGAGCGGGCAGGGCGTACCGTTGATGTAGCCGCGCGAGCGTCCTTCGGCGGTGATCACCCGGCGCAGGATGCACGGGCCGTCGTTCTCGAGATCGCGCTCGGCCAGCCAGGTGCTGGCTTCCGGGATATCAGCCAGGTCGAAGGTGGCCAGGATATCGGCCTTGTCTGCGCCGGGGCGGACCACGCCGCTGTCGGCGCGGTCGCCCAGGGTAAGGCCCAGGGCGTCGAGCATGATCGACTTGCCGGCGCCGGTTTCCCCTGTGATCACGCTCATTCCGCGATCGAGTTCGAGATCGAGATGTTCAACGATGGCGTAGTTGTGTACGGACAGGTGCACCAGCATAACGGCCGCTCCCAGGCTTTAGGTCTGGTTATTTATACAGTGTTTTGTTTCTGGCTGACAATGCCCTCGCTTAGCTCGTTTCGCTCGATCCGACGAAATCGTTAGCGCAGCAAGGAATACCGATACAAAGCTTTTTGTAGGGTTAATCACGTCTGGCCCCTTGAAGCCGGATTTTGCGGCCCCATATAGCTGGACAGAAGCGCGAGTCGAGCTCGCGGACGATATTGAAAGGAGAATTCTATGGCTGACGAACAGACAGTGGATACGCAAAATCTAGACGCCGATCAGGCTTCTCAAGCTTCGGGTGATGATCTGGCGGCTCGGGTACAAGTGCTCGAAGAGCAGTTGGCCGGCGCACAGGATCAGGCTTTGCGTGTGGCCGCCGATCTGCAGAACGTCCGCCGTCGCGCCGAGCAGGATGTCGAGAAAGCTCACAAGTTCGCGCTGGAAAAGTTCGCCGGTGACCTGCTGCCGATCATCGACAGCCTGGAGCGCGGCCTGGAGTTGTCCAGCCCGGATGACGAAAGCATCCGTCCAATGCGCGAAGGCATCGAGCTGACCCTGAAAATGTTCCAGGACACGTTGAAGCGTTATCAGCTGGAAGCCATCGATCCGCATGGCGAACCGTTCAACGCCGTTCTTCATCAGGCGATGGCCATGCAGGAAAGCGCCGATGTCGAGCCGAACAGCGTGCTCAAGGTGTTCCAGAAGGGTTACCAGCTCAATGGCCGCCTGCTGCGCCCGGCAATGGTCGTGGTCAGCAAGGCGCCGGCACCGGTTTCGCCTTCTATTGACGAGCAGGCTTGAAATTAGCCGCAAGGCCCCCATTTAGAAGTCAAGCGTTTAAGTGCTACCGCAGTTAGCCACCACTGCTGCGGCAACCAAATCCAAAAGTTTCGGGAGAGTGAACATGGGCAAAATTATCGGTATCGACCTGGGGACTACCAACTCCTGCGTCTCCGTACTTGAAAACGGCGTAGCCAAGGTTATTGAAAACGCCGAAGGCGCGCGCACCACGCCGTCGATCATCGCTTACGCCAACGATGGCGAGATTCTGGTAGGCCAGTCCGCCAAGCGTCAGGCAGTGACCAACCCGCACAACACCTTGTACGCGGTAAAACGTCTGATCGGTCGTAAGTTCGACGAAGAAGTCGTGCAGAAAGACATCAAGATGGTTCCGTACAAAATCGCCAAGGCTGACAACGGCGACGCCTGGGTTGAGGTCAACGGCCAGAAAATGGCTCCGCCACAAATCTCGGCTGAAATCCTGAAGAAAATGAAGAAGACCGCCGAAGATTACCTCGGCGAGCCGGTAACCGAAGCGGTCATCACCGTTCCGGCCTACTTCAACGACAGCCAGCGTCAAGCGACCAAAGACGCCGGCCGCATCGCGGGCCTGGACGTAAAACGTATCATCAACGAACCAACCGCGGCTGCTCTGGCTTACGGTATGGACAAGGCCAAAGGCGATCACACCGTGATCGTTTATGACCTGGGTGGCGGTACTTTCGACGTTTCCGTGATTGAAATCGCTGAAGTGGATGGCGAGCACCAGTTCGAAGTGTTGGCCACCAACGGTGACACCTTCCTGGGTGGTGAAGACTTCGACATTCGTCTGATCGACTACCTCGTCGACGAATTCAAGAAAGAAAGCGGCATGAACCTCAAGGGTGATCCGCTGGCCATGCAGCGTCTGAAAGAAGCCGCTGAAAAAGCCAAGATCGAGCTGTCTTCCGCTCAGTCGACCGACGTCAACCTGCCGTACATCACTGCAGATGCCACTGGTCCTAAGCACCTGAACGTGAAGATCTCCCGTGCCAAGCTGGAAGCGCTGGTTGAAGACCTGGTTCAACGCACCATCGAGCCTTGCCGCATCGCGCTGAAAGACTCCGGTATCGACGTTGGCGCGATCAACGACGTGATCCTGGTAGGCGGTCAGACCCGTATGCCACTGGTTCAGAAGCTGGTGACCGAGTTCTTCGGTAAAGAAGCTCGCAAGGACGTGAACCCGGACGAAGCCGTTGCCATGGGTGCTGCGATTCAGGGCGCCGTTCTGGCTGGTGATGTTAAAGACGTTCTGCTGCTCGACGTCAGCCCGCTGACCCTGGGTATCGAAACCATGGGTGGCGTGATGACCGCGCTGATCGAGAAAAACACCACGATTCCTACCAAGAAATCGCAAGTGTTCTCGACTGCCGACGACAACCAGGGCGCGGTAACCATTCACGTGCTGCAGGGTGAGCGTAAGCAAGCGGCGCAGAACAAGTCCCTGGGCAAGTTCGACCTGGCCGAGATTCCACCAGCACCACGTGGCGTGCCACAAATCGAAGTGACCTTCGACATCGACGCCAACGGCATTCTGCACGTAGGCGCCAAGGACAAGGCCACCGGCAAGACTCAGTCGATCGTGATCAAGGCCAACTCCGGTCTGTCCGACGAAGAGATCGAGCGCATGGTGCGTGATGCCGAAGCTAACGCTGAGGAAGACCGTAAGTTCGAAGAGCTGGCCGCTGCCCGTAACCAGGGCGATGCTCTGGTGCACTCGACGCGCAAAATGGTCGCTGATGCTGGCGACAAGGTGAGCGCTGAAGAGAAGACTGCAATTGAAGCTGCCGTAGTTGCCCTGGAAGCCGCTGTCAAAGGCGACGACAAGGCCGCTATCGAAGCCAAGGTTGAAGAGCTGTCCAAGGTCTCCGCGCCAGTGGCCCAGAAAATGTACGCCGAACAGGCTCAGCCAGCTGAAGGCGCGGCACCGCAGGGTGAATCGGCTGAAAAGGCTGACGACGTTGTCGATGCCGAGTTCGAAGAAGTAAAAGACCACAAGTAAGTTGTTGGTCGCCCGGTTGACTGCCTTCAGGCGGTGACTGGTAGGATGTCGCCGCGCGGGAGCTTGCTCCCGCGTTGGCGTGTCTGGAACACGCGAATTTTTACAGCATGCGACAACGTTCGTTTGCTGCTGGTATGGCCGGGAATGCTCCTGCTTTTCGAGCCGCAAGTACCACATCTGAATCAAAGACCAGGATCGTTGAATTGACGTGAGTTGGGTCCGGGCCTGTATTGGGGCTCAACGAGTTCGGCGGGGCTCAGGAGAGGTTTGCCGAACGTCCTCAAGAGTGCAAATGACTTATGGCAAAGCGTGACTATTACGAAGTATTGGGTGTTGAACGAGGCTCAAGCGAGGCGGACCTGAAAAAGGCCTACCGTCGCCTGGCGATGAAGCACCACCCGGACCGTAATCCCGATGACAAAGCGTCGGAAGAGATGTTCAAAGAGGCCAACGAGGCCTACGAAGTGCTGTCCGACTCCAGCAAGCGCGCGGCGTACGACCAGTACGGCCATGCCGGTGTCGATCCGAGCATGGGTGGCGGCGGCGCCGGTTTCGGCGGTCAGAATTTCTCCGACATCTTTGGCGATGTCTTCAGTGACTTCTTCGGTGGCGGTCGCGGCGGTTCCCGTGGCGGTGCTCAGCGCGGCAGTGATTTGCGCTACACCCTGGAGCTGGACCTGGAAGAAGCGGTGCGCGGCACGACCGTGAATATCCGCGTTCCAACCCTGGTCAACTGCAAGCCATGCGATGGCTCGGGTGCCAAGAAAGGTTCCTCGCCGGTCACTTGCCCGACCTGTGGCGGTATCGGCCAGGTGCGCATGCAGCAAGGCTTCTTCTCGGTGCAGCAGACCTGCCCGCGTTGCCATGGCCAGGGCAAGATCATTTCCGATCCGTGCGATTCCTGCCACGGCGAAGGTCGTGTCGAAGAGTACAAGACCCTGTCGGTGAAAGTGCCGGCCGGTGTCGATACCGGTGACCGCATTCGCCTGTCCGGCGAAGGTGAGGCGGGCGCTCAAGGTGGCCCTACTGGCGACCTTTACGTGGTGATCAATGTGCGTGAGCACTCGATCTTCCAGCGTGATGGCAAGCACCTGTTCTGCGAAGTGCCGATCAGCTTCGTCGACGCAGCGCTGGGTGGTGAGCTGGAAATCCCTACCCTTGATGGTCGGGTCAAGCTGAAGATCCCTGAGGGTACTCAGACCGGCAAGCAGTTCCGTGTTCGTGGCAAGGGTGTTGCGCCTGTGCGTGGCGGTGGTGCCGGTGATCTGATGTGCCGAGTGGCAGTCGAAACCCCGGTCAACCTGAGCCGTCGCCAACGCGAAATGCTCGAAGAGTTCCGCAGTTCCCTGGCTGACGACAACAGCCATTCACCGAAGACCACTGGCTGGTTCGAAGGCGTCAAGCGCTTCTTCGGCGACTTGTAAGGAGACAGGCATGCGACGTATAGCAGTGATGGGCGCCGCCGGGCGCATGGGCAAAACCTTGATCGAAGCCGTGCAGCAAACGCCGGGTGCCGGTTTGACGGCGGCAGTGGATCGCCCGGACAGCACGCTGGTCGGCGCTGATGCCGGTGAGCTGGCTGCGCTGGGGCGGATCGGTGTGCCGTTGTCGGGTGATCTGGATCGTGTTGTCGACGAATTCGACGTGCTGATCGACTTCACTCATCCGACGGTGACCCTGAAAAACCTCGCCTTCTGCCGCAAGCACAACAAGGCGATGATCATTGGCACCACTGGCTTCAGCGTTGAAGAAAAGCAATTGCTGGCGGAAGCGGGCAAGGACATTCCGATCGTCTTTGCGGCCAACTTCAGCGTGGGTGTGAACCTGTGCCTGAAGTTGCTCGACACCGCGGCACGCGTGCTGGGTGACGATGTCGACATCGAAATCACCGAGGCTCACCACCGGCATAAAGTCGACGCGCCGTCCGGTACGGCGGTGCGCATGGGCGAAGTCATCGCGGATGCCCTGGGCCGTAACCTGAAGGAAGTGGCGGTGTATGGCCGTGAAGGCCAGACTGGTGCGCGCGCTCGCGAAACCATCGGCTTTGCCACTGTGCGCGCTGGCGATATCGTCGGTGATCACACTGTGCTGTTCGCCGCTGAAGGTGAGCGTGTCGAGATCACGCACAAGGCCTCCAGTCGCATGACCTTCGCCAAGGGTGCTGTGCGAGCTGCATTGTGGCTGGATGGGCGCGAGCCTGGTCTTTACGACATGCAAGACGTGCTCGACCTGCGTTAAGATGCACCCGAAATCGGGCTCGTGCACAGCGTTCGAGCCCGGTTTTGTTCCGCCAAGCGACGTCCTGTCGCATTCTCCAGCCTTTAAGGCTCATTGGCGGTAGACCAAAAATGCCTTTTTCTGTAAGCTACAGCTTTAGTGTGTCCACTAAAAGCGCGCAGAATAATTCAGTGAAGAAGCGGGGTGACGTGTCCATACGTCACTCCGCTTTTTTACAACCTGCGATCGCCCTTTCAGGCTTTATTTACGGGAGGTCTTCTTGACTAAGCCAGCCATACTCGCCCTTGCTGATGGCAGCATTTTTCGCGGCGAAGCCATTGGAGCCGACGGTCAAACCGTTGGTGAGGTGGTGTTCAACACCGCAATGACCGGCTATCAGGAAATCCTTACCGATCCTTCCTACGCCCAACAGATCGTTACCCTGACTTACCCGCACATCGGCAACACCGGTACTACTCCGGAAGATGCCGAGTCGAACCGCGTCTGGTCGGCTGGCCTGGTCATTCGCGACCTGCCGCTGGTTGCGAGCAACTGGCGTAACACGATGTCCCTGTCCGACTACCTGAAGGCCAACAACGTTGTGGCCATCGCCGGTATCGACACCCGCCGCCTGACGCGCATCCTGCGTGAAAAAGGCGCGCAGAACGGCTGCATCATGGCCGGTGACAATATTTCCGAAGAAGCCGCTATCGCCGCAGCCCGGGGTTTCCCTGGCCTGAAGGGCATGGACCTGGCAAAAGTCGTCAGCACCAAAGAAAAGTACGAGTGGCGCTCGACTGTCTGGGATCTGAAAACCGACAGCCATGCGACCATCGAAGCTTCCGAGCTGCCGTACCACGTAGTTGCCTACGACTACGGCGTCAAAGTGAACATTCTGCGCATGCTGGTTGAGCGCGGCTGCCGCGTGACCGTGGTGCCTGCTCAGACCCCTGCTGCCGATGTGCTGGCGCTGAAGCCGGACGGCGTGTTCCTGTCCAACGGTCCTGGCGATCCGGAGCCTTGCGACTACGCGATCCAGGCGATCAAGGACGTGCTGGAAACCGAGATCCCCGTCTTCGGTATCTGCCTCGGTCACCAACTGCTGGCCCTGGCCTCCGGCGCCAAGACCCTGAAAATGGGTCACGGCCACCACGGTGCCAACCACCCGGTCCAGGACCTGGATACCGGCGTGGTGATGATCACCAGCCAGAACCACGGCTTTGCGGTAGACGAAGCGACCCTGCCAGCCAACGTTCGCGCGATCCACAAATCGCTGTTCGACGGCACCCTGCAAGGGATCGAGCGTACCGACAAGAGCGCCTTCAGCTTCCAGGGTCACCCGGAAGCCAGCCCTGGCCCGAACGACGTAGCGCCATTGTTCGATCGCTTCATCACTGAGATGGCCAAGCGACGCTGATCGCTCGCCCTGATGCAGCAAAGCCTGAGGGTGGTCCCGAACCGGCGGCCCCCTCAAGGCTTCACAGATTGAACAAGACGGCTTGCCGACTGACCTGCGGATTTGAGTGACAAACCCATGCCAAAACGTACAGACATTAAAAGCATCCTGATTCTCGGCGCTGGCCCGATCGTGATCGGCCAGGCCTGCGAATTCGACTACTCCGGCGCCCAGGCCTGTAAAGCCCTGCGCGAAGAGGGCTACCGCGTCATCCTGGTGAACTCCAACCCGGCTACCATCATGACCGACCCGGCCATGGCCGACGCCACCTACATCGAGCCGATCAAGTGGCAGACCGTTGCCAAGATCATCGAGAAAGAGCGTCCGGACGCGCTGCTGCCGACCATGGGTGGCCAGACTGCCCTGAACTGCGCCCTGGACCTGGAGCGCGAAGGCGTTCTGGAGAAGTTCGGCGTAGAGATGATCGGTGCCAACGCCGACACCATCGACAAGGCTGAAGACCGTTCGCGCTTCGACAAGGCGATGAAATCCATCGGCCTGGCGTGCCCGCGTTCCGGTATCGCCCACAGCATGGAAGAGGCCAACGCGGTCCTCGAGAAGCTCGGCTTCCCGTGCATCATTCGTCCGTCCTTCACCATGGGCGGCACCGGTGGCGGTATCGCTTACAACCGTGAAGAGTTCGAAGAAATCTGTGCCCGTGGTCTGGACCTGTCGCCGACCAAAGAGCTGCTGATCGACGAATCGCTGATCGGCTGGAAAGAATACGAAATGGAGGTTGTCCGCGATAAGAAGGACAACTGCATCATCGTCTGCTCGATCGAAAACTTCGACCCGATGGGCGTGCACACCGGTGACTCGATCACCGTGGCGCCGGCACAGACCCTGACCGACAAGGAATACCAGATCCTGCGTAACGCCTCCCTGGCGGTACTGCGCGAGATCGGTGTGGAAACCGGCGGTTCCAACGTTCAGTTCGGTATCTGCCCGAACACCGGCCGCATGGTCGTGATCGAGATGAACCCGCGAGTATCCCGTTCCTCGGCACTGGCTTCGAAAGCCACCGGTTTCCCTATCGCCAAGGTCGCGGCCAAACTGGCTGTGGGCTACACCCTCGACGAGCTGTCGAACGATATCACCGGCGGCAAGACCCCGGCGTCCTTCGAACCGTCCATCGACTACGTCGTGACCAAGCTGCCACGTTTCGCTTTCGAGAAATTCTCCAAGGCTGACGCGCGCCTGACCACTCAGATGAAGTCGGTGGGTGAAGTCATGGCCATCGGCCGTACCTTCCAGGAGTCCCTGCAGAAAGCCCTGCGCGGTCTGGAAGTCGGCGTGTGCGGTCTGGACGAGAAGGTTGACCTGCGCAACCCGGAAAGCATGAGCATCCTCAAGCGCGAACTGACCGTGCCGGGCGCCGAGCGCATCTGGTACGTGGCGGACGCCATGCGCGCCGGCATGAGTGTTGAAGACATCTTCGGCATGACCATGATCGATCCTTGGTTCCTGGTGCAGATGGAAGATCTGATCAAGGACGAAGAGAAGGTCAAGACCCTGGGCCTGACCAGCATCGACCGTGACCTGATGTTCCGCCTCAAGCGCAAAGGCTTCTCCGACATGCGTCTGGCCAAGCTGCTGGGTGTGACCGAGAAGGCCCTGCGTGCTCACCGTCACAAGCTGGAAATCTTCCCGGTCTACAAGCGCGTCGACACCTGCGCCGCCGAGTTCGCCACCGATACCGCGTACCTGTACTCGACGTACGAAGAAGAGTGCGAAGCCGCGCCGTCGGGTCGCGACAAGATCATGATCCTGGGCGGCGGTCCGAACCGTATCGGCCAGGGCATCGAGTTCGACTACTGCTGCGTACACGCGGCACTGGCCCTGCGCGATGACGGTTACGAGACCATCATGGTCAACTGCAACCCGGAAACCGTTTCCACCGATTACGACACCTCCGATCGCCTGTACTTCGAGCCAGTGACCCTGGAAGACGTGCTGGAAATCGTTCGCGTCGAGAAGCCGAAAGGCGTGATCGTCCAGTACGGCGGCCAGACCCCGCTGAAGCTGGCCCGCGCCCTGGAAGCCGCCGGCGTGCCGATCATCGGCACCAGCCCTGACGCCATCGACCGTGCCGAAGACCGCGAGCGCTTCCAGCAGATGGTCCAGCGCCTGAACCTGCGTCAGCCGCCAAACGCCACCGTGCGCAGCGAAGACGAAGCGATTCGTGCCGCCGCCAAGATCGGTTACCCGCTGGTGGTGCGTCCGTCCTACGTATTGGGCGGCCGTGCGATGGAAATCGTCTACGAAGAAGAAGAACTCAAGCGCTACCTGCGCGAGGCGGTTCAAGTGTCCAACGACAGCCCGGTGCTGCTGGATCACTTCCTCAACTGCGCCATCGAGATGGACGTCGATGCGGTCTGCGACGGCAAAGACGTGGTGATCGGTGCGATCATGCAGCACATCGAGCAGGCGGGCGTTCACTCCGGTGACTCCGCGTGCTCGCTGCCGCCGTACTCGCTGCCGGCACACATCCAGGACGAGATGCGCGAGCAGGTCAAGAAAATGGCCCTGGAACTGGGCGTGGTCGGCCTGATGAACGTACAGCTGGCGCTGCAAGGCGAAGACATCTACGTCATCGAAGTCAACCCGCGTGCTTCCCGCACCGTGCCGTTCGTGTCCAAGTGCATCGGTGTTTCCCTGGCGATGATCGCAGCACGCGTGATGGCCGGTAAAACCCTGCAAGAACTGGGTTTCACCAAGGAAATCATTCCGAACTTCTACAGCGTGAAAGAGGCGGTGTTCCCGTTCGCCAAATTCCCAGGGGTTGACCCGATCCTCGGCCCTGAGATGAAGTCGACCGGCGAAGTGATGGGCGTGGGCGATACCTTTGGTGAGGCGTTCGCCAAAGCCCAGATGGGTGCCAGCGAAGTGCTGCCGACCGGCGGTACTGCGTTCATCAGCGTGCGTGACGACGACAAGCCACTGGTTGCGGGCGTGGCCCGTGATCTGATCAACTTGGGCTTCGAAGTGGTCGCCACTGCCGGTACTGCCAAGCTGATTGAAGCCGCAGGCCTGAAGGTGCGCCGCGTGAACAAGGTGACCGAGGGTCGTCCGCACGTGGTCGACATGATCAAGAATGACGAAGTCACGCTGATCATCAACACCACCGAAGGTCGTCAGTCGATCGCTGACTCCTATTCCATTCGTCGCAATGCCCTGCAGCACAAGATTTACTGCACCACCACCATTGCTGCTGGCGAAGCTATTTGCGAAGCGCTGAAGTTCGGTCCCGAAAAGACCGTGCGCCGCTTGCAGGATCTACACGCAGGATTGAAGGCATGAGCATAACGAAGTACCCAATGACCGTTCAGGGCGCTCGCGCCCTGGAAGAAGAACATGCTCACCTGACCAAGGTCGTTCGTCCGAAGCTCAGCCAGGACATCGGTACGGCCCGCGAGTTGGGTGATTTGAAGGAAAACGCCGAATACCATGCTGCCCGCGAGCAGCAGGGTATGGTCGAGGCGCGGATACGTGACATTGAAGGCCGGATTCAGAACCAGGTCATCATCGATGTCACGACCATTCCTCACACCGGCAAGGTCATCTTCGGCACCACCGTTGAAATCGCCAACGTCGAGACTGATGAAAGCGTCACTTACCACATCGTGGGTGAGGATGAGGCTGACTTCAAACTCGGCAAGATTTCTGTCGGCTCGCCCTTGGCCCGTGCCTTGATCGGCAAGGAAGAGGGCGATGTGGTCGCGGTGAAAACGCCAAGCGGCGTTATCGAGTACGAGATTGTCGAAGTTCGCCACATCTAATAAAGGCAAGCGCCCGCTCCGTGCGGGCGCCATGCTTTGGCAGTTGACCCAGATGTTGTGGGTCGGTGGCTTGTGGCTGTTGCACATCGGTCTGCTGCCGGTGCTGGACCGTATAGGTCTGGCGCCGCTGCTGATCGACGAAATCGCAGGCATGCTGAATGCGCTGATGATCGGCTTTGCCGCAGCGTGTGTGATTTTTCAGGCTCTGGTGCTGATTCAGGCCGAGGGTCTTTTCAGTCTCTGGCTTGATATTCGTGGGCAACTGCTGTTGATGGCGCTATATGCGTGTGCGATGTTCATCGCTGTGCGTATCGGTTGGCCGGATGCGATCCGTTGGCAGGCGTTCAGCTATCTGGTGTTGGGCTTTTCCGGGCTGGTCCTGGTATTGCAGCCGGTGCCGGGATGGAGTGGCAGGGTGCGCGAAGCACACCCGTGACCCTTGTCATCACTTGAAGCGATGAACGTTCGACAGCTGCTTGTTGACGCTGAAGTTCTTGCGGTAAATCAGCGCCATCTTGCCGATGACCTGAACCAGATCCGCTTTGCCGACCTTGCACAGTTCAGCAATGGACGCCAGACGCGATTCGCGATCGAGGATATTGAGCTTGATCTTGATCAGTTCGTGATCCGCCAGTGCGCGTTCAAGCTCGGCTAATACACCTTCAGTCAAACCGTTGTCTGCCACAATCAGAACTGGTTTCAGATGGTGGCCAATGGATTTGTATTGTTTCTTCTGCTCTTGAGTGAGCGGCATAATCTGACCCTTTCGTCTGGATTCTGTAAAATGGCGGCCATTTTACCCGAGGGCTCGTGGATCCGCCCAATTAATCACGACCCTTATCAACGAGGTGCCCAATGGCGCGTTCCAAGACAAGCCTTGGTTGGCTGAAAAGACATGTCAACGATCCCTATGTGAAGCAGGCGCAGAAGGATGGCTACCGCTCGCGTGCGAGTTACAAACTTCTGGAGATCCAGGAGAAATACAAGCTGATCCGCCCTGGCATGAGCGTTGTCGACCTGGGCGCGGCGCCCGGTGGCTGGTCGCAGGTCACCAGCCGGCTGATTGGTGGCCAGGGGCGTCTGATCGCCTCGGATATTCTGGAAATGGACAGCATTCCGGATGTGACCTTCATCCAGGGTGACTTCACCCAGGACGAAGTGCTTGCCCGGATCCTTGAGGCCGTCGGTAATTCGCAGGTGGACCTTGTGATTTCCGATATGGCCCCCAATATGAGTGGTACGCCTGAAGTGGACATGCCCAAGGCCATGTTTCTTTGTGAGCTGGCTCTTGATCTGGCGGAGCGGATACTCAAGCCCGGTGGTAATTTCGTGATCAAGATTTTTCAGGGTGAAGGGTTCGATTCTTATCTGAAGGATGCTCGCAAGAAATTCGACAAGATCCAGATGATCAAGCCAGACTCTTCCCGCGGCAGTTCCCGCGAGCAATACATGTTGGCTTGGGGTTACTGCGGGCGTAGTGAGTAAAACGAGGTTTTTTCGCGGGGTGATAGGTTTTTCGTATTTCGCCCCGAGCGCTTTAGCGAATATTGTGTAGAAAGTGTTTCACAAAGGGTTACAGACGGCGCCTGCCAGAGTCGTAGGTAATGTAGTAAGTTAGGCCGGTGAATATCATGCGAAGCGCGCGCCACCAGCGGCGCTTGCTTCAGAGGGTAGTTAATTGAACGATATGGCAAAGAATCTGATCCTGTGGTTGATCATCGCGGCAGTCCTGGTGACGGTGATGAACAACTTCTCCAGCCCTAACGAGCCGCAGACCCTCAACTATTCCGACTTCATCCAGCAGGTCAAGGATGGCAAGGTCGAGCGCGTAGCCGTTGATGGTTACGTCATCACCGGCAAACGCACCGATGGCGACAGCTTCAAGACCATTCGTCCGGCAATTCAGGACAACGGTCTGATCGGCGACCTGGTGGATAACCATGTTGTAGTCGAAGGCAAGCAGCCGGAACAGCAAAGCATCTGGACCCAGCTCCTGGTCGCCAGCTTCCCGATCCTCGTGATCATCGCCGTGTTCATGTTCTTCATGCGGCAGATGCAGGGTGGAGCCGGCGGCAAGGGTGGCCCGATGAGCTTCGGCAAGAGCAAGGCGCGACTGCTTTCCGAAGATCAGGTGAAAACCACGCTGGCTGACGTTGCCGGTTGCGACGAAGCCAAGGAAGAAGTGGGCGAGCTCGTCGAGTTCCTGCGTGATCCGGGCAAGTTCCAGCGCCTGGGTGGTCGTATTCCTCGCGGCGTGCTGATGGTCGGTCCTCCGGGTACCGGTAAAACCTTGCTGGCCAAGGCGATTGCCGGTGAAGCCAAAGTGCCGTTCTTCACCATTTCCGGTTCCGACTTCGTCGAAATGTTCGTCGGTGTTGGTGCCAGCCGCGTTCGCGATATGTTCGAACAGGCCAAGAAGCACGCGCCATGCATCATCTTCATCGACGAAATCGACGCCGTCGGTCGTCACCGTGGTGCCGGCATGGGCGGTGGTCATGACGAGCGCGAGCAGACTCTCAACCAGTTGCTGGTAGAGATGGACGGCTTCGAAATGAATGACGGCATCATCGTGATTGCCGCAACCAACCGTCCAGATGTACTCGACCCTGCGCTGCTGCGTCCGGGCCGTTTCGACCGTCAGGTTGTGGTTGGTCTGCCGGATATCCGTGGTCGTGAGCAGATTCTTAAGGTCCACATGCGCAAAGTGCCGATGGGTGACGACGTCGCCCCGGCGGTGATCGCTCGTGGCACGCCTGGTTTCTCCGGTGCTGACCTGGCCAACCTGGTCAACGAAGCGTCGTTGTTCGCTGCCCGGGCCGGCAAGCGCATCGTCGAGATGAAAGAGTTCGAACTGGCCAAAGACAAGATCATGATGGGTGCCGAGCGCAAATCCATGGTCATGTCCGAGAAAGAAAAGCAGAACACCGCTTATCACGAAGCCGGCCACGCCATCGTTGGTCGCGTCGTGCCTGAGCATGACCCGGTCTACAAGGTCTCGATTATCCCGCGCGGTCGTGCGCTGGGTGTGACCATGTTCCTTCCGGAAGAAGATCGCTACAGCCTGTCCAAGCGCGCGCTCATCAGCCAGATCTGCTCGCTCTACGGCGGCCGTATCGCTGAAGAAATGACCCTGGGCTTCGATGGCGTCACCACGGGTGCCTCCAATGACATCATGCGCGCCAGCCAGATTGCGCGGAACATGGTGACCAAGTGGGGTCTTTCCGAGAAGCTCGGTCCATTGATGTACGCCGAAGAAGAGGGTGAAGTGTTCCTCGGTCGCGGTGGTGGTGGTCAGAGTGCCAGCTTCTCCGGTGAGACGGCCAAACTGATCGACTCCGAAGTGCGCAGCATCATTGACCAGTGCTACGGTACGGCCAAGCAGATCCTTACGGATAACCGTGACAAGCTCGATGCCATGGCTGATGCCCTGATGAAGTATGAAACGATTGATGCCGAGCAGATCGACGACATCATGGCCGGTCGTACACCTCGCGAACCGCGCGACTGGTCTGGTGGCACCGGTGCATCCGGCACGCCTCCAGCAGTACAGGGTGAGCGTCCGGAAACACCTATCGGCGGCCCGGCTGCTGACGTTTAAGGTTTGAAATGACTTCTGTTCAGTCCTCGACCCGGTTGCCTTGCGGCAACCGGGTTCTTGATTTGGCCCAGACGCATGTCATGGGTATTCTCAATGTCACCCCTGATTCGTTCTCCGATGGCGGCCAGTACAGCCAGCTCGATGCGGCCTTGCGCCATGCCGAGGCGATGGTGGCTGCTGGCGCGACGCTTATTGATGTCGGTGGTGAATCGACCCGGCCCGGCGCCAGGGCGGTTTCGCCGCTGGAAGAGCTGGAACGTGTAGCGCCGGTCGTCGAGCGGATTCATCGCGAGCTTGATGTGATTATCTCGGTTGACACCTCGACTCCCGCCGTCATGCGTGAAACCGCGCGACTGGGAGCTGGCTTGATCAACGATGTACGCTCGTTGCGTCGCGATGGTGCCCTGGATGCAGCCGCTGCGACCGGCTTGCCCGTGTGTCTGATGCATATGCTCGGTGAGCCGGGCGACATGCAGGACAATCCGCACTACCTGGACGTCACGAGAGAAGTGGGCGAGTTTCTCGCCGAGCGGATGGTCCAGTGTGAGGCGGCGGGCATAGCCAGCGATAAGATCATTCTCGATCCTGGCTTTGGCTTCGCAAAGACCTTGCAGCACAACCTGAGCTTGTTCAAACATATGGATGCCTTGCATGCCTTGGGGCGCCCCCTGTTGGTTGGGGTTTCGCGAAAAAGCATGATTGGGCAGGCGTTGAATCGTCCGGTAGGTGAGCGCCTGTATGGCGGTCTTGCCCTCGCGGCGCTGGCTTCACATAAAGGTGCGCGTATATTGCGCGTCCACGATGTAGCCGAAACAGTCGATGTGGTGAGGATGATCGCCGCAGTGGAATCAGCCGAATAAGAATGATGGAGCGTTTATGAGTAGGAAATATTTTGGTACTGACGGCATTCGTGGTCGAGTCGGTGAATACCCGATTACTCCTGACTTCATGCTCAAGCTCGGCTGGGCCGCGGGAATGGCGTTCCGCAAGATGGGCGCTTGCAAGGTGCTGGTCGGCAAGGACACCCGGATCTCAGGGTATATGTTTGAGTCGGCACTTGAGGCGGGCCTGACTTCTGCGGGCGCCGATGTGATGCTTCTGGGGCCGATGCCGACTCCCGCTATCGCTTACTTGACGCGTACGTTCCATGCAGAAGCCGGTATCGTGATCAGTGCATCGCACAATCCTCATGACGATAACGGCATCAAGTTTTTCTCCGGCAAAGGCACCAAGTTGCCGGATGAAGTTGAGCAGATGATCGAAGAGCTGCTGGACACGCCCATGACAGTGGTTGAGTCGAGCAAGATCGGCAAGGTCACGCGCATCAACGACGCCTCGGGTCGTTATATCGAGTTCTGCAAGAGCAGTGTGCCTACGGGGACCAGTTTTGCAGGGCTGAAAATCGTTCTCGACTGTGCCCATGGTGCGACTTACAAAGTGGCGCCGAGCGTGTTTCGCGAGCTGGGTGCTGATGTCGTCGTCCTGTCTGCGCAACCCAACGGCTTGAACATCAATGAAAATTGCGGTTCGACCCACATGGGGCAGTTGCAGGCTGCTGTGCTGGCTGAGCACGCCGACTTGGGAATTGCATTCGATGGTGATGGTGACCGTGTATTGATGGTCGATCACACCGGCACTGTCGTCGATGGTGACGAGCTGCTTTACATTATCGCCCGCGACCTGCATGAGCGCGACAAGCTTCAGGGTGGGGTGGTCGGGACGCTGATGAGTAATCTGGGGCTGGAATTGGCCCTGGCGGACCTGGCGATTCCATTTGTACGTGCCAACGTCGGCGATCGATATGTAATCGCTGATCTGCTGGAGCGCAATTGGTTGGTTGGCGGCGAGAACTCGGGCCATATCGTTTGCTTCGGTCACACCACTACGGGTGATGCGATCATCGCCGCGCTGCAGGTTCTGATGGCGCTCAAGACGCGCTCCGAGAGTCTGGCGCAGTCGCGTCAAGCGCTGCGCAAGTGCCCTCAAGTGTTGATCAATGTGCGGTTTGGTGGAGGAGCTAGCCCGCTTGATCATCCTTCGGTGAAGCAGGCAAGCGAACGCGTCACAAGCGCGATGGCCGGGCGCGGCCGTGTGCTGTTGCGCAAGTCGGGAACAGAGCCTTTGGTGCGCGTCATGGTCGAAGGCGAAGACGAAACGCAGGTTCGTGGTTACGCCGAAGAGCTGGCAAAACTGGTAAGTGAAGTTTCTGCCTGAATTCGGCTTGCCAGCCTTGATTGTGTTGGGTAACATCTGCGCCCACTTTGACCGACGAGGTACAGCATGCGTCGCCCTATGGTAGCTGGTAACTGGAAGATGCACGGTACCCGCGCCAGCGTCGCTGAGCTGATCAACGGCCTTCGTGACTTGGCCTTGCCGAGCGGTGTTGATGTAGCGGTATTCCCGCCTTTGTTGCATGTCAGCCAAGTGGTTGATGGCTTGAAAGGAAAGTCGATTTCGATCGGCGCGCAGAATTCTGCAGTGGAATCCGGGCAAGGTGCACTGACCGGCGAGGTCTCGCCAAGTCAGTTGGTGGATGCAGGTTGTTCCCTGGTGCTTGTCGGGCACTCCGAGCGTCGCCAGATTATGGGCGAGCAGGACGCAACGCTGATCCGCAAGTTCGCAGCGGCACAGGCAAGCGGCTTGATTCCGGTGTTGTGTGTAGGGGAGACCCTCGAGCAGCGCGAAGCGGGGAAGACCGTTGAGGTTGTCTCGCGTCAGCTGAGCAGCATCATCGGCGAGCTGGGTGTCGGTGTTTTTGCAAACGCAGTAATTGCTTACGAGCCGGTCTGGGCCATTGGTACCGGGCTGACTGCTTCGCCGCAACAGGCGCAGGATGTGCATGCAGCCATTCGTGCCCAGTTGGCGGCAGAAAATTCTGAAGTCGCACAAGGTGTGCGGCTTCTATACGGCGGCAGCGTGAAGGCGGCCAATGCGGTCGAACTGTTCGGCATGCCGGATATCGATGGAGGCCTCATTGGTGGGGCTTCCCTGAATGCAGATGAGTTCGGTGCGATTTGTCGCGCCGCGGGAAACTGAAAAAATGCTGGAAACAGTCGTAGTCGTTTTTCATCTGCTGGGTGCATTGGGCGTAGTTGCTCTCGTATTGCTGCAGCAGGGTAAAGGTGCGGATGCTGGCGCGTCTTTCGGAGCAGGTGCTTCAAATACTGTGTTCGGAAGCCAAGGTTCCTCTACCTTTCTTAGTAAGTTTACTGCTATACTTGCCGCAGGTTTTTTCATAACCAGCTTGGGGTTAGGTTACTTTGCTAAAGAGAAGGCTCACCAGCTGACTCAAGTAGGTCTCCCAAACCCGGCGGTACTGGAAGTTCCAAAGCAACAACCGGCTTCTGATGATGTCCCGGTGCTTCAAGAGCAAAAGTCGGCTACTCCAGCGACTGACGTGCCTCCAGCTCAAGAGCAGAAGTAAGAAGGGTTTCAAACGTAGTATTGCCGAGGTGGTGGAATTGGTAGACACGCAACCTTGAGGTGGTTGTGCCCATAGGGTGTAGGGGTTCGAGTCCCCTTCTCGGTACCAATTAGTCAGGAGAGCCCGCAGTTGCGGGCTTTCTTGCAGGTGGAAGGTTACATTGACCCTGTAGGGGATCGGTCGTATACTTCCGCCCCAGCTTTGTCGCGGGGTGGAGCAGTCTGGTAGCTCGTCGGGCTCATAACCCGAAGGTCGTCGGTTCAAATCCGGCCCCCGCAACCAGTTTAAGGAGCCCCTTTTAAGGGGCTTTTTGTTAGCTGGACACTTTCAACGCCGCTGTTCGACGGCGTTTCAAGGATGGGCGTTTCGCCCATTTTTTTATTTTGCATAGCATGCACATACATGCACTAGGGGGTTCAGGTGTCGAGCAAGCTAGAAGAGTTGCAGGCCTTGCTGGCCCCGGTGGTCGTGGCCCTAGGCTATGAATGCTGGGGTATTGAGTTTTCGGCCCAGGGTCGCCACTCAATGTTGCGCGTTTATATCGATAAAGAGGGTGGCGTGCTGGTGGACGATTGCGCCATTGTCAGCCGTCAAATCAGCGGTGTGCTGGATGTTGAAGATCCAATCTCCGTTGAATACACCCTTGAAGTTTCCTCGCCTGGCATGGAACGCCCACTGTTCACTCTTGAGCAGTTTGCAAAATTTGCCGGTGAACAAGTGAAGATCAAGCTGCGCTCGCCTTTTGAAGGTCGACGCAACTTTCAGGGCCTTCTGCGCGGTGTAGAAGAGCAGGACGTCGTGGTGCAGGTTGAAGACCATGAGTTCCTGTTGCCGATCGATATGATCGACAAGGCCAACATTATTCCCAGTTTTGACTGAGACGCGGATCCCGCGGATCCAATGGCTTGCGAAAGGCGAGGCGTACGATGAGCAAAGAAGTACTGCTGGTTGTTGAGTCGGTATCCAACGAAAAGGGTGTACCGGCAAACGTAATTTTTGAAGCGCTGGAGCTGGCCTTGGCCACTGCTACCAAAAAGCGTTTCGAGGACGAAGTTGATCTGCGTGTGGAAATCAATCGCCACACCGGTGCTTATGAGACTTTCCGTCGCTGGACGGTCGTCGAAGAAGCAGACCTGGACGATCCGGCCATTGAAACCTGGCCGAGCAAGGTTGCAGAGACGCATCCTGGTGCCAAGGTCGGTGACGTCGTAGAAGAAAAAATCGAGTCCATCGAATTTGGTCGCATCGCTGCACAGACTGCCAAGCAAGTCATCGTGCAGAAGGTTCGCGAAGCCGAACGCGCTCAGGTTGTTGACGCTTACCGCGAACGCCTGGGTGAAATCATCTCCGGCACCGTGAAGAAAGTGACCCGCGACAACGTGATCGTCGATCTGGGCAACAACGCTGAGGCGTTGCTGGCCCGTGAAGACATCATTTCTCGCGAAACCTTCCGGGTGGGTGTGCGCTTGCGTGCACTGCTCAAGGAAATCCGCACCGAGAACCGCGGCCCGCAGCTGATCCTGTCGCGTACCGCGCCGGAAATGCTGATCGAGTTGTTCCGCATCGAAGTGCCGGAAATTGCTGAAGGCCTGATCGAAGTGATGGCTGCATCCCGTGATCCGGGTTCGCGCGCCAAGATCGCCGTCCGCTCCAAGGACAAACGCATCGACCCGCAGGGCGCTTGCATCGGTATGCGCGGTTCGCGCGTCCAGGCAGTGTCGGGCGAGTTGGGCGGTGAGCGTGTGGACATCGTCCTGTGGGACGACAACCCGGCTCAGTTCGTAATCAACGCCATGTCCCCGGCTGAGGTTGCGGCAATTATCGTTGACGAAGATGCCCACGCAATGGACATCGCCGTTGGCGCAGACAATCTGGCTCAGGCCATCGGTCGCGGTGGTCAGAACGTGCGTCTGGCTAGCCAGTTGACTGGCTGGACCCTGAACGTGATGACCGAATCGGACATCCAGGCTAAGCAGCAAGCAGAAACCGGCGACATCCTGCGCAACTTCATCGAAGAGCTTGAAGTCGATGAAGAACTGGCTCAGGTGCTGGTAGATGAAGGCTTCACCAGCCTGGAAGAGATTGCCTACGTACCGTTGGAAGAGATGCTCAACATCGACGGCTTTGACGAAGACATCGTCAACGAGCTTCGCGCTCGTGCCAAGGATCGTTTGTTGACCAAAGCCATCGCTACTGAGGAAAAGCTGGCAGACGCCCATCCGGCCGAAGACCTGCTCTCGCTTGAGGGTATGGACAAGGATTTGGCGATGGAACTGGCGGTGCGCGGCGTAATTACCCGCGAAGACCTGGCCGAGCAGTCTATTGACGATCTGCTCGACATCGACGGCATTGACGATGATCGTGCCGGCAAGTTGATCATGGCCGCCCGAGCCCACTGGTTCGAGTAATTAGGCGCGGCCTGAGGAGAGAAGTGCATGACGCAAGTCACGGTGAAACAACTGGCCGATGAGGTCAAAACACCGGTAGAGCGCCTGTTGCAGCAGATGCGTGAGGCAGGTCTGCCGCACACCGCCGCCGAAGAAAGTGTGACTGACAGTGAGAAGCAATCGTTGCTGACTCACTTGAAAAGCAGCCACAAGGCGAAAGTGGAAGAACCACGCAAGATTACGCTGCAGCGTAAAACCACCAGCACCCTGCGTGTTGCTGGCAGCAAAAGCATCAGCGTTGAAGTACGCAAGAAGAAAGTCTTCGTACAGCGCAGCCCGGAAGAAATCGAAGCCGAGCGCAAGCGTGAACTGGATGAACGTCGCGCAGTAGAAAATGCTGCACGTCAGAAGGCTGAAGAAGAAGCCAAGCGTCGCGCCGAAGAAGAAGCGCGTCGCCAGCCTGCTGCTGCGCCGACCGCTCCAGCCGAACCTGTCGCTGCGCCTGTTGCAGTGGCCGAGCCTGTGCGTGAAAGCGCTCCGGTTGTGGCTGCCGCACCGGCTGCAGACGCTCGCAAGCGTGACGAGCCGCGCCGTCCGGACAAGCCACGTGCCGACGATAACAATCGTCGCGGTGGTGGCGATGGCGAGCGCAAAAACGCTCCGCATCGTGCTTCGGTCAAGGAAAAAGCACCTGCGCCACGCGTTGCCCCACGTACTACCGACGAAGAAAGCGATGGCTTCCGTCGTGGTGGTCGCGGCAAGGCCAAGCTGAAGAAGCGCAACGCCCACGGTTTCCAGAGCCCAACCGGCCCTGTCGTGCGTGAAGTGAAGATCGGCGAGACCATCACTGTTGGCGATCTCGCTCAGCAGATGTCGGTCAAGGCTGCTGAAATCATCAAGTTCATGTTCAAACTGGGTACTCCAGCGACCATCAACCAGGTACTGGATCAGGAAACTGCCCAACTGGTTGCTGAAGAACTGGGCCACAAAGTGACCCTGGTCAGCGATACCGCCCTGGAAGATTCCCTGGCAGAGTCCCTGAAGTTTGAAGGTGAGGCTGTTTCCCGTGCGCCAGTCGTGACCGTAATGGGCCACGTTGACCACGGTAAAACTTCCCTGCTCGACTACATCCGTCGTGCCAAGGTTGCTGCGGGCGAAGCCGGTGGCATTACCCAGCACATCGGTGCATATCACGTTGAAACCGACCGTGGCATGGTGACGTTCCTCGACACCCCTGGTCACGCCGCGTTTACCGCAATGCGTGCCCGTGGTGCCAAGGCGACCGACATCGTGATCCTGGTGGTTGCAGCGGACGACGGCGTAATGCCGCAAACCATCGAAGCCGTTCAGCATGCTCAGGCTGCTGGCGTTCCGCTGGTTGTTGCTGTGAACAAGATCGACAAGCCAGGTGCTGACCTCGATCGCATCCGTAGCGAACTGTCGGTCCACGGCGTGACTTCGGAAGAGTGGGGTGGCGATACTCCATTCGTACCGGTCTCGGCGAAGATGGGTACCGGTGTCGACGAACTGCTCGAAGCCGTATTGCTGCAAGCCGAAGTCCTGGAACTGACTGCAACTCCTTCGGCTCCTGGCCGTGGTGTCGTGGTTGAATCGCGTCTGGACAAGGGCCGTGGCCCGGTGGCTACCGTTCTGGTTCAGGACGGTACCCTGCGTCAAGGCGACATGGTCCTGGTCGGTTCGAACTACGGTCGCGTTCGGGCCATGCTCGACGAGAACGGCAAGCCAATCAAGGAAGCCGGTCCGGCCATCCCTGTCGAAATTCTCGGCCTGGACGGTACCCCGGACGCTGGCGATGAGATGAGCGTGGTTGCCGACGAGAAGAAAGCCCGTGAAGTGGCTCTGTTCCGTCAAGGCAAGTTTCGCGAAGTCAAACTGGCTCGCGCTCACGCCGGCAAGCTGGAAAACATCTTCGAAAACATGGGTCAGGAAGAGAAGAAGACGCTCAACATCGTCCTCAAATCCGACGTCCGTGGTTCGCTGGAAGCGTTGAACGGTGCCTTGAATGGCCTGGGTAATGACGAAGTGCAAGTACGTGTGGTCGGTGGCGGTGTCGGTGGTATCACCGAATCCGACGCCAACCTGGCTCTGGCTTCCAACGCTGTACTGTTTGGCTTCAACGTGCGTGCCGATGCCGGTGCTCGCAAGATCGTCGAGCAGGAAGGTCTGGATATGCGTTACTACAACGTGATCTACGACATCATCGAAGACGTCAAGAAAGCCCTGACCGGCATGCTCGGCAGCGATGTTCGCGAGAACATCCTGGGTATCGCCGAAGTGCGTGACGTGTTCCGTTCGCCGAAGTTTGGTGCGATCGCCGGTTGCATGGTTATCGAAGGTGTTGTTCACCGTAACCGTCCAATCCGTGTACTGCGTGAAGACATCGTTATCTTCGAAGGCGAGCTGGAATCCCTGCGCCGCTTCAAGGATGACGCTTCCGAAGTACGTGCCGGCATGGAATGCGGTATCGGCGTGAAGAGCTACAACGACGTCAAAGTCGGTGACAAGATCGAAGTCTTCGAGAAGGTTCAGGTTGCTCGCAGCCTCTAACTCGCGCACTTCAGGAGCCGTGATGGCCGGTCGCACTCATTCGTGCGACGCATCACCCGGACTCTAAACGCAACGCCCGGTCTGGCTTCTGTCAGGCCGGGCGTTTGCCGCTTTCAGACCTCACGGGTTTCACCGTGGGGCAGTTACAGGTAACAAGACATGGCAAAAGAATATAGCCGTACCCAACGTATCGGCGATCAGATGCAGCGCGAGCTGGCACAGCTGATCCGTCGCGAAGTCAAAGACCCGCGCGTCGGCCTGGTCACCATTACTGCTGTGGAAGTCAGCCGTGACGTCGGTCATGCCAAGATTTTCATCACCGTGATGGGCCAGGACAGCGCTGAAGACATCGCTCAAAGCATCAAGGTGCTGAATTCCGCCGCCGGTTTCCTGCGTATGCAACTGGCTCGCGAAATGAAGCTGCGCAGCGTCCCGCAATTGCACTTCCACTACGACGAAAGCGTCGTGCGCGGTGCGCATCTGTCGGCATTGATCGAGCGCGCTGTGGCTGAAGACAATCAGCATCCGGTTGCGGCAGAAGCCGAAGACACCAAGGAGTAATCGGTGGCTCAGGTCAAACGTATCCGTCGTAATGTCAGCGGAATCATCCTGCTCGACAAGCCGCTGGGGTTCACCTCCAACGCAGCTTTGCAGAAGGTCCGCTGGTTGCTGAACGCCGAGAAGGCCGGTCACACCGGCAGTCTCGATCCGCTGGCCACCGGCGTTCTGCCGCTGTGCTTCGGTGAAGCCACCAAGTTCTCGCAATACCTGCTCGATTCGGACAAGGGTTACGAGACGTTGGCGCAACTGGGCAAAACCACCACCACGGCGGACGCCGAAGGAGAGGTTCTGCAGGAACGCCCGGTGACCGTTGGTCGCGCCGATATCGAAACTGTCCTGCCGGATTTTCGTGGGCAAATCAGTCAGATACCGCCGATGTACTCGGCCCTCAAGCGGGATGGCCAGCCGTTGTACAAGCTGGCGCGTGCTGGCGAAGTAGTGGAGCGCGAACCGCGTTCTGTTACTATTGCGCGCTTGGAATTGCTGGCCTTCGAAGGTGATACTGCGCGACTGGCAGTGGATTGCAGCAAAGGCACCTATATTCGTACCCTCGTGGAGGATATTGGTGAAAAACTCGGTTGTGGCGCTTACGTTGCAGAACTGCGACGTACCCAGGCCGGGCCTTTCACGCTGGCCCAGACCGTCACCCTGGAAGAGCTGGAAGCGGTACATGCCGAAGGCGGCAACGAAGCGGTTGATCGCTTCCTGATGCCATCGGACAGCGGCCTGCTCGATTGGCCGTTGTTGCAGTTCTCGGAGCACAGCTCGTTCTACTGGCTCAACGGCCAGCCGGTTCGCGCCCCGGATGCACCGAAGTTCGGCATGGTACGGGTACAGGATCACAATGGTCGCTTCATCGGTATCGGTGAAGTGAGCGAAGACGGGCGCATCGCGCCGCGTCGACTGATTCGGTCAGAATGACCGAACGAGTGTGGCTGTCAGCAGGCACGGTCACTACTCATTTTTAGATACAGGGATTTGTCCCTGGCCTGTTGAAACTGTTTTTCGACAAACAGTTTCCTGATAAAAGGATTGCCTCATGGCTCTCGACGTTCAAGAAAAAGCTCAAATCGTTGCTGACTACCAGCAAGCTGTTGGTGACACTGGTTCGCCGGAAGTGCAAGTAGCACTGCTGACCGCCAACATCAACAAACTGCAAGGTCACTTCAAGGCCAACGGTAAAGATCACCACTCCCGTCGTGGTCTGATCCGCATGGTTAACCAGCGTCGCAAGCTGCTGGACTACCTGAAAGGCAAGGACGTGAGCCGTTACAGCGCTCTGATCGCTCGCCTGGGTCTGCGTCGCTAACAAGCGATTGCGCTAGAGGTTGGTTGTCTGTCGTGCACCAGCGGGTTTCCCGCCAGTGCACGGCAGGCTCCCAGCCTCAAGTTTTATCTGGATACCTGCTTTACCTGAGTAGCACCTGGACAATTGTGTCGGGCCGATTCCCGGCGTTGCCCAAGAATTTCGCAAGAAACCCGTTTCCCCAAGAGCCACAAAAGAAGGTAGGACACCGTGAACCCGGTAATCAAAAAATTCCAGTTCGGTCAGTCGACCGTTACCCTCGAGACTGGCCGAATCGCCCGTCAGGCCTCCGGCGCAGTATTGGTCACCGTTGACGACGACGTCAGCGTATTGGTGACCGTAGTCGGTGCAAAACAAGCCGATCCAGGCAAGGGCTTCTTCCCTCTGTCTGTTCACTACCAGGAAAAAACTTACGCTGCCGGTAAGATCCCTGGCGGTTTCTTCAAGCGTGAAGGCCGTCCTTCCGAGAAAGAAACCCTGACTTCCCGACTGATCGACCGTCCGATCCGTCCGCTGTTCCCTGAAGGCTTCATGAACGAAGTGCAGGTTGTCTGCACCGTCGTTTCCACCAGCAAGAAGACCGATCCGGACATCGCTGCGATGATCGGTACTTCGGCAGCCCTGGCGATCTCCGGCATTCCTTTCGATGGCCCGATCGGCGCTGCCCGCGTTGCCTTCCACGAAAGCACCGGCTACCTGCTGAACCCGACCTACGAGCAACAGGCTGCCTCGAGCCTGGACATGGTCGTTGCCGGTACTTCGGACGCCGTATTGATGGTTGAATCGGAAGCCAAAGAGCTGACCGAAGACCAGATGCTGGGCGCGGTACTGTTCGCTCACGACGAATTCCAGGTTGTGATCAACGCTGTTAAAGAACTGGCTGCCGAAGCCGCCAAGCCAACCTGGAACTGGGCTCCTGCGCCAGAAGCCACCGAACTGCTGGGCGCTATCCGTGCCGAGTTCGGCGAAGCGATCTCCCAGGCCTACACCATCACCGTCAAAGCCGACCGTTACGCTCGCCTGGGCGAGTTGAAAGACCAGGTTGTTGCCAAGCTGTCCGGTGAAGAAGGCCAGCCTTCCGCTTCCGACGTCAAAGCGGCTTTCGGTGAAATCGAATACCGCACCGTTCGCGAAAACATCGTTAACGGCAAGCCACGTATCGACGGTCGCGACACCAAGACCGTACGTCCGTTGAACATCGAAGTCGGTGTCCTGCCAAAAACCCACGGTTCGGCCCTGTTCACCCGTGGCGAAACCCAGGCCCTGGTCGTTGCAACTCTGGGCACCGCCCGTGATGCACAGCTGCTGGACACCCTGGAAGGCGAGAAAAAAGACCCGTTCATGCTGCACTACAACTTCCCACCGTTCTCGGTAGGCGAGTGTGGTCGCATGGGTGGTGCCGGTCGTCGTGAAATCGGTCACGGCCGTCTGGCCCGTCGTTCGGTTTCGGCCATGCTGCCTGCCGCCGACGTGTTCCCGTACACCATTCGCGTGGTTTCGGAAATCACCGAATCCAACGGTTCGAGCTCGATGGCTTCCGTTTGCGGTGCTTCCCTGGCACTGATGGACGCTGGTGTGCCGATGAAGGCGCCAGTTGCCGGTATCGCCATGGGGCTGGTTAAAGAAGGCGAGAAATTCGCTGTTCTGACCGACATCCTGGGTGACGAAGACCACCTGGGCGACATGGACTTCAAGGTAGCCGGTACCGCCAAAGGCGTCACCGCGCTGCAGATGGACATCAAGATCAAGGGCATCACCGAAGAGATCATGGAGATCGCTCTGGGCCAAGCCCTGGAAGCGCGCCTGAACATCCTCGGCCAGATGAACCAGATCATTGGCCAGTCGCGTACCGAATTGTCGGCCAACGCTCCGACCATGATCGCGATGAAGATCGACACCGACAAGATCCGTGACGTTATCGGTAAAGGTGGCGCGACCATCCGTGCGATCTGTGAAGAAACCAAGGCTTCGATCGATATCGAAGACGACGGTTCGATCAAGATCTTCGGCGAAACCAAGGAAGCAGCTGAAGCAGCACGTCAGCGCGTTCTGGGTATCACCGCTGAAGCCGAGATCGGCAAGATCTACGTCGGTAAGGTTGAGCGCATCGTCGACTTCGGCGCATTCGTCAACATCCTGCCTGGCAAGGACGGTCTGGTGCACATCTCCATGCTGAGCGATGCTCGCGTTGAGAAAGTGACCGACATCCTCAAGGAAGGTCAGGAAGTGGAAGTACTGGTACTGGACGTGGACAACCGCGGCCGTATCAAGCTGTCCATCAAAGACGTAGCAGCTGCCAAGGCTTCGGGCGTTTAATCAGCCCTTCAGCCTGATGGCTTCAACGTTGTAGAAAATGCCCCGCAGTGAAAGCTGTGGGGCATTTTTTTGTCCGCAGAAAATTGAAGCGACTTGGAAGTTGCCTGACCCTAAAGTCAGTGCTAGGTTTAGCCCACCGCCCGTGTAGCTCAGCCGGTAGAGCAGCGCACTCGTAACGCGAAGGTCGCAGGTTCGATTCCTGTCTCGGGCACCAGCGACACTCTGTTTTCAGATGATCCCGAATGGTTCTGAAGGCCAGACAAACCGCGCTTCATACGGTTTTTTGCGTCAGAGAGATCCTTGATGATCCAGATCCATCTTCCATTCCCCAGATCAGCGAGAACGCCATGACCGTTAAAGAGTTGACCCAAGAAGCCCGCCACGAAGAAGCGCTCAAGAAATACTTGATCGACTCACCCCAGTTAGCCGATGAGATCAAGGACCTGCCCGCCGACGATCAGAAAGATCAGATCCAGTGGGCGTTCGAGGATGAGGCGGAGGCCCAGGGCCTGCAGCCTTGGGAGTTGACGCTCAAGTACACCTGCACCCCGCAAGAGTTCGAGGCCAAGCGCCTGGAGCTGCACAAGGAAGCTGCCGAAGTGTTGGGCGTCGAGTGGGAAGAGTACTGCGAGATGAATAATCTGGTGGTTTGACACTCATGTAGGAGCGAGCCTGCTCGCTCCTACAGTTCGATGTGATCAGAGACTCAAGCGCATCGACAGATCGACGGCCTTCACATCCTTGGTCATCGCACCAATCGAGATGTAATCCACGCCGGTTTCGGCGATTGGCAGCAGCGTGCTTTCATTGATCCCGCCGCTGGCCTCCAGTTTTGCCTTGCCGCCGTTCAGGCGCACGGCTTCGCGCATGTCATCCAGGCTCAGTTCGTCGAGCATGATGATGTCTGCCCCGGCCGCCAGGGCTTCTTTGAGCTCATCCAGGCTTTCCACCTCAATCTCTACCGGTTTGCCCGGCGCGATCTTGTGCGCGGCGGCAATGGCCTGCGCAATGCCGCCACAAGCAGCAATATGGTTTTCCTTGATCAGGAAGGCGTCATACAGGCCGATGCGGTGGTTGTGGCAACCGCCGCAGGTCACGGCGTACTTTTGCGCCAGACGCAGCCCCGGCAGGGTTTTGCGGGTGTCGAGCAGCTTGACCTGGGTTTCGCCAACGAAGTCCGCCAGGTACTGCGCGCGGGTGGCCACACCGGACAGCATTTGCAGGAAGTTCAGCGCGCTGCGTTCGCCGGTCAGCAGCGAGCGCGCCGGACCTTCGAGGTGGAACAGCACCTGATTGGGTTTCACCCGCTCGCCATCGGCGACTTGCCAATGCACTGCGACCCGTGGGTCCAGTTGCCGGAAAACCGCGTCGACCCAAGCGGTGCCAGCAATGACGGCAGCGTCGCGAGTAATGATGGTGGCTTTGGCCAGGCGTTCGGCCGGGATCAGCTGCGCGGTGATGTCGCCGCTGCCGATGTCTTCGAGCAACGCGCGGCGCACGTTGGCTTCGATTTCGGCGTTCAGATCGGCGAGACGTAGATTCGGCATAACGGACTCCACAAACAAAGTGGTCCGATTATAGGGCCATGCCGCGGAGCAACCCAAGGCGTGCGAAAGATTGTCGGCGCAGCGAAACATGCATTTGGTCGATTCCCGCAAGCAAATACCGCCCGTACTGGTCTGTATTTCCATGGAGGAACACGGGTCGCTGGTACCGGGGTGGTTTTTTGCAAGATAATTGCGCCTTGCAATTGACGTCATGACTTTGACGATTCGTGGAATCATTGTTTCAGGGGGACCGGGATGCACAACGACGGGAATGTAGTGCCTTTGCACAAGGCGCCTACCGATCAGGCGATTCATACGCCGCTCACCCGCCTGCCTGTGATTCTCCTTCAGGTTCGCGACAAGGCTGTGCTGCAGCTCAGGAAAGGCCTGCAGGCGCTGTTTGACAATGCAGACGACACACTTTTTGAAATGACGGATCGGGCTCGAGATAGCATCGAGCAGAACATTTACTTCCAGGCCATGCGCGATTTGCGCCTCAAGCGCAAAAGTATCGAGCGGCTTTTTTTCGATCAGATCTTCGAGGCATTTGCTCGTCTTTCCCGCTACGACGTAACACCTGTGAACGGCTCCATGGCGCTGTCGGCCGGCGCTTCGTTTGCGCAGCCCGGCGACGAGCTGGAGCGCACAGTCGCGGTAGAAGCGATGGTCAATAAAATACTGGATCGTGACGGTTTGGCGCTCGACCAGCTCACCGCACGCCTCAGTACGCTGTTGGGCAAGACGCTGATTGAAAGGCACAACCCTTTGGGGCCGACGTTGCTGTGTGAGTTTTTCCTGCAGGCCGGGCGCAATCTCGGGGTAGAGATCAAGGTCAAGTTGATTATCCTCAAATTGTTCGAGCGCTATGTGCTCAACGATGCTGACCAGCTCTATGGTGAAGCCAACCAGTTATTGGTAGTCATGGGCGTGCTGCCCGATCTCCAGCCCGTCCCGGCACGAACGATTGCTACGTCTGTCGAAACGCCTGTGGCCGTTGAGTCGCAAGAGCCAGCGCTCGACGACAGCCTGCCACCGGTGTTTCTGCCATTGCAGCACCTGTTGTCCCAGGTGCGCGGCCGTTTCACGCCAACCCTCGAAGCAAGCGTGCCCGCACAGCCGATTTCCTCACGGGACCTGTTGCGGCTGCTTTCGTACTTGCAGCAATACGTGCCGACGCACGCCAGTCAGGACGATTTCGATCTGCGCAATCAGCTGGGACAGTTGCTGACTCGCGTCAGTGTCAAAAGCGGCAAGTCGCGCGTGGTGGGGGTGGCGGATGAAGATGTCATCAACCTGATCGCCATGCTGTTCGAGTGCATCCGCCACGACCGCGACTTGCCGCAGAGCCTCAAGGCGTTGGTTGGCCAGTTGCAAATCCCGATGGTCAAGGTGGCGGTTCTGGACAAGCGTTTTTTCAGTCGCGGCGATCACCCGGCCAGGCGTCTGCTCAATGAAATAGCCAGTGCCACGCTCGGCTGGAGCAGCTGCGACGATGTTCAGCGCGATAGCCTGTACTTGCGCATCGAGCAGGTGGTGAAGCGGTTGTTGAATGACTTCGTCGATGACCCGACGATTTTTTCCGATCTGCTGGCTGACTTCCTGGCGTTCACCGCCGATGAGCGGCGTCGCAGTGAACTGCTGGAGCAGCGCACTCGTGATGCTGAAGAAGGCCGGGCGAAAGCTGCGTTGGCCCGTCAACATGTCGAACAGGCTTTGAATCTGGCCTTGTTGGGCAAAAGTCTGCCGCGCAGCGTGGTGCTGTTTGTTCAGGACGCCTGGAGCAAAGTGTTGCTGCTGACCTTTCTCAAGCACGGTCATCAATCGACGCAGTGGCATGCGGCTGTGCAGACCATGGAGCAGTTGGTCTGGAGCGTTCAGTGCCATGACGAACCGGACGCGCGTTCGCGCTTGCTGGCGCTGGTGCCGGGCTTGCTCAAGGCGTTGCGCGAAGGCCTGAGTGGTTCGACGTTCGATCCGTTCGCCACCAGTGAGTTTTTCAGTGAGCTGGAAGGTTTGCATGTTCAGTTGTTCGAGCCTGAGCCTCATGCGCCAAAGGACGCGCCGGAGTTGGTTCAGGTGCTCGAAGCAATGGTCTTGCAGTCAGCCGATGAAGGACCGGTACGGGCCACTGCGGTGCCTTTGTCGGCCGATGATATCGGGCTGTGGCACGTGGACCAGTTGCGCCTTGGTGGCTGGGTCGAGTTCCAGGAGGATCAGGACAATACGCTGCGCTGCAAGCTGGCAGCGATTATCGACGTCACGGGCCATTACATTTTCGTCAACCGCACTGGCATGAAGGTGCTGGAGCACAGCCGTGCGAGCCTGGCCCTGGAGTTTCGTCGCGGTACGGTGCGTACGCTCGATGACACCTTGCTGTTTGATCGGGCGCTGGAGAAGGTGATCGGCAATCTGCGACGCCTTGAGCGTGGCAAGTGATCGCATCCCGGGGGGCTATCGCGGCATACTGACGGCCAACACACTTGTCGTTGAAGGAATCGGTATGCAGTTGGACCCCGCGAGCGGTTGGTGTCAGGACGTGCGTTTGTGCCCCTCGCCCAACTTCAATGCGCGCCCCGAGGGCGAAATTTCCCTGCTGGTGATCCATAACATCAGCCTGCCGCCGGCGCAGTTCGCCACGGGCAAGGTGCAGGCGTTTTTCCAGAATCGTCTGGATGTCACGGAGCACCCCTACTTTGAGGGGATTGCCGATCTGCGGGTGTCCGCACATTTTCTGATTGAGCGTGACGGTACGGTTACCCAGTTTGTCTCTTGTCTTGAGCGCGCCTGGCACGCTGGCGTTTCGAATTTCGAGGGGCGGGAAACCTGTAACGATTTTTCCGTGGGCATTGAATTGGAAGGCACGGATGATCTGCCATTCACCGATGCTCAGTATGATGCGTTGACCGGGCTGACTCGGCAGTTGCAAGCGGCGTTCCCGGCGATCACTGCACAGCGGATCTGTGGGCATAGCGACATCGCCCCCGGGCGCAAGACGGATCCGGGGCCGGCGTTCGACTGGGCACGCTATCGCGCAGCCCTGGCAAAAGAGGAAGGACAATGAGTTTTCTGGTGTTGCTGTTGGCGGTCTGGATCGAGAAGTTTTCGGCCCTGCGCCATCGGGTTCAACGCGATGGCGGCTGGGTTCGCGAGCTGCACAAGCTTGAGCTCAGCCCGCGTCTGGTGCAGCGTCCATGGCTGGTACTAGCGGTGCTGGTGCTGTTTCCCGTTGCGCTACTGGGCCTGCTGCTGGTGGTGATTGACCCGGTGGCTTACGGTCTGCTGGCCTTGCCGGTACACCTGTTGGTGGTTATCTACAGCCTGGGGCGCGGAGATCTGCTGGCCGGTCTTGGGCCGTTTCGCGATGCCTGGCGTCGAGAAGACCTGCAAGCGGCGGCCCATGTCGCCAAGCGCGATCTGGATATCTGCGCCGACAGCGGCGAACAACTGCTGGAGCGGGTTGAAGGGCATTTGCTGTGGGAGGCTTACCAGAGTTTCTTTGCGGTGATTTTCTGGTACTTCCTGTTGGGGCCGGTCGCCGCCTTGAGCTACCGCCTGCTGGCCCTGGCTGAAGAGCACGGGCAAAACCCGGCCGTGGTCGAGCGCGCAGGGCAATTGCGTCACGCATTCGATTGGGTGCCGGTGCGCTTGCTGGCCGCGAGCTTTGCCCTGGTCGGCAATTTTGTCGCTGTCAGCCGGGTGATGTTGCACGAATTGCTGAACTGGAACATCAGCGCTGCTCAGTTGATCGAGAAGGCTGGGCGGGTGGCCGCGGAAATTCCTGCACCGGTCGCAGGGCCCGACGGCATCAACAATCTCGACCGGCTCTGGGAGTTACTGCTGCGAGCGGCGGTGCTGTGGTATGCCGGTTTTGCATTGTGGACTGTCTTGCCCTGAAGCGATTGATCCCTGTAGCGGCTGATACCCGCTGCTACAGGGCTGCGCTGGCCTCTCGTTAACCTTAAGTTACAAAACTTCCTGCCGATTTAAGCTATACAGGGATAGCGCTCAATAGTGGCTATCTGCTGCCTCGCTGCGCCTGCCAATAAAAATAAGAAATCCAAGGGAGACTTCCAGTGAAGAGCTTGCTCTATCCCGCCGTCGCGCTAATGAATCGCCTGAGCTTCGGCATGAAGTTCAGCCTGATCAGCGTCCTGTTCCTGGTGCCAATGTTAGTCACCAATTTCTATCTGGTACGCGATTCCTATCGCGAATTCCAGGGCACCCGGATCGAACTGCAAAGCCTCGACCTGTTGGGCAGTAGCCTGACGCTACGACGCGATCTGGAAACCTTGAACAACCTGGTGCAGATCAATTTTGCCCTCGGCCAGTCCGGCAGGGCCGGGAATATCGAGGCGCAAATCAGCAGCCTGGAAAAAAGCGTGCTGACGCGCCTGCAAGGGTTGACGGCAATGAGCAGCGATCCGGAGCACATTGCGGTGTTCGACGGCAAACGCGATGAGATGGTCGCTGCGTTCAAGGCACAGCAAACGGAAACATCCCTGCAAAGCAAAAGTGCCCTGGCGGGCAAGCTGGTGGGTAATGCCCAGCTTTTCAGCCAACTCATTGCCAGTCAGGCCGGTCTGAGCCTCGACAATCAAAGCGACATGCGCCAACTCAGCGAACTGGTGACCAACGTCACTCCGCGCATCACCCAGATTCTGGGAGACGGCCGTGCGATGGGCGCGGCCTCGCTGGGGCAAGGTTTTCTCAACTCGGCATCGAGCAACCGATTCGATGACCTGTTGGGGCAGATCGAAAAACTCCAGGCCGAGTACGGCTTGAAGTTGCAGGACGCGACAAACTCCAGCAAGGCCGCGGCGCAGACCCTGGCTGCTCAGGCAGACAGCAGCAGAGCCTCGTTGAAAAAAGCCAGCGAGCTGTTCGAAGAAAAGGTGGTGATGGCCGATACACTCGATACGCCATGGCAGGCCTTCTACGACCAGGTCACTGGCTTGATGGATTCGACCTACCAACTCAATGAAGCCACCCTGAAGTTTCTCGGCAACCAGTTGCAGCAGCGTCTGGACCAGAACCGCACACACATGATCCTGCAGGCCGTGGCGCTGTCGGTGGTGTTTGTCCTGATCTTCTATCTCTACGGCGGTTTCTACGCGTCTACCCGAACCACACTCAAGCGTCTGGGTGGGGTCATGGACAAGGTGGCGGCCGGCGACATGACAGTGACGTTCAGTGCCAACAGCCGCGACGAGCTGGGAGAGTTGGGCGAGGTGTTCAACGGCACGGTGAAGAAAATCCATGACCTGATCGAGCGCGTCGGGCAGACCGTCAGCGAGGTCGAGCGTCAAGCCGGGCAAGTGGAAAATGTTTCGGCGCAAAGCAACCAGGCGGTGGCCGGGCAGCGCACCCAGATCGAGCAGGTCGCCACGGCGATGAACCAAATGTCCGCCACTTCCCTGGAAGTGGCGCGCAGTGCGGCGGCAGCGGTCAGCAGCGCCCACAGCGTCAACGATGAAACCATCAGCGGGCGCGGCCTGGTGCAGTCCCAGCAAGGCAGCATCGCGGCACTGGCCAGCGAGATTGATCAGTCGGTGTTGGTGATCAATCAACTGGCCAGTGACAGCCAATCCATCAGTCGCGTGCTGGAAGTGATCAAGAGCATTGCCGAGCAGACCAACCTGCTGGCGCTGAACGCTGCGATCGAAGCGGCACGGGCCGGTGAGCAGGGGCGCGGGTTTGCCGTAGTGGCTGACGAAGTCCGGACCCTGGCCAAACGCACCCAGCAATCGACTGAGGAAATCGAGCAGATGATCGCCAAGTTGCACGGCGGTGTCGGTGCGGCGGTCAAGGCGATGGGGGTCAGCCATGAGATGGCGAACGGCACCGTGGGGCAGTCAGAAAAGGTCCAGCTCGCACTGGAAAATATCCTCGGTGCGGTCGGCATGATCGTCGACCAGAACCAGCAGATCGCCGCCGCCGTGGAGCAGCAGACCGCTGTGGCCCACGACATCGACCAGAACATCGTTGAGATCAACCGCGCCGGCGAGCGCACCGCTGAGGGTGCGCACCAGACCGAGGACGCCAGCCGCGCGTTGTCGGCGCAGGTGGTTGAGCTCAAACAGTTGATCAGCGCATTTCGCGTTTAAATCCGCATCGCATGATCGTTCCCACGCTCTGCGTGGGAATGCCTCATCGGACGCTCCGCGTTCGGCTCTGGATGGGGCGCGGAGCGTCCCGGGCTGCATTCCCACGCAGAGCGTGGGAACGATCTGCTCAATGTGTTTACCAGCCGAACAACTCACGGGCATTGGCGGTGCTGGCGGCAGCCAGTTGTTCGGGGCTGATGGCCATGATGTCGGCCAGTGCGGCACAGATTGCCGGCAAATGCGCCGGGCTGTTGCGTTGACCGGGAAACATCGCGGGCGCCATGTCCGGTGAGTCGGTTTCCAGCACCACCGATTCGAGCGGCAATTTTGCCAGCACGCGGTGCATGCGCAGCGCTTGCGGCCAGGTCGCGGCACCGCCCAGGCCCAGCTTGAAGCCGAGCTTGATGTACTCGCGGGCTTCTTCCTGACTGCCGGCGAAGGCGTGGATGATCCCGGCACGTTTCGACTTGAAGCGTTTCAGTGTGGCAATCACCGCCGCGTGACTGCGCCGCACATGAATCAGCGCCGGCAGATTGAAGTCCACCGCCAGTCGCAGTTGCGCCTCGAACAACGCTTGCTGACGCTGGCGATCGAGGGTTTCGATGTAGTAGTCCAGGCCGATTTCACCCACAGCACACAGCTGCCGATGCCCGGCAAGGCGGGTCAGCCAGTCGCCGAGTTGCGTCAGGTGTTCAGGCCGATGATCGTCCAGGTACACCGGGTGCAAGCCGAACGCGGCATGCAGGTCGGGATCGTCTTGCACCAGCTCCCAGGCCCGCTGCCAGTTGCCCTGACAAACCCCCAGCACCACCATTTCCCTGACCCCGAGGGCGCGGCTTTCGGCCATCAGTGCCTGACGATCCGCGTCGAAGTCGGGAAAGTCCAGGTGTGTGTGGGTGTCGATCAGGTCCATGGCTCAGTCCTGACGAATACGTTGTTTGAACGTCCGGGCAATGGCCTGCACGCCGGGTTGGTAATCGGATTGCTCGATGGCTGCCAGGGCCAGGGCCAGGGCTTTGTCGGCGATCAACTGATGTTGCTGGGCCATGGCGTTGACCGGCAACGGCAAAAAGTCCAGCAATTGGGTATCGCCGAAAGTGCCGAGGCGCAGTGGGCGGTTTTTCAACGGGAAGTCGTGCAAGGCATCGAACACGCCTTGCAGCAGTACGTAAGAAGTGGTCACCAGCGCTTCGGGAAGATGCCCGACACGCTGAAGTAATTCTTCCATCAACTGTTTACCGCATTCGCGGCTGAACGACTCGCCGTGCTCGATCAGCATTTCACCGTTGTAACCGGTCAACGCCTCTTTGAAACCGGCGGCGCGCTCCTGGCTGATGCTCAGCTCGGGACGGGCGCCGATCAAGGCAATCTGTTTGGGCAGCGGGTCGAGCAGGCTTTGCGTCAGGTGCAGGCTGGCTTCACGGTCGTCACTGATCACCGAGCAGAAATGCTCGGGCTCCATGACCCGGTCGATGGCGATGATCGGCAGGCCCTTGGCCTGTAATTGCCGGTAGCTGTCGTCGCCGGGGGGCAGGCAACTGGCAACGATCAACGCGTCACAGCGCCGGGCGCGGAACAGTTGCAGCAATTGCCGTTCGCTGTCCGGTGCATCGTCGGAACTGGCGATCAGCAGCTGATAGCCGCGAGCCCTCGCGCCCTGTTCCAGCAGTTTGGCGATTCGCGCGTAACTGGGGTTTTCCAGATCCGGCAAAATAAAGCCCAGCGTGCGGGTGTGCCGGCTGCGCAGGCCGGCAGCCTGGGGATTGGGTGTGAAGCCGTGCAATTCGACCACCGCGCGTACGCGCTCGACGGTAGCGCTGCTGATGCGTTGCTGTTCGGCTTTGCCATTGATGACGTAGCTGGCGGTGGTGACGGACACACCGGCCAACTGAGCTATATCACTGAGTTTCAACCCGCAATTCCTTGTTTTCTCGAGCTTGCCTCGACATTTTCGCCAATCGTACCCGATTCGGGCAGTCGACCATCGTCACAACGCATCCGACAAGTTGGGCTTCAACGACGCAACAGAATCGAGTAACGTGCCAATCATTCTAGATTAAACGTTTCAGCAGGCGTATTTTCTGGATTAAATACGCTTTGGCAGGTGCTGCCGCGAAACCGCCAAAGATTGTTTCAAGACAAAAGCCTAAGCTGAATCATTCAAAACAATACCTGGCACCCAAGGTGCCAAAAAGGAGAAAGCATGCTCGAGCTCACCATAGAGCAGATTTCCATGGGCCAGTCGGCTGTGGATAAGGCCGCAGCGTTGCAATTACTGGCCGGACATCTGGTCGCCGATGGCCTGGTTGCCGACGGTTACCTGGCCGGTCTGCAGGCCCGTGAAGCCCAGGGCTCGACCTTTCTCGGTCAAGGTATTGCCATTCCCCACGGTACGCCGCAAACCCGCGATCAGGTATACACCACGGGCGTGCGGCTGATGCAGTTCCCCGACGGCGTTGATTGGGGCGACGGCCAGACCGTTTACCTGGCCATTGGCATCGCTGCCAAATCCGACGAACACCTGCGCCTGTTGCAGCTGCTGACCCGGGCCCTCGGCGAGACCGATCTGGGACAGGCCTTGCGTCGCGCCAGCTCTGCCGAAGCCTTGCTCAAGCTGCTGCAAGGCGCGCCGCAGGAGCTGGCGCTGGATGCACAGATGATTGGCCTGGGCGTTGCCGCTGAAGATTTCGAAGAGCTGGTTTGGCGCGGCGCGCGCTTGCTGCGCCAGGCCGACTGCGTGAGCAACGGTTTCTCGGCAGTGTTGCAGCAGGTCGAAGCTCTGCCGCTGGGTGATGGCCTGTGGTGGCTGCACAGCGAACAAACGGTGAAGCGTCCGGGACTGGCCTTCGTCACCCCGGACAAACCGCTGCGTTACCTCGGCCAACCGCTTAACGGACTGTTTTGCCTGGCCAGTCTGGGCGAGGCCCATCAGGCGTTGCTCGAACGTCTGTGCGCCTTGCTGATAGAAGGTCGAGGCCATGAATTGGGGCGCGCCACCAGCTGCCGTGCGGTGCTGGAAGTGCTCGGTGGTGAACTGCCTGCCGATTGGCCGAGTGCGCGCATTGCGCTGGCGAACGCCCACGGATTGCATGCGCGCCCGGCGAAGATTCTCGCGCAATTGGCAAAAAGTTTTGAAGGCGAGATTCGCATCCGCATCGTCGATGGTCAGGACAGCGCGGTATCGGTCAAGAGTCTGAGCAAATTGCTCAGCCTCGGCGCCCGTCGCGGTCAGGTGCTGGAAATCATCGCCGAGCCCAGTATTGCCGCCGATGCCTTGCCCGCGCTATTGGCTGCCATCGAAGAAGGCCTGGGTGAGGAAGTCGAGCCGCTGCCACCGGTGAGCCAGCCGCGCGAAGAAATCGCTGAAGTGACGCAAGTACTGCTGGCGCCAACCTCCGGGAGTTTGGTGCAGGCTATCGCCGCTGCGCCGGGAATCGCCATCGGCCCGGCGCATATTCAAGTGCTGCAAACCATCGAATACCCGCTGCGCGGTGAATCCGCGGCGACCGAGCGCGAGCGTCTCAAGCAAGCACTGGCCGCGGTACGCCAGGACATTCAGGGCTTGATCGAGCGCAGCAAGGCCAAGGCCATTCGCGAGATTTTCATCACCCACCAGGAAATGCTCGACGACCCTGAGTTGACCGATGAAGTCGACACCCGCCTCAAGCAGGGCGAAAGCGCCGAAGCGGCGTGGATGTCGGTAATCGAAGCTGCGGCCCGGCAGCAGGAAGCCTTGCACGACGCGTTGCTCGCCGAGCGCGCCGCCGATCTGCGCGACATTGGCCGGCGCGTGTTGGCGCAACTGTGCGGAATCGAAACCCCGCACGAGCCGGATCAACCGTACATTCTGGTGATGGACGAAGTCGGCCCTTCCGATGTGGCGCGTCTCGATCCGGCCCGTGTGGCCGGCATTCTTACCGCCCGTGGCGGCGCCACCGCGCACAGCGCCATTGTCGCCCGGGCCCTGGGTATTCCGGCACTGGTCGGCGCCGGCCCTGCAGTGCTGCTGCTGGCGCCCGGCACGCCGTTGTTGCTCGATGGTCAGCGCGGTCGCCTGCACGTGGATGCCGATGTGGCCACTTTGCAGCGCGCAACTGAAGAGCGTGATACCCGTGAGCAACGTCTGAAGGCTGCCGCCGAACAACGCCATCAACCGGCGTTGACGACCGACGGGCATGCGGTGGAGGTGTTTGCCAACATTGGTGAGAGCGCCGGTGTGACCGGCGCGGTGGAGCAGGGCGCCGAAGGCATTGGCCTGTTGCGCACCGAACTGATTTTCATGGCCCACCCGCAAGCGCCGGACGAGGCGACGCAGGAAGCCGAATACCGCCGTGTCCTCGATGGCCTCGCCGGGCGGCCGCTGGTGGTGCGTACGCTGGATGTCGGCGGTGACAAACCGCTGCCTTATTGGCCGATTGCCAAGGAAGAAAACCCGTTCCTCGGCGTGCGCGGCATTCGCCTGACCCTGCAGCGTCCGCAGGTGATGGAAGCGCAGTTGCGCGCCTTGTTGCGCGCCGCCGACAACCGTCCGTTGCGGATCATGTTCCCGATGGTCGGCAGTGTCGATGAGTGGCGTCAGGCGCGAGACATGACCGAACGCCTGCGCCTGGAAATCCCGGTGGCGGACCTGCAACTGGGGATCATGATCGAAGTGCCGTCGGCGGCGTTGTTGGCGCCGGTGCTGGCCAAAGAGGTCGATTTCTTCAGTGTCGGCACCAACGACCTGACGCAATACACCCTGGCCATCGACCGGGGTCATCCGACGCTTTCCGCCCAGGCCGATGGCTTGCATCCGGCGGTGCTGCAACTGATCGATATCACCGTTCGAGCGGCCCATGCCCATGGCAAGTGGGTCGGTGTCTGCGGTGAGTTGGCGGCCGATCCGCTGGCGGTGCCGGTGCTGGTCGGTCTGGGTGTGGATGAGCTCAGCGTCGGTGGTCGCAGCATTGCCGAGGTCAAGGCGCGGATTCGCGAACTCAGCCTCAGCCAGACTCAAATTCTTGCCCGAGAGGCGCTCGCCGTGGGCAGCGCCAATGAAGTGCGCGCACTAGTGGAGGCCCTGTAATGGCCCGGATTCTTACCCTGACCCTCAACCCGGCGCTCGACCTCACCGTCGAGTTGTCGCGCCTGGAGCCCGGTCAGGTCAATCGCAGCGACGCCCTGCACAGCCACGCCGCCGGTAAAGGGGTGAACGTGGCACAGGTGCTGGCGGACTTGGGCCATCAGCTGACGGTCAGTGGTTTTCTCGGTGAAGACAATCTGCAAGCGTTCGAAACCCTGTTTGCCAAGCGCGGTTTTGTCGATGCATTCATCCGTGTTCCCGGCGAGACCCGCAGCAATATCAAACTGGCGGAAAGCGACGGGCGCATCACCGACCTCAATGGTCCGGGACCGATGGTCAGCGCGGCGGCGCAACAGGATTTGCTTGATCGGCTTGACCAGATTGCGCCGGGGCATGACGCCGTCGTCGTCGCGGGCAGTCTGCCACAGGGTGTCAGCCCGCAGTGGTTGCAGGCGCTGATCGTGCGCTTGAAAAACCTCGGTTTGAAAGTCGCCCTCGACACCAGCGGCGAAGCATTGCGCGCCGCGCTCACGGCCGGCCCGTGGCTGATCAAGCCCAACAGCGAAGAGTTGGCAGAGGTGCTGGGTAGCGAAGCGGTTTCGGTTCTGGCCCAGGCAGAAGCGGCGAACCGTTTGCACGCCCTGGGTATCGAGCATGTGGTGATTTCCCACGGTGCCGACGGCGTGAACTGGTTCAGTGTCGGTTCGGCGCTGCATGCCACGCCACCCAAGGTCAGTGTCGCCAGCACCGTGGGCGCTGGTGATTCCTTGCTGGCCGGCATGCTGCACGGATTGGTCAGTGCCGATACGCCTGAGCAAACCTTGCGAACGGCCACGGCAATTGCCGCGATGGCGGTTACCCAGATCGGTTTCGGTATCAGCGATGCGGCGCGCCTGGCGCAGCTCGAACAGGGTGTGCGCGTGCGTCCCCTGACAGAACAATAAGAGGGTTGGTCATGAAGTTAGCCATTGTTACTGCCTGCCCGAACGGCATGGTCACCAGTGTGCTGTGCGCCCGTTTGCTGGACGCAGCAGCCCAGCGCCAGGGTTGGAGCACCAGCGTCGAGATCAGCGATGCGGCGCACCCCGAGCGGCAACTGTCGGCGGCCACACTCGATGCGGCCGAATGGGTGTTGCTGGTCACCAGTGCGCCGGTGGACATGTCGCGATTCGTGGGCAAGCGCATCTACCAGAGCACCCCGGCCCAGGCCCTTCAGGATGTGGAATCAGTGTTGCGCCGCGGGGCTGAAGAAGCTCAGGTTTACACAGCGCCTGAAGCCGTCGCTGAAGCCGTCGTGGAACCGGCGGGGGCCGCAAAAAATGCGCCGCGCCTGGTCGCGGTCACCGCGTGTCCGACCGGTGTCGCGCATACCTTCATGGCCGCCGAAGCATTGCAGCAAGCGGCCAAGCGCTTGGGCTACGACCTGCAAGTGGAAACCCAGGGCTCGGTCGGTGCGCGCAACCCGCTGAGTGCGCAGGCCATCGCCGATGCCGACGTGGTGTTGCTGGCAGCAGACATCGAAGTGGCCACCGAGCGTTTCGCCGGCAAGAAAATCTACCGCTGCGGCACCGGCATTGCGCTCAAGCAAGCCGAAGCGACATTGAACAAGGCCCTCGCCGAAGGCACCCAGGAAAGCGCAGCGACGGGTGCCAGCGCCGCGGCCAAAAAAGACAAGACCGGCGTTTACAAGCACCTGTTGACCGGCGTCTCGTTCATGCTGCCGATGGTGGTAGCGGGCGGCTTGATGATCGCCTTGTCCTTCGTGTTCGGCATCACTGCGTTCAAGGAAGAGGGCACGCTGGCGGCGGCGCTGATGCAAATTGGCGGCGACACGGCGTTCAAGCTGATGGTGCCGTTGCTGGCGGGCTACATCGCCTACTCGATTGCTGACCGGCCGGGCCTGGCGCCGGGGATGATCGGTGGACTGTTGGCAAGCACCCTGGGCGCTGGATTCATTGGCGGGATCATCGCCGGTTTTATCGCCGGTTACGCGGCGCAGGCGATCAACCGCTACGCGCGTTTACCGCAAAGCCTCGAGGCGTTGAAACCGATTCTGATCATTCCGCTGCTCGCCAGTTTGTTTACCGGTCTGGTGATGATCTATGTGGTCGGTAAACCGGTGGCGGGGATGCTTGCCGGGCTTACGCATTTTCTCGACAGCATGGGCACCACCAACGCGATTCTCCTCGGCGTGCTGCTGGGCGCGATGATGTGCGTCGACCTCGGCGGACCGATCAACAAAGCCGCTTATGCATTTTCGGTGGGACTGCTGGCGTCGCAGAGTTATGCACCGATGGCCGCGACCATGGCCGCCGGCATGGTGCCGCCGATTGGCCTGGGGATTGCCACGTTCATCGCCCGACGCAAATTCGCCCAGACCGAACGCGAGGCCGGTAAAGCGGCGTTGGTGCTGGGGTTGTGCTTCATCTCCGAAGGGGCGATTCCGTTTGCTGCGAAAGATCCGTTGCGAGTGATTCCGGCGAGCATTGCCGGTGGTGCGCTGACCGGTGCGTTGTCGATGTATTTCGGCTGCAAACTGATGGCGCCCCACGGTGGGTTGTTCGTGATGCTGATTCCGAATGCGATCAATCATGCGTTGCTGTATCTGCTGGCGATTGTCGCCGGGAGTTTGCTGACGGCGGTGGTGTATGCGCTGGTCAAGCGCCCGGAGACGGTTGAGTTGGCGCTGGAGCCGGCCAAGGCCTGAGGCGGAACCTGTAGGCGCCGAGCTTGCTCGCGATGACGGACTGACATTCAACATCGAGGTGAATGAAACACCGCCATCGCGAGCAAGCTCGGCTCCTACAAGGATCGCGGTTTCACATCAGCGTCACGGACACGTGCTTAAGTTTTTCCTTTTCCAGGGAGAACACCATGAGCGATTTCAACCTTGGCCGTCGTCGTGTGATGCAAGCGGTCGGCGCCGGACTGTTGTTGCCGGGGCTGGCGCCGGCGGTCATCGCTTCGGTCAAGGATCGACCACAACTCACCGACGGCGTGCAGTCCGGCGACCTGTTGGGAGACCGGGCGATTATCTGGAGCCGCAGCGACCGCCCGGCTCGAATGGTGGTGGAATGGGACACCCGCAGTCTGTTCCCCAACCCTCGGCGTTTCGTCTCGGCATTGGCCGATGCCCGCTCCGATTTCACCGCCCGTGTCGAGTTGACCGGGTTGCCCGCCGACCAGGCGATTTTCTATCGCGTACAGTTTGAAGATGCCCAGAGCGGCGTCGCCAGCGAACCGTGGTTCGGCCACTTGCGCAGCGTGCCGCAAACTCGCCGCGACATTCGGTTCGTCTGGAGCGGCGACACCGTCGGTCAGGGCTTCGGCATCAACCCGGACATCGGCGGCATGCGCATCTACGAAGCCATGCGTTTGCGCCTGCCGGACTTTTTTATCCAAAGCGGCGACACCATCTACGCCGACGGCCCCGTACCCGCCCAGCTCACCACCGAAAGCGGTCGCGTGTGGCGCAACCTCACCACCGAAGCCAAGAGCAAAGTCGCCGAAACCCTCGACGACTACCGCGGCAATTACCGCTACAACCTGATGGATGAAAACATCCGTCGTTTCAACGCCGAAGTGCCGCAAATCTGGCAGTGGGACGACCATGAAGTAGTGAATAACTGGTCGCCGGGCAAGCAACTGGATGAGCGCTACAAGAGCCAAGATATCCACAGGCTGGTGGGTCGCGCGCGTCAGGCCTGGCTCGAATATGCACCGATGCGTTTGCAGAGCGCCGATGGTGGCGGACGGATCTATCGCCAGCTCAGTTACGGACCATTGCTCGATGTGTTTGTGCTCGACATGCGCAGTTACCGCGAGGCCAATGACGACAACCTGGGTGGCGCCAAACCCTTCCTCGGTCGTGAACAACTGGACTGGTTGAAAGCATCGTTGAAAGCTTCGAAGGCACAATGGAAAGTCATCGCTGCCGACATGCCCATCGGCCTCGGCGTGCCCGATGGCGAGGTCAGCCCCGGTGTCGAGCGCTGGGAGGCGGTGGCCAATGGTGATCCGGGACCGGCCCAGGGCCGCGAGCTGGAAATTGCCGAGCTGCTGGGGTTCCTGCGGGCGCAGCAGGTGCGCAACTTCCTGTTCCTGACAGCGGATGTGCATTATTGCGCCGCGCATCACTACCACCCGGACCGCGCCGCGTTCCAGGATTTCGAAGCGTTTTGGGAGTTCGTCGCAGGTCCCCTGAATGCCGGGAGCTACGGGCCTAATCCGCTGGATAAAACCTTCGGCCCGCAAGTGGTGTTCCAGAAAGCACCGCCCGCGCAGAACATTTCACCGTTTGCCGGGTTTCAGTTTTTCGGTGAGGTGAATATCGAAGGGCAAAGCGGGGCGTTGAGCGTGGTGTTACGGGATCTGGATGGGGTTTCCGTCTTTGAACAGACGTTGCAGCCGGTGTGACCCGCTGATGGAGTATCGTTCCCACGCTCTGCGTGGAAACGCCTCTACGGACGCTCTGCGTTCGGCTTTTGGGACGCAGAGCGTCCCAGGGCCGCATTCCCACGCAGAGCGTGGGAACGATCAACGACAGGGGCAGGTGCGCAGTTGTCAGTACACGTCGCGGCGGTAGCGGCCTTGTTCGATCAGGCGCTCGACTTCGACAGCACCGAGCACATCATTGAGCACTTGATCGACCCCGGAGGCCATGCCCTGCAAGCTGCCGCAGATGTAGATCACCGCGCCGTCCGCCAGCCATTTCTTCAATTCGCCGGCCGATTCGCGCAGGCGATCCTGCACGTAGATCTTTTCGGCCTGATCCCGCGAGAACGCCAGGTCCAGGCGCTGGAGATCTCCGGAAATCAACCACTCTTCCAGCTCATCGCGGCACAGGTAATCGTGTTGCCGATGGCGCTCGCCGAACAACAGCCACTGGCGTTGCTGGCCATCGGCAATCCGCGCCTTGAGCAAGCTGCGCAAGCCGGCCAGACCGGTGCCGTTGCCGATCAGAATCATGGGCACGGGTTCGTTCGGGAGATGGAAGCCGCTGTTGCGGCGCACCCGCAGACTGATGCTGCTGCCTACAGGCGCGTGTTCAGTGAGCCAACCGGAGCCGACACCGAGGCTGCCATCGGCATGCAGTTCCTGGCGAACGATCAACTCCAGAATGCCGTCGGCGGCAATCGAGGCAATGGAGTATTCGCGCTTGGCCAACGGCACCAGAGCGGCTACCAGCGCTTGCGCGTGCAGGCCGACCAGATGGCTGCGGTTTTCTGGCAGTTGGCGGCTGGCAAGGGCTTGCTCCAGCGGTTGCGACAAACCGTCGAGTTCAATCGTTGCCCGTCCATCAATGCCCAGGCCATCAAGGAAATGTTCGATCGCCCAAGGGCAGTTGCGCGGCAACACTTCCACCAGATCGCCAGCCAGCCAACTGCTGGTGGTGGGTGCGGTGAGGCCCAGCAAATAGACGGGCGAACCGCTGCTGTCCGGGTTGATTTGTTCGCGGCGGGTCAGGGTCCAGTTGTCGTAGCTCGGCGCTTGCCAGGTGTCCACCGGCGCCTGACCGGTCAACTGGCCCAGTTGTTGCTGCCAGTGACGCAAGGCGTAAGGGTCGCCACTGTCGACTTCCACGGGGGCGAACAGGGTCTTGCCGCCATGTTCGCCGAGCCAGCTGTGCAGGCGTCGGGCGAATCCACAGAAGTGTTGATACTTGCGGTCACCGAGGCCGAGTACCGCATAGTTCAGGCTTTCCAGGCTCAAGCTGCGGCCCAGTAACTTGCGTTCAAACCCCCGGGCGCTATCGGGTGCTTCGCCGTCGCCGAAAGTGCTGACCACGAACAAAGCGTTGCTCGATTCACGCAGATCCTGCTCGCTGACATCCGCCAACGGCTGGACCTTGACCGGCAGGCCGGCGGCCTGCAATTGGCCGGCAGTCTGCCACGCCAGTTGCTCGGCGAAGCCGCTCTGACTGGCGAAGCCGATCAGCCACGCTGGCACATCGCTGGCTGATTGGGCCAGCCCTTTGCGTGCGTCCTTGATCTGGCGTTTCTTGCGTCGACGATCGAGGTACAACATCCAGCCCGTGATGAAGAACAGCGGCATGGTCAGCGCGGTGATCGTCAGGATGATCCGTCCGCCAATGCCAAAGAAACTGCCGACATGCAGCGCATAGATGCTGGTCAGCAACTGTGCCTTGAAGCTCTTGTCGCTGTAGCGCTCGTGCCGCTTGATGACGCCGGTGAGCGGATCGAGGGTGATCTGGTTCAGCGCGCGGTCGTGGGGCGAATCCTTGAGCAAATAGAAAACGGTCGCCGGTTGTCCGGCCACCGGTGGCATGCGGGTGTTATAGAAACTCAGGCCGGGACCGGCCGCGCTGTAGATGCTGCTCCACATGGCCGAGTAATCGGCTGTCGGCGCCGGGCCTTTTGGTGCCGGGCCGCGACCACCACGAACGCGTTCGTTCTGCGGTGAGTCGGAGAGCAATTTGTTCAGACCCTTGTTGTACCACTCGTAGGACCAGGACAGCCCGGTCAGCGCTGCCAGGAGATAAAACACCAGGCACCAGGTGCCGGCGATCGAGTGCAGGTCCCAGTTGAAGCTGCGACCTTTTTTCTTCCAGTCGAGAGTCAGCCACGCGCGCCAGCTTTTCCACTGGCGCGGCCAGCGCAGATAGAGGCCGGACAGGCAGAAGAACACCAGGATCAAGGTACAGGCGCCGGTGATTTGCCGACCGGTATCGCCCATGGCGAGAAAACGGTGCAGTTGCAGCATCAGGCCGAAGAACTGCTGGCCAGTGGCGTCGCCCAGCAATTCGCCGGTGTACGGATCAAAGAAACGCATGGGGCCGCGGCGCTCACCCGGTGCCGGGGTGAAGAAGGCTTTTGCGGCGACGTCGTTGTCGATGTCGACCGAGAGCATCGCGATTTTCAGGTTCGTGGCCGCTTCGATCTTCTCCACCAATTCAGCGGGCGGCAGCACACCGGCGACCTGTTTCTGCACCTGCAACACAGATGGATTCAACGCATACAGGATCTCGTCCTGAAACGATACCGTCGCCCCGGTGATGCCCATCAGGGCCAGGACCAGTCCGGCGCTGATGCCAAAAAACCAGTGCAACTGGAACAGGGTTTTCTTCAACACGTCGCTCGCCTTGTTCGTTCAAAAGTTGTCATCACGGCGCGCATTATGCCGTGGGTTGTCGAGAAACATTCCTTTTACACACAAAAGCTGTGGGAGCGAGCTTGCTCGCGATGGCGGCCTTACAGTCAACATGCATGTTGAATGTTATGGCCCCATCGCGAGCAAGCTCGCTCCCACAGCGATTGTCGTATGACAGTCAATCAGAAGTGGAAGTTGGTGCTCAGCAAAGCAGTACGGCCCGCCGCCTGGTTGGCGAAGTGAGTCGAGAACGCTTTGTCGTAGTAGGTTTCGTCGGTCAGGTTCTGCACGTTCAATTGCAGGTCGACGTTTTTGGTCAGCTTGTAGGCCGCCATCGCATCGTAGCGAACGTAGGAGTCAACCATGGTGGTGTTGGCTGCGCTACCGAACACGTCGTCGACATAGAATGCGCCGCCGCCGATGGTCAGCTTCGGCGTGACCTGGTAAGTCGTCCACAGGCTGGCGCTGTTTTTCGGTGTGTTCGGCAGTTCGTTGCCATTGTTGGCTCGGTTGGCCGGCATGTCGCCGCCATCGATTTGCTCGCTGTCCATGTAGGCGTAACCGGCGAAGACCTGCCATTTGTCGGTGAGCTTGCCAGTGGCCGACAGTTCGAAACCTTGAACCCGAGTTTTGCCGACGTTTTCGTACGTGGTGGTGTTGGTTTGCACCCGAGCGTTTTCTTTCTCGGTGCGGAAGATGTCAGCCGTCAGCGACAGACGATCGTTCAACAGATCCCACTTGGTACCGATTTCGTAGTTCTTGGTGGTCTCCGGCTCCATGTCGCTGGCGAGCAGGTTGCCGTTGCGATCAGGCGTGCCACCCAGCGGGTTGCCGTCCTGGCCTTCGCCCAGGGTCGCGCCCGGTGGGGTGGCGGATGTTGCGTAGGACGCATAGATGCTGCCGTTTTCCGCCGGCTTGTAGACCACACCGAACTGACCGGTAACGAATTCGCTGACATCATCGCCCTTGGAGGTGGTGGTGCCGGCCGCGTTGTAGGTCTTGTAGTCGGTGTCGAAGTGGTCGTAGCGCAGGCCCATGTTCACCAGCCACTGCTCGGACAACGTCAAAGTGTCGAACACGTAAAGCGCGTAGGTTTTACCCGTAGTGTCGGTGCCGGCATAGTTGCGCGAGATCGCGCCGTTCCATGGGTCGCTCGGGTTCGGGCTGGACAGCGAGGTGCAGTTGTAACCGCTTGGCGCGCCGATCAGCGCGGGGCTGCAGTTAGTGGTCGCTGCGGCAGTTCTTGGCGTGGTGTCGGTGTTGACGTTGTACGAGGACTTCTTGCTTTCTTCGCGGCTCAGCTCGATACCGGTGGCGAAGCTGTTCTTGAAGCCGGCGATGTAGACGTCGCCAAACAGGTCGGTCTGGTTGGTGGTGGTCTCGGTGTTGCTGACGCGGGTGTTCGCACGGCGCCAGACGCTGCCATTGTTGACGTTGCCCTTGCTGTCGTCCGGCTGGGTCAGGATGTAGTCCTGCATGCTGTTGCCATGACGCAGGGTGTTCTTGACCGTGAGCGCGTCGCTCAGGTCGTGCTCGATGGCAATGGTGGCCGTGTCGACGCGGGTCTTGCGGAAGTCGCGGTTGTCGAGGCCATAGAAGTTGCTGCTGTCGCCGCCGTCATCCGGTTTGTCCGGATTGGACTTGGTGCGCGCCGCCGAGCCTGCGGTCGGAATCGAATAAGGAATGCCCGAGTCCGGCGTGTCGTTGCTTTCGAGGTGGTAGTAGTCGAGGTTGACCCGGGTGTCGGTGCCCAGGCCGAACGCCAGCGACGGCGCCACGCCCCAGCGATCGTAGTCGACGCTGTCACGGCCGGCGACGTTGCTCTCGTGGCTCATCAGGTTCAGACGGCCGGCGACGGTGTCGGAAAACTGATAGTTGCCGTCCATGGTGTAACGCTGGGTCTGGTCGGAGCCCCAGGTGAAACCACCGTCGAACGAGTCGCCCAGATGCGCTTTTTTGCTCACCAGGTTGATGCTGCCCCCGGCCGCGCCGCGGCCTCCGATGGCCGAGTTCGGGCCTTTGCTGACTTCGATCGACTCTACGGCGAAGATCTCGCGGCTCTGCGAACCGGTATCGCGCACGCCATCCAGATAGGTGTCGCCTTGGGCATCGAAACCACGAATGAACGGACGGTCGCCTTGCGGGTTGCCACCTTCACCGGCCCCGAAGGTGATGCCGGGAACGGTGCGCAATGCGTCCTGCATGTTCATGGCGCCCGTGTCCTTGAGGACTTGTTGCGGGATGACCGTGATCGAACGCGGAGTGTCAACCAGCGGCGCGGTGTACTTGGGTGAGGAGGCTTTTTCGACGTTGTAGGAAGTGTCGTCCTGGGCTTCACCGGTGATGGCCGTGGCACCGAGGGAAATCGTGTTGCCCGGCGCTTTCTCGTCGGTTTTTTCAGCCGCGAAAACCATGTGACCAGCGGAGCCGGCGGTGATTGCCACGCCAATTGCAGAAGCGAGCAAACGCGGTGAGCTGACCGGTAATTGTGGGTGTTGACGTGACATTTTGATTCCCCTCCCCAAGGATTTGAGGCGGCGGAATATAGGGTAAACACGTATTTGTAGCAATTGCGAAATATTGCTATTCGCACTGAATTTACATTCTTTACAATTTGACCTTACGGTTTTTGCTGCTTCGTTCGTCTAGCGGGTTTTACACAGGCAATAAGAATCAATACCATTGGCGTCCTTTTGCTTCCAGGTGTCTACGCCATGCTGCTGCACATTCCAGGCTTGTTCGAAAAAGAAGAAGTGCAGCGCATCCGCGAGGCTCTGGAACAGGCTGATTGGGCCGACGGCAAGATCACCGCCGGTTACCAGTCGGCCAAGGCCAAGCACAATTTGCAATTGCCGGAAGGTCATCCGCTGGCCAAGGAGATTGGCGCGGCCATGCTGGAGCGACTGTGGAAAAATCCGCAGTTCATGTCAGCAGCACTTCCGCACAAGGTCTTTCCTCCGTTGCTGAACTGTTACACGGCCGGTGGCAGTTTCGATTTCCACATCGATAACGCCGTGCGCCAACCCAAGGGCAGCATCGAACGGGTACGCACTGACCTGTCGGCCACGCTGTTCTTCAGTGAGCCCGAGGACTACGACGGCGGCGAACTGGAAATCCAGGATACCTACGGCACCCAGCGTGTGAAGTTGCCCGCCGGCGACATGGTCCTGTACCCCGGCACCAGCCTGCACAAGGTCAACGCGGTGACGCGGGGTACGCGATACGCCTCGTTCTTCTGGACGCAGAGCCTGGTGCGTGAAGACAGCCAGCGGGCACTGTTGTTCGAGATGGACGGGGCGATCCGCAACCTGACCCGCGATGTGCCCGATCACCCATCGTTGATCCGCTTGACCGGCACTTATCACAATCTGTTGCGCCGCTGGGTCGAGGTGTAAGTGGCGGATTTTCGTTTGCGCCGCGAGGAAGTCCTCGACGGTGACCAGCTTAAAACCATGCTCGAGGAAAGCCCGGCACGCGCTGCACAGGCGATTTTGATCGCCGCGCGTGAGGGTGTGCTCGACGCTCAGGCCTTGCTCGGGCAAATTTTGCTGGATGGGCAAGGTATTGAGCAGGATCAGCCGCTGGCTGTGCGCTGGTTCGAGATCGCTGCCCAAGGCGGGCATTTGATGGCGCGCAACATGCTGGGTCGTTGTCATGAACACGGTTGGGGTTGCGTAGCCGATGCGACGGTTGCTGCGGGGCATTATCGCCAGGCTGCCGAAGCCGGACTGGATTGGGCGATATACAACTATGCCAATCTGTTGGCGACCGGGCGTGGCGTGGCGGTGGATCAGCGGCAAGCCTTGAGTCTGTATCGCCAGGCAGCCGAACTGGGCCATGCGAAGTCGATGAATCTGTTGGGGCGTTATCTGGAGGAAGGCAAGTTTTGCCTCGCTGACCCACTCGCGGCGCGAAGCTGGTATCGACGCTCGGCGCTCGGCGGGGATTTTCGTGGGCAATTCAGTTATGCAGGGCTCCTGGCGGAAGAAGGACAAATCGGCGAGGCTCTGGAGTGGTTGCACAAGGCGTTGGCGGGAGGAAACAGCAATTTCCTGCGGGTGAGCGTTGTAGCCTTGTCGAGCGCAAGACATCCGCAGATTCGTGGGATGGCTGAAGTTTATCAACAGCGATTATCACAGTTGGTCACGTCGTAACAGCTTCGCTGTTCATTAATTAATAGAAAGCCCATATTAAAATCTCGCGCTGTAAAAGTTGGCGGGCGGGATGGTTGTTGCTGGTCTGGTTATTTTATTAATGTCTGCTGTCTTGAATTTTAATATTTTAAGACTTGTTGATTTGTTTCGTATCGCCTTAAGGTTGTTTTCACAGTATTGAAAAGTGTCGCCGGAAGCGGCGCTTGAATATTGTTGTTGTTAATTCTTTCTTAATACTCGACGAAGACAAGGAGTCTCTGATGGAGTTGAAAACGAATAATGAACTGGTCGAAGCTGCCGCCAAAACACCCCAGGTGTTTGTGAATGCATCGTTAGGTGTGGGTGAAGAGCATCACCGTGGAATGGGGATACAGTTGACCAAGGAACAGATCATCAGTCTCAAGAAGTATGAAACGTTAGGGCTTTCTCTTCCTGTTCGGCTGCAAGATGTAATTGCATACTTGAATTACGGCGCGGGTGATGAGGGGGGCAAGGGGCTGACGGCGAGTGATTTTTTATTTACATTCACTTTGACCTATAACCATGCCAAGCGCTGGTCACCATTACGCCGGGACATAATGCTGACAGGCAACGAGCTGAAAATTTTTGCCGGCAGCATCCTCGGGACAGGTTACTCAATTGTAGAGGTGTATGAGGACCTCAAGATATCGAAATATCTGGAAGAATATAATATCAATACGCCGGAAGAGTATCTGAAACTGAAAATGAAAGTTCCAGGCCTCCCCAGTGATGAGGTGTCTCCCGGAGATGTAAACGAAATTCGAATCTACCTCAATGATCTGCTGTTCAAGGTCACGCAATGTCATCAAAGCGCCGAGTCGGTACGAACCAGACTGAACGAGTTTGGCCACGACATGCTCACGAAAGTGCTGCCGCAAATCAGGTTGCGACTTGAGTTTGTTAAGAACAATACCTATGGGGCAGATATACAGGTTCTGCAGGATGAAATTGATCAGCGCTCAAAAGAGATTGAGGATCTCAACAAGCAATATGATCAGATGGTTCAAGAGGCAATCAAGGCAGCAGCGACCTTGAATGTTGGCGGTTTGATTCTCGGCATCTACCAGGGTGTCAAAGCTGAGCAGATACGCACTCAGCGTAACAAGCTTAAAGATTTGCAAAGAACCGCGAATCAATTGATGGCCAGCAAAAGCCAGACACTGAGCTCTTTGAACAGAGTGCGTGATGATCTGCAGAACCTGAGTTACGTTGCGGTTGAAGCTGAAGTGGCGACTCAAAACCTTATGCTGGTATGGAATGCGTTGAGTAACTACATCGCGGCTTCCATGCAAGACGTTACCAAGCTGGATGAAGCAACCTCCCTGAGACGATTCAAGAATCAGATACTCAGTATTGTCGAGCCTTGGGAGCAGATAAAAGTAGGTTCGGATCAGTTGCTCAGCGTGTTCGCAGAGGCTGATAAAGAATATGAGAGCAATCGTTTGGTTTTTGGGGAGGGGATGGCAATGCGTGGGTTGATTTATAGTGTGGATGTTCCGGTTTTTAATGTGGTCAAGCTGCGTGGTCATAATGCTGAAGTGCAAGGGGCGAATACTTCTGCGCAAATGCTTTTCGAACAATTCGATTACTTGCCGGGCACTGTTGTTACGATGAATAGCGTAGCGTTCAATATTAACAAGATTACATTTGAGCTGCGCAAGAATGCTCAGGACTTTACTCTTTTTCTTGAGCGTGCCGAGAAAAAGCTCAAAGGCTACCAGGCAGAATTGGTTAATCCGGAGGATGCGGATGAAGTACGGGAGGATATGGAGGTGGAACTCAATAACCTTTCCAATAAAGTCTGCGCACATGCTGAGGATCTAAAAAGCATTCAAAGGGGTATTAGCATCCCGTATGATCGGGAGGCTCCTGAAGGATGGATTGTAGCGCTCACGCAGGATCGGATATTCACGGAAGACCTCAAGATTAAAACCGAGGAAAAATTGGCCGAGCTGACTGAGCAGATGAAGTCGGTGTCCGAAGCGATTGACTTGATCGCCAAAGCTGGCGTCGAAAAAATTGGCGAAGAAGCTCAATTGTCACTTGAAAGTTTGAAAGCGTTGGGTTTGGCACCCCCGCAGGTCCAGGTTGCGTTATTTGCTGTTGATATGCTTAAGAAAATAATCTCGGGTATAGGTGAGGCTATTTCTTTTCTCAATATGGTGGCCGCGTATAACCGACTCGCCGAGAAGGCAACTGATTTGCGAGCGCACTCGCAAAAGTACGCCAGGCATATTCTCCAGATTGATGGGAAAATCACTCTGGTCAAGACATTGAACGAGGTGGATGACGGTCGTTCGAAATACGTAAATGAGTTTTCAAAGCTGAAGAATGATGTAGAAAAATTTTCTCGTGAGTTCAAGCAAGATGCTTCGATTTCCGTCGAAAAGCGAGCGGATAGTGCAGTGTCCAAAATAGCGGAAGTTGTCAAATACATGAAACCAGTTTATCAATAAACAGGATTTAGGGGGTGGTCATATGCCCATCCCCTTCAAATGATGAATATGAATTCACAAGACTATGGTTTTACATCAGCGCAACGGCGCATTTTAAATCGATACAGCACTTTTCTAGGTTCTTTGTATCCGACCTTTGATCGTATATCGCTTATGCTTGAGCTTCGTAGAAAAAACGGCCATCAACTTGCCAGTCTGCCCAAGGACTCGCGGCTGGTGAATGCCCCGTTCAATGAGCGATATTTAAAGACCTTTTGGGGGCGTACCAGAGAAACTTTGCTTTTAGGCGAAGCTTTTTTTTCAGATCTCGACATATTCACTCGTGAATGTTTGGAGATGACCGGAAAAACCTCGCGGGATGAGCCCATTGATCTGGTGGATTTCAGGCAGTTCATTTTATCCAGGTCCCCGACCTGGATGTTATTTCCGCCTACGAAGGTGCCAGATTTGATTCATGAACTGGCTCTTCGATTCGATGAGCTAAGAATCGCGGTAGGAGAATTGAAATTTACGTTGGGAGAAGTATATGTAGAATCGTTTGGGTTGAGGTCGGTATTCACCACAGCCATGGAATATCGGTCCTGTAATTGCCATGCAACGCCAAAGGTTGCGCAGGCGTTATTCGGCGAGCCTGTGACTACTCCGGTCTGGGACTTCAATTACTCTTCGAGGGACCCTTCAGTCAGCGCTGAAGAATATAAGGCAGATATTGCAGCGTTATTCACCGGGTTCGTTGCGGTGATCGCTCAGATGCAGTTATTCATTGAGGAGCTTTATCGACGTATCCATGGGGTGTTCATTGAGCTGCTCCGGGCAAAGACGGCAGCGAGGCTCGGCGAATTAAACTTCAAGCTGGCCGGCACCCTGGAGGGCGCTGGTGAGTGCGTGAAGATGATGAACCACCTTGAGCTTTGGCTTCGTGAATGAAAAAAAAGCCCATAAAATTTATGGGCTTTTTTAATGGAGTTGTCTCGTCCTGAACACGGGTTACCCTGTTTCAGGACCAGAGAGGATGCCTATCAAACGTAAAACGATTTCAGCGGCGGAAAGCCATTGAACTCAACGGCGCTGTAACTGGTGGTGTAGGCACCGGTCGACAACCAGTACAGGCGATCACCGATGGCCAGGTTCAGCGGCAGGCCGTACTTGTAGTTTTCGTACATGATGTCGGCGCTGTCGCAAGTCGGGCCGGCGATGACCACTTCTTCCATCTCGCCTTTCTTTTCGGTCCAGATCGGGAACTTGATGGCTTCGTCCATGGTTTCGATCAGGCCGGAGAACTTGCCCACGTCGGTATATACCCAGCGCTCAACCGCAGTGCGGGACTTGCGCGCGACCAATACCACTTCACTGACCAGGATACCGGCGTTGGCGATCAGCGAGCGGCCGGGTTCGAGGATGATTTCCGGCAGGTCATCACCGAAGTCTTCCTTGAGGAAACGGATGATTTCTTCAGCGTAGGTTTCCAGGCTGTTGGTGCGGGTGATGTAGTTGGCCGGGAAGCCGCCGCCCATGTTGATCAGCTTCAGTTCGATGCCGTCTTCTTCTTTCAGACGCTCGAAGATTACTTTGACCTTGGCGATAGCCGCGTCCCAGACGCTGATGTCGCGCTGTTGCGAACCGACGTGGAAGGAGATGCCGTAGGGCACCAGGCCGAGGTCACGGGCGAGGATCAGCAGGTCCATGGCCATGTCGGTCTGGCAGCCGAATTTGCGCGACAATGGCCAGTCGGCGGTGGTCGAGCCTTCGGTGAGAATACGTACATAGACTTTCGAACCCGGCGCTGCTTTGGCGATGTTGCGCAGGTCGGCTTCGGAGTCGGTAGCGAACAGACGTACGCCCTTCTCGTAGAAGTAGCGGATGTCCCTGGATTTCTTGATGGTGTTGCCGTAGCTGATCTGGGCGGCGCTGACGCCGCGGCTCATCACTTTGTCCAGCTCGTAGATCGAGGCGATGTCGAAGCTCGAGCCTTTCTCTTTGAGCAGGTCGATGATTTCCACGGCCGGGTTGGCCTTGACCGCGTAGTAGACCTTGGCGAATTCGAAACCGGCGCGCAGGTCGTCATAGGCCTGGCTGATCATCGCGGTGTCGATCACCACGAACGGGGTTTCTTGCTTGTCGGCGAACGCCTTCATTTTCTGAAAGGTTTCGCGCGCAAAATAGTCTTCGACCTGGATCGACATACTTGGGACTCCTAGTGGCAAACGTCGTTAATCAATGGGTGCAAATGAACGTCCTCCGTATCCCCACTTTGGTTCGCCTACTTCCCAAGGCATGTCGCCGAAAGCAAAAAGGCCATGGGAAGTGCAGCTTTCCCTTGGCCTTGCTGTCTCGTCGTCAGTACTTGAGCCGGATGGATCGTTTCCAGCATGGACGTTCGGCGCGAACTTTAGGGCGTGAGGGGCTTGAGATCAACAAAAAATGTCGCGTTTTTGCACGCTTCTGACGTGCGTACCCGATATCACTCTTTGTAGCGGACCTGTGTGACGGGCAGATGTTCCCCGTGATTTTTCCAGTGTTAAAAATACCTGCACGTTCGATGCTTTTGTCAGCTAGTTCGTAGAGAAGTGTGATGGCGTCAACATCGGCGACGTTGGCGGCGAGAGGCGGGTGTGAAGGCGATTTTGATTAATGTGGCGGGTGCTTTAGCAGTGCCAGAGCCCACCTCGGTGTTGATATTCTTTTCCAGTCTTTGAAAACACAAAAAACTGTGGCGAGGTAGCTTGCTCCCGCTGGACTGCGAAGCAGTCCCCGCTTTTTTAAAAGAGGGGCCGCTTCGCGACCCAGCGGGAGCAAGCTCCCTCGCCACAGGTTCGTTTCTGACTATTTATTGATCAGGCGACCACGGCCTCTGCTGGCGAGACGATACTGGTCTTCATCCCGCGTGAACGACCTGAACTCAGGTAGGCCGCAATCGACTCCTGCGTCACCTCACCCAAAAACACCCTTTCGGCATCCATCACCGGCAGCCACGAACGGTTGAACTCATACATCCGTGACAACAGGATGCGCAAATGTTCGTCGTAGGCAGCGGTGGCGTTGAACTCGCGCAGGTATTGCCCGCACGTGCCGGTCTGGCGGTGCAGGTCGCGGCGGCGCACGTAGCCCAGCGCCTTGTTCTCGGTGCAAGTCACCACCACGTAACGGCGGTCGTGCTCGTCCATCAATTCCAGCGCCTCGGCCACGGGTGTTTCGGGGCTGACAGAGGGCGCGTTGTCCGCTGCGTCTTCGGCTTTCACCAACAACAGGCGCTTGAGGGTGCTGTCCTGACCGACGAAGCTGCTGACAAAGTCATCCGCCGGATGCGCAAGCAGTGTGTCCGGATGGTCGATCTGCAGCAGCTTGCCAGCGCGGAAGATCGCGATCTTGTCACCGAGCTTGATGGCTTCGTCGATGTCGTGGCTGACCATGATCACGGTCTTGTTCAGCGCCCGCTGCATTTCGAAGAACTCGTTCTGGATCATTTCGCGGTTGATCGGGTCGACCGCGCCGAACGGTTCGTCCATCAACAACAGCGGCGCATCGGCCGCCAGTGCACGAATCACGCCGATCCGTTGTTGCTGGCCACCGGACAATTCCCGTGGATAACGATGCAGGTATTGCTTGGGTTCGAGCTTGATCATGCTCATCAATTCGCGGGCGCGGTCGTGGCATTTCTGTTTGTCCCAGCCGAGCAATTTCGGCACTACCACGATGTTCTCTTCGATGGTCATGTTCGGGAACAAACCGATCTGCTGGATCACGTAGCCGATGTTGCGACGCAGGGTCACTTCGTCGAGGCCGGTGGTGTCTTCGCCGTTGATCAGGATCTTGCCCGAGGTCGGCTTGATCAGGCGGTTGATCATTTTCAGCGTGGTGCTTTTGCCGCAACCCGATGGCCCGAGGAACACACAGATTTCGCCTTCATTGACAGTCAGGCTCACCGAGTCCACGGCTTTCACATCTTTGCCGTTGCTTTGGAAGGTCTTGCTGAGGTTTTGAAGTTCGATCATTTAAGGAGTCCTTTTGGAGTCAGCGAACGTTGCAGCCACTGCAAAATGAGGTCGGCGAAGATCGCCAGAAGACTGACCAGCACGGCGCCAACGATCAGCATCGACATGTCGCTGCGGCTGATGGAAGCGAGGATGAGTACGCCCAATCCACCGGCACCGATGGTGGCGGCGATGGTCATGACGCCGATGTTCATGACCACGGCGGTGCGCACACCGGCAAGGATCACCGGCACGGCAATCGGCAGTTCGACCATGCGCAGGCGCTGGCCGAAGGTCATGCCGATACCTCGCGCGGCTTCACGAATACCCGGTTCGACACCGCTCAGCGCCAGGTAGGTGTTGCGCATGATCGGCAGCAGTGAATAAAGGAACACCGCAGTGATCGCCGGCATCGGACCGAGGCCTTGGCCGAATTTCGAGTAGAACGGCAGTAGCAGGCCGAACAGCGCAATCGACGGCACGGTCAGCAGCACCGTGGCGCTGGCCTGCAAAGGCCCGGCGAGGCTCGGGAAGCGTGTCATCAAAATGCCCAGCGGCACGCCGACCACGATCGCCAGGGTTACGGCGATCCCGACAAGCGTGATGTGTTGCCACGTCAGGTGCAAAACCTGCGACCAGTCGAGATGGGAAAAGGCGTTCAAGAATTCCATGACTTTTCCTCCTTAGTTAATCGGGTGGCGGCGCAGGAAATCGGCGGCGACGGCTGACGGACTTTGATGCTCGACATCGACCCGCGCGTTGAGCTCGCGCATGGTGTCGTCGTCGAACAGTTCAGCCAGTGGCTTGAGCTGTTCGGCGAGTTGCGGATGCGCATCAAGGTAGGCCTGACGCACCACCGGTGCGGCGGTGTAGTCCGGGAAGTAATGCTTGTCGTCTTCCAGCAGTTTCAACTTGAAGGCGTTGAGTCGACCGTCGGTGGTGTAGACCAGTCCGGCAAACACCTGGCCGTTGCGCAGCGCGGTATAGACCAGGCCAGCGTCCATCTGGCGGATGTTCTTGCGGGTCAGGTTCATGTCGTAGAGCTCGACCATGCCGTCGAGTCCGTCCGAGCGATTGGCGAACTCGGTGTCCAGCGCCACCAGGTTGTTGGTCTGGGCTTCCTTGCGCAGCACCGAGTTGAGCTCGCTGATGGTGTTGATCTGTGGGTACTGGTCAGCGACGTTTTTCGGCAGGGCGAGGGCGTAGGTGTTGCTGAACTTCGACGGAGTGAGCCAGACCAGGCCTTTTTTCGCGTCGAGTTCTTTGACTCGTGCGTAGGACTGTTCGCTGTCGAGTTTTTCAGTGACATGGTTGTAGGAAACCAACGACACGCCGGTGTATTCCCAAAGCATGTCCAGTTGCCCACTTTCGTGGGCACTGCGGGCGAGGTTACTGCCCAGGCCGCCGGTGACTTGCACCTCGTAACCTTTGGTACGCAGGTATTGCGAAGTGATCTCCGCCAGCAGGGTCTGTTCGGTGAACACCCGGGCGCCGATGCGAATAACCGGTTTTTCCGCGGCTTGGGCAAATCCTGCAAACAGCAGAACGCAGCCCAGTAAAAAGCTTGATGTTTTCATGACGATTCCTTTGCCGAGGCTTAAGACGGGCGCAAACCGCGTTCGAGCCAGAGACGGCTGGCGAGGGTCACCAGGCCATCGAGCAACAAGGCCAGCAGCGCGGTACACGCGGCGCCGAGCAGCAGTTGCGGCTGATTGTTCAGGGCAATACCGGGGAAGATCAGGCTGCCGAGGCTGTTGGCGCCGATCAGGAAGGCCAGCGGCGCGGTTCCGACATTGATCGCCAGTGCCACGCGCACGCCGCCGATGATGATCGGCACGGCGTTGGGCAATTCGACACGCCACAACACTTGAGTGGGCGTCATGCCGATACCGACCGCGGCTTCCTTGAGTGAGCCCTGGACGTTTTTCAGGCCTTCGTAGGTGTTGCGCACGATGGGCAGCAAGGAGGCGAGGAAGAGGGCGAAGATCGCCGGGCCACTGCCGATGCCGAGGATGCCGAGGGCGATGGCCAGAACGGCGAGAGGCGGAACCGTGTTGCCGATATTGAAGAACTGCATGAAGCGCTCGGCGCGGCCGATCATGTTCGGGCGGCTGAGGAATATGCCGGCAGGGATGCCCACGACAAGGGCGGCCAGCATGGAGGCGAGGACGAGAATCAGATGAGCTTGCAGGTAAAACAACAAATCGTCGCGGTAATGTTCGATCGTGTTGATGCCGATCCAGTGGATCAGCAGGGCCAGAAGGGCGATTACCAGCACGCCTCCTATCAGCCCTTTGCCATAGCGAATAGCCACAGGCGGACTCCTTTTTTTCAGTCGGCGAACGCCATTCCGTGTGGCATGCCATGCCTGGCTGCCGGAAAAAACGTTCGCGAGAAGTAGCTGATACCGAGCGCGCGCCCCGTAGGGACGGCGTACGGCTTATCGAGCCATAAGCGCAGCCTCGTCAGGCCGACAATGCAGATGTTTCATCCCCTGACGAATGGTCGTAACGGGGGAGTGGACGTCTCCGTGATTCAAAAGGTTCCCATCTGAAACAGCATTTGGCCACCCCTGATGTGCTCAACGGTTCGGTTCTTCGATCAACTTGGGCTATAATCTGCGCCCTTTTTTGAATCACCTGCCAGGCGATTTCCCATGACCAAACAGGCCGCCGAAGTCGCGAAACGCCGCACTTTCGCCATTATTTCCCACCCCGATGCCGGTAAAACCACGATCACCGAAAAGCTCTTGCTGATGGGCAAGGCGATTGCGGTAGCCGGCACGGTGAAGTCTCGCAAGTCCGACCGCCATGCCACCTCCGACTGGATGGAAATGGAAAAGCAGCGTGGTATCTCCATCACCACGTCGGTCATGCAGTTCCCGTATCGCGAGCACATGATCAACCTGCTCGACACCCCGGGCCACGAAGACTTCTCCGAAGATACCTATCGCACCCTGACGGCGGTGGACTCGGCGTTGATGGTGCTCGACGGCGGTAAAGGTGTAGAGCCACGGACCATTGCGCTGATGGATGTCTGCCGTCTGCGTGACACGCCGATCGTCAGCTTCATCAACAAACTCGACCGTGACATCCGCGACCCGATCGAACTGCTCGACGAAATCGAAGCGGTCCTGAAGATCAAGGCCGCGCCGATCACCTGGCCGATCGGCTGCTACCGGGACTTCAAAGGCGTGTATCACCTGGCCGATGACTACATCATCGTCTACACCGCCGGTCATGGTCATGAGCGCACCGAAACCAAGATCATCGAGAAGCTTGATTCCGATGAAGCGCGCGCGCACCTGGGCGACGAGTACGAGCGCTTCCTCGAACAGCTCGAGTTGGTGCAAGGGGCCTGTCATGAGTTCAACCAGCAGGAATTCCTCGACGGTCAGTTGACCCCGGTGTTCTTCGGTACGGCGCTGGGCAACTTCGGTGTCGACCATGTTCTCGACGCTGTGGTCGATTGGGCTCCGCGCCCTCTGGCCCGGGTGGCCAACGAGCGCACCGTGGAGCCGGTGGAGGAGAAGTTCTCCGGCTTCATCTTCAAGATCCAGGCGAACATGGACCCGAAACACCGCGACCGCATCGCCTTCATGCGTATCTGCTCGGGCAAGTACGAAAAAGGCATGAAGATGCGCCACGTGCGCACCGGCAAGGACGTGCGGATCGGCGACGCCTTGACGTTCTTCTCCTCTGAGCGTGAGCAACTGGAAGAAGCATTTGCCGGCGACATCATCGGCCTGCACAACCACGGCACTATCCAGATCGGCGACACCTTCAGCGAAGGCGAAGTCCTGGGCTTCACCGGCATCCCGCACTTCGCTCCGGAACTGTTCCGCCGCGTGCGCCTCAAAGACCCGCTCAAATCCAAGCAACTGCGCCAGGGCCTGCAACAGCTGGCCGAAGAAGGCGCGACCCAGGTGTTCTTCCCGGAACGCAGCAACGACATCATCCTCGGCGCCGTCGGTGTGCTGCAGTTCGATGTGGTCGCCAGCCGTTTGAAAGAGGAATACAAGGTCGAGTGCTCCTACGAGCCGATCACCGTTTACTCGGCGCGCTGGATCGAATGCAGCGACAAGAAGAAGCTTGAAGAATTCTCCAACAAGGCCGTGGAAAACCTCGCGCTGGACGGCGGCGGTCACCTGACCTACCTGGCTCCGACCCGGGTTAACCTGGCACTGATGGAAGAACGCTGGCCGGACGTGAAATTCCGTGCGACGCGTGAGCATCATTAAGCGCTGAGCTGCAAGACCAAAAGCCCCGTGGCGAAAGCACCGGGGCTTTTTAATGCCTGGCCAATGGCCTGATGCTTTAGTGGATTTGGGTATAGGTCTTATTCGAAAGCAATCTGCCGATTCACGGCATTTACGGCTCAGCTTCAGCATCCTATCTGGAGAACCGAGTTAATCGGAACTAGATTTCACTAAGCGCCAGACAGGCACTCTACGAAGGACGGATTCGGCCATGAACAGCTTGCTACGCGTTATTTTGATGTTGAAGGTGTTGGTGATGTTGGCCCTCGGCAGCTCGGCGGTCTGGGCTGAGTGCGAGGATCATGAAACTCAGGCTTCAAGCAGTCAGGCAGGGCATGCTGAGCTGATGATCGCCAAGTCCGAATCGGAGCCGGGCGACAAGGGCCAGGGTGGCAGCGCGGGGGACGACGACTCGATGACCGATGACCCGGACTCCGATGAAGCCGACGAAGGTGATAGCCAGACTTAGATTTACAGACAAAATAAAACCCCTTCTACCGGAAGTAGAAGGGGTTTTTGCTCAACTCAGTTCCTGTGGGAGCTAGCCTGCTAGCGATTGCGGTGTGCCAGTCGACGCAGATGTCGACTGATATTCCGTAATCGCCAGGCTGGCTCCTGCATTTTTTTCAAGGCGGTTTTTATGCTGCGCCGTGTACAAATTGCTCGGCGTAATGGCACGCCACCTGGCGGCTGTCGAGCAGGCGCAGGGCCGGCTCTTCAGTGCTGCAACGCTCGGTGGCGTATGGGCAGCGCTTGTGGAAAGCGCAGCCGGGCGGCGGGTTCAGCGGGTTGGGCAGTTCGCCGACGATCTTGATTTTCGGCTTGTCCGGATCCGGGTGGATGGTCGGTGTCGCCGACAACAGCGCCTGGGTGTAGGGGTGCAGGGGACGGGTGTAGATGTCTTCCTTCGGCCCCATTTCCACCGGACGGCCGAGGTACATCACCATCACGTGGTCGGCAACATGGCGAACGACCGCCAGGTTGTGGGAAATGAACACGTAGGCGGTGTTGAACTCTTGCTGCAAATCCATGAACAGGTTCAGCACCTGCGCCTGGATCGACACGTCCAGCGCCGAGGTCGGTTCGTCCGCCACCAGCACTTTCGGTTGCAGCATCATCGCCCGAGCCAGCGCAATACGCTGGCGCTGACCGCCGGAGAACATGTGCGGATAACGTTGGTAGTGCTCGGGACGCAAGCCCACCTGCTTCATCATCGCCTGGACTTTCTCGCGACGTTCGGTGGCCGACAGGTTGGTGTTGATCAACAGCGGCTCGGCGAGTTGATCACCGATTTTCTGCCGTGGGTTCAACGACGCGTATGGGCTCTGGAACACCATCTGCACGTCTTTGCGCAGTTGCTTGCGCTGGGCCTTGTCGGCGCCGGCGACTTCCTGGCCGGCGATTTTCAGGGAACCCGAAGACGGCTCTTCGATCAGGGTCAGGGCGCGGGCCAGGGTGGATTTGCCGCAGCCCGACTCGCCGACGACGGCGAGGGTCTTGCCGGCTTCCAGTTCGAATGACACGCCGTTGAGGGCGCGCACGGTGGCGTGACCCTTGAACAGGCCTCGGGACACTTCGTAGTGACGGGTCAGGTCGCGGGCGGTAAGTACGACGGCCATTACGCCACCTCCTGGTTCAGCGGGTAGAAGCAGCGGGCGAGGCTGTTGCTTTTCGGGTCAAGGGCCGGACGTTGCACGCGGCAGTTGTCCTGCACGTACGGGCAGCGCGGCGACAGCAGGCAGCCCTGCGGGCGATCGTAGCGACCGGGCACGATGCCCGGCAGGGTCGACAGGCGCGAGGCGCCCAGGCTGTGTTCCGGAATCGCCTTGAGCAGCGCTTCGCTGTACGGGTGCGCCGGGATGTCGAACAGTTGCGGCACCTGGCCGACTTCGACGGCCTGGCCGGCGTACATCACGCACACGCGCTGGGCCGTTTCGGCCACGACGGCGAGGTCGTGGGTGATCAGCACCAGGCCCATGTTCTGCTCTTTCTGCAAGGCCAGCAGCAGGTCCATGATCTGCGCCTGGATCGTTACGTCCAGAGCGGTGGTCGGTTCGTCGGCGATCAGCAGTTTCGGTTCGCCGGCAATCGCCATGGCGATCGCGACGCGCTGGCTCATGCCACCGGACAGTTGATGCGGGTAGGCTTCCATGCGGCTGGCCGCGCCCGGGATTTCAACTTTTTCCAGCAACTCAATGGCGCGCTTGCGAGCGGCCTTGCCGGACATTTTCAGGTGCAGGCGCAGCACTTCTTCGATCTGGAAACCCACCGTGTAGCTTGGGTTCAGCGCGGTCATCGGGTCCTGGAAGACCATCGACAGGTCTTTGCCGACGATCTGCCGACGCTGACGGTTGCTGAGCTTGAGCATGTCCTTGCCGTCGAAGCTGAGCGAGTCGGCGGTGACGATGCCAGGGTGCTCGATCAGGCCCATCAGCGCCATCATGGTCACGGATTTACCCGAACCCGACTCGCCAACGATGGCCAGCACTTCGCCTTTGTCGACTTTCAGGTCGAGGCCATCGACCACTGGCGTAGCGTTTTTGTCGCCGAAGCGAACGTTGAGATTCTTGATTTCTAGCAGTGACATTGGAATCTCCTCAGGCGGCGTTCTTGAGTTTCGGGTCCAGCGCGTCGCGCAGGCCGTCACCCATCAAGTTGATTGCCAGCACGCTGAGCAAAATGGTCAAACCAGGCAGACTGACTACCCACCAGGCGCGTTCGATGTAGTCGCGGGCCGAGGCCAGCATGGTGCCCCACTCAGGGGTTGGCGGTTGTACGCCAAGGCCGAGGAAGCCCAGGGCGGCAGCATCGAGAATTGCCGAGGAGAAGCTCAGGGTCGCCTGAACGATCAGGGGCGCCATGCAGTTGGGCAGCACGGTCACGAACATCAGGCGCGGCAGGCCTGCACCGGCCAGGCGCGCGGCGGTCACGTAGTCGCGGTTCAGTTCGCCCATCACCGCGGCGCGGGTCAGACGAACGTAGGACGGCAGGGACACGACGGCGATGGCGATCACGGTGTTGATCAGGCCAGGGCCGAGGATGGCGACGATCGCCACGGCCAGCAGCAGCGATGGCAGGGCCAGCATGATGTCCATCAGGCGCATGATGGTCGGGCCGACGGCTTTCGGGAAGAAACCGGCGAACAGACCCAGCAGGATGCCCGGGATCAGCGACATCACCACCGACGACAAGCCGATCAGCAACGACAGCCGCGAGCCCTCGATCAGGCGTGACAGCAGGTCACGACCCAGTTCATCGGTGCCGAGCAGGAACTGGATCTGCCCGCCTTCCAGCCAGGCTGGCGGGGTCAGCAGGAAGTCACGGTATTGCTCGCTCGGGTCATGGGGGGCAACCCACGGGGCGAAGATGGCGCAGAAAATCACCAGCAGCATGAACATCAGGCCGGCAACGGCGCCTTTGTTCCTGGAGAACGCTTGCCAGAACTCTTTGTACGGCGACGGGTACAGCAGGCTTTGATCCACGGCGGACGCGGCGGTGGCTACTGAGGATGTTGGAGTGCTCATGGGTATTGACCTCAGCGCTGATGACGGATGCGTGGGTTGGCAAAGCCGTAGAGGATGTCCACTACGAAGTTGACCAGAATCACCAGGCAGGCGATTAACAGGATGCCGTTTTGTACAACCGGATAGTCACGGGCGCCAATGGCTTCAATCAGCCATTTGCCGATGCCAGGCCAGGAGAAAATGGTTTCGGTCAGGACCGCGCCGGCCAGCAGGGTGCCGACTTGCAGGCCAACCACGGTCAGTACCGGGATCAGCGCGTTACGCAGGCCGTGGACGAATACCACACGCGATGGCGACAGGCCTTTGGCGCGGGCGGTACGAATGTAGTCTTCACGCAGCACTTCGAGCATCGACGAGCGGGTCATTCGCGCGATCACCGCCAATGGAATGGTCCCCAGCACGATGGCCGGCAGGATCAGGTGGTGCAGCGCATCGAAGAACGCGCCGACGTCATCGGCCAGCAGTGTATCGATCAGCATGAAGCCGGTACGCGGCTCAATGTCGTAGAGCAGGTCGATCCGCCCGGATACCGGGGTCCAGCCCAGGCTCACCGAGAAGAACATGATCAGGATCAGGCCCCACCAGAAGATCGGCATCGAGTACCCCGCGAGGGAGACGCCCATCACCCCGTGGTCGAACAGCGATCCTCGCTTGAGTGCCGCAATCACCCCGGCCAGCAGGCCCAGGATGCCGGCGAACAACAGGGCGGCCATGGACAGTTCCAGGGTCGCGGGGAAGAGGGAGGTGAACTCGGTCCAGACGCTCTCACGGGTACGCAGGGATTCCCCGAGATCGCCGTGGGCCAGTTTGCCGATGTAATCCAGGTACTGGGCATAGAGGGGTTTGTTCAGACCTAGGCGTTCCATTGCCTGAGCGTGCATTTCGGGGTCGACCCTGCGTTCTCCCATCATGACTTCCACGGGGTCGCCAGGGATCATGCGTATCAACGCGAAAGTCAGCAAGGTGATGCCGAAGAACGTGGGGATCAGTAACCCCAGTCGGCGGGCAATAAAACTAAACATCGTGTGGTGTACCTCATCAGCCGGTTAGGCGTGCCCGGCAGGCCTGGATCAGGCTTGCCGGGAGTTTTCTTATTTACTTCACCTGGGTGGTGGCGAAGTTATTCGTGGTGAGGGGGCTAATGTGATAGCCCTCTACGTTGTTGCGCATTGCGGTGAACATTCTAGTGTGCGCCATGCTGATCCATGGCTGGTCCTGGTTAAAAATAACCTGAGCCTGTTCGTACAGGGCTGCACGCTCGGCCGGGTCGGTTTTTTCCCGGGCCTGATCGAGCAGTGCCTGGAACTTGTCATTGCACCAGCGTGCGTAGTTTTCGCCGTTCTTGGCCGCTTCGCAACTGAGCATAGGCGTAAGGAAGTTATCCGGGTCGCCGTTATCGCCCGCCCATCCGGCGGAAACCATATCGTGCTCACCGTTTTTCGCGCGTTTGAGCATTTCGCCCCATTCCATCACGCGGATGTCGACCTTGATCCCGACCTTGGCCAGGTCAGCCTGCATCATCTGCGCGCCGAGCATCGGGTTCGGGTTGGTCGCGCCACCACCGTTGCGGGTGAACAGGGTGAAAACCGTGCCTTCCGGTACGCCGGCTTCCTTGAGCAGGGCACGAGCCTTGTCCAGGTCGCGGACCGGATTCTTCATGTCGTGGTTATAGCCCAGCAGGGTGTCCGGGAACGGGTTGACCGCCGCGGTCGCATTGCCTTTGCCGAACAGCGCGTTGACCGCCGCTTCCTTGTCGAAGGCGATGTCGATGGCTTTACGCACGCGCACGTCGCTCAGGTATTTGTGCTGGGTGTTGATGGCGATGTAGGCGACGGTCATCGCGTTCAGTTCATCGACTTTCAGGTTCGGGTCTTTCTTGATGCTCGGGATGTCGTCCGGCTTCGGGTACAACGCGACCTGGCACTCGTTCGCCTTGAGCTTCTGCAGGCGCACGTTGTTATCGGTGGCGATGGCCAGGATCAGCGCCTCGGCCGGTGGCTTGCCACGGAAATAGTCCGGGTTGGCCTTGAAGCGAACCTGGGCGTCCTTGTTATAACGCTGGAAGATGAACGGGCCGGTACCGACCGGTTTGTTGTTCAGATCGGCGGTTTTGTTGGCCTTGAGCAACTGATCGGCGTACTCGGCGGAATAGATCGAGGAGAAGGCCATGGCGATGTCAGCCAGGAACGGCGCTTCACGGCGGGTCAGGGTGAACTTGACCGTGTTGTCATCGACTTTTTCGACACTCTTGAGCAGTTCCTTGAAGCCCATGCTTTCAAAGTAGGGGAAGCCCACGCTCGACAGTTTGTGCCATGGGTGATTCGGGTCCAGTTGACGCTGGAAGCTCCAGACCACGTCGTCGGCATTCATGTCGCGGGTCGGCTTGAAGTATTCGGTGGTGTGGAATTTGACGCCTTTGCGCAGGTGGAACGTGTACGTCAGACCGTCTTCGCTGATGTCCCAGGATTCGGCCAGTGCCGGAATCACATCCGTGGTGCCGGGCTTGAAATCTGCCAGGCGATTGAAAATGGTTTCCGCCACCGCATCGGCTGTGACTGCAGTGGTGTACTGGACCATGTCGAAGCCTTCGGGGCTGTTTTCGGTACAAACCACCAGCGGCTTGGCCGATACGCCCACCGCGACACTCAGCAAGGCGGCCGCGATGGCCGCACGTAGGGGAAGCATTTTCATCAAGAACCCTCTGCAATCGGTTAAAGGACAAAAGCCGAACGGCGACTCATCGCTGAGCGCACCGTTCGGCCCAATGCATTACAGAATATTGAACGGGATGGTGGTCACGAGACGGAACTCGTTGATGCTGCCATCGGACTGGAACTCGCTGGCACGGTGAGCGGTGTAGGTGCCGCGGATCGTGGTGGCCTTGAACGGACCGCTCTGAACTGCATAAGTGGCACCGATACCGTATTCGTAGTGGTGTTCGCCGTCCTGTTCCTGCACACCGTCGTAGCCTTTGCCAGCGACGCCTTTGTTGCCGGTGTAGTGGGTGCCGTCGATGCCCCAGCCACGCGCCTGGTAGATGTTGAATTTCAGGCCTGGCACACCGTATTCAGCCATGTTCAGGCCATACGCTACCTGGAAGGATTTCTCGTTCGGGCCGTTGAAGTCCGACAGCAGGGAGTTGGCCAGGTAGATGCCGTTGGTTTCGTGCAGGTAGTCGAAGTACTCGTTACCGTTCACTTCCTGATACGAGAAGGTCAAGGTGTGAGCCTGGTGGGTCAGGCCGAACGACAGCGAGTAAGTATCGTTGTCGATGTCGCCGATCAGCGCCTTGCCTTCTTCCTGGGTTTTGTAATAGTTCAGGCCAGTGGTCAGGCTCAGCACCTGGCTGTCGCCCAGCACGTGGGTAGCGCCGAAGTAGTACTGGTTCCAGATGTCTTCAGCCTGGGTTGCCCAGAGGCTGGTGGTCAGGCTGGAGAATGGGGTGTAGGTGATGCCGCCCGTGTAAATGTGATCGGATTCCACGCGGCCGTTGGCGTATTCCGTACGGAATTTTTGCAGGCTTTGTTCCATACGCGGAGACACGCGATCGAAGGTCGCGATATCAAAGGTCAGGTTTTCCAGCTCCGCGACATTCAGGCTCACACCCTCGAAACTCGAAGGCAGGGCACGGTTGCCGATGGTGTCGACTTGCGGGCTGCTGTAGCTCTGGCGACCGGCAGTCAGGGTGGAGTTGGAGACGCGCGCCTTGACGTTGGCCAGGCCCAGTTTGCTCCACTGGCCCACCGCATCGCCGCCTTTCTCGGTCAGGGTACGGTTGTTACCCGAGAAGGCGCCGGTCTTGGGCGCGCCACCGTTGCCGGCAGCCAGGTTTTCGCGATCACGCTCCAGTGCAATGGCGTTGTAGGCGGCGACTTCAGTGCTGAAGCCGACCGTGCCCTCGGTGAAGCCCGAGTTGTACTTGAGGATGGTGCCTTGCACCCAGTTGATACGGCGATCGGTTTCCGGCAATGCGCCGTCTTTGCTGTAGCGGAACTTGCCGCCGCGTTTCAGTTGTTCATTGGCGTACCAGTTACGCGTGGTGCCGGTAATCGACTGGCCTTCCACAAAGCCAGTGGCTTCGCTTTGAGCGGATTTTTCTTTCACGGTAACCGGTGTGAAAGCCTGGCTCTGGGTTTCAGCGTAAGCCGTGGCGGTCACGCTGCTGATGGCCAGGGCCAGTATTGCGGTGCTGCTCAGTTTCATGGGTGAAGCTCCTTTTTATTTCTTTTTTTTATGCCGTTCTTTTTTGATGAGCGGCTATTGCTTTGGAACTCTTTCACGCAACGCAAACGTTTGCTGCATGCCTTTTGGGCGAATTACGGCAAGGCGCCTGCATGGGGGCGCAGTACGCCCCCAGCGATTCAGCTACACGGTTTTATTTTTCGATGCTGACACCCGAGAAAACGTTACGACCGAAGGGGCTGACCTTGAACCCTTCGATTTTGGCGCTCAACGGCTGATTGACCGTCGAGTGGGCGACTGGCGTGATCGGCACCTGCTGCTTGAGGTACTGCTGCGCCTGTTTGTAGAGGACGGTGCGCTGGTCGCGGTCGGTCACGACCTTGGCTTGCTTGATCAGCTTGTCGTAAGCCGGATCACACCACATGGAATAGTTGTTGCCGCCGATGGCATCGCAGCTGTACAGCGTGCCGAGCCAGTTGTCCGGGTCACCATTGTCACCGGTCCAGCCGATCAGGCTGACGTCGTGCTCGCCATTCTTGGTGCGCTTGATGTACTCGCCCCATTCATAGCTGACGATCTTGACCTTGAGGCCGATTTTCGCCCAGTCAGCCTGGAGCATCTCGGCCATCAGCTTGGCGTTGGGGTTGTACGGACGCTGGACGGGCATGGCCCACAAAGTGATCTCGGTGCCTTCCTTGACGCCGGCAGCCTTGAGCAATTCCTTGGCTTTTTCCGGGTTGTAGGCGGCATCCTTGACGGTGTCGTCGTAGGACCACTGGGTCGGCGGCATGGCGTTGACCGCCAGTTGCCCCGCGCCCTGGTAAACGGCGTTGAGAATGCCTTGCTTGTTCACCGCCATGTCCAGCGCCTGACGCACTTCAAGCTGGTCGAACGGTTTGTGGCGCACGTTGTAGGCGATGTAGCCGAGGTTGAAGCCGGGCTTCTCGATCAGTTGCAGCTTGGGGTCGTTCTTCAGCGCGGTGACATCGGCCGGACGCGGATGCAGGGTGATCTGGCACTCGTCGGCCTTGAGTTTCTGCACACGTACCGAAGCGTCGGTGTTGATGGCGAAGATCAGGTTGTCGAGCTTGACGCGCTCAGGCGCCCAGTAATGTTTGTTGCCGGTGTAACGGATGTTCGAGTCTTTCTGATAGCTCTTGAACACGAACGGCCCGGTGCCGATCGGCTTCTGGTTGATGTCGCTCGGCTTGCCCTCGGCCAGCAGCTGGTCGGCGTACTCGGCAGAGAGAATGGCGGCGAAGCTCATGGCGATGTTCTGAATGAACGCGGCGTCGACGCTGTTGAGCGTCATGACCACGGTCAGCGGCCCGGTCTTTTCAACCTTGGCGATGTTCTTGTTCAGGCTCATCCCGTTGAAGTACGGAAACTCTGTCGGGTAGGCCTTGCGGAAAGGTTGTTGCGGATCGAGCATGCGGTTGAAGGTGAACAGCACGTCGTCGGCATTGAATTCACGGGTTGGGGTGAAATATTTGGTGGTGTGAAACTTCACCCCTGGGCGCAGGTGAAAGGTGTACTTGAGGCCGTCCTCGGAAATATCCCAGTTTGTGGCCAGGCCCGGTACGACATTGGTCGAGCCTTTTTCAAACTCTGCCAGCCGGTTGTACAGCGGCTCGGCGGCATCATTGTCAGTCGCTGTCGTGTATTGCGCCGTATCGAACCCGGCGGGGCTGCCTTCGGAGCAGAACACCAGGCTGTTACTGGCCGCGTGGCCCATGGAGGTAGCGGCCAGCAGACCGGTGCCCAGCAGTGCAGATAAAACCAAGGTATGGCGCATGACGCTCTCTCTTGTTCAGTGTTGTGACAATGAGCCTGCAATCCGTGCGTAGACGACGAGGCTTCACTGGTTTCAAGCCATGACGTGCAGCAAACAAACCGATGACCCACGCATGAGCTGGTCGGATACCGACGGTATGAACCGTGGCTCCGGCAGTAAATGCGAAGAGTCCGAAAGTCTCGTAGGAAATGACTACGTGGCCTGACGTTCTGCTGTAAGCAGCAGTCGACTTGGATGTAGGCGAATTCCTGCTTTCTCGGTTGATAAAGTAACGGCGACGTCCAGGACGTCGCCGTTACCCGATCTTATTTGCTGACGCTGACGCCGTAGAAGGAATTCAAGCCAAACGGGCTGATCTTGAAGTCCTGCACATTGGCGCGCATGGGTTGGAACACCGTCGAGTGAGCGATAGGTGTCATTGGAACAGCGTCTTTGAGGACGTGTTGCGCTTGCTTGTACAGTTCGGTGCGCTTGCCTTGATCCGAAGTGCGCTTGGCTTGCTTGACGATGTCGTCAAACTTCTTGTCGCACCACTTGGAGAAGTTGTTGCCTTCCAGCGAGTCGCAGCCGAACAGCACGTTCAGCCAGTTATCGGGATCACCATTGTCACCGCTCCAGCCAATCAGCATTGCCTGGTTCTCGCCGCCTTTGGAGCGCTTGATGTACTCGCCCCACTCGTAGCTCTGGATCTTGACCTTGAGGCCGACTTTCGCCCAGTCGGACTGCAGCATTTCTGCCATCAGCTTGGCGTTCGGGTTGTACGGACGCTGTACCGGCATCGCCCACAGAACGATTTCGGTACCTTCTTTCACGCCGGCTTCCTTGAGCAGCTCTTTGGCTTTCTCAGGGTTGTACGGTGCATCCTTGATGGTGGTGTCGTAGGACCACTGGGTCGGCGGCATGGCGTTGACGGCCAGTTGGCCGGCGCCCTGGTAAACCGAGTCGATGATCTGCTGCTTGTTGACCGCCATGTCCAGTGCCTGACGCACTTTCAGTTGGGCCAGCGGGTTCGGCTCGTTGCTGCCCTTGACTTTGTCCATCACGTTGTAGGCGATGTAACCGAGGTTGAAACCAGCCTGGTCAGGCAGCTTCAGGGTCTTGTCTTCACGCAGCGCCTTGAGGTCGGCCGGACGCGGGAACAGGGTGACCTGGCACTCGTTTTTCTTCAGTTTCTGGATGCGTACCGACGGGTCGGTGGTGATGGCGAAGATCAGGTTGTCGATCTTCACGTCATCCGGCTTCCAGTAGTCCTTGTTCCCGGTGTAGCGGATGTTGGAGTCTTTCTGGTAGCTCTTGAACACGAACGGACCAGTGCCGACCGGCTTCTGGTTGATGTCGGCGGCCTTGCCTTCCTTGAGCAGCTGGGCGGCGTACTCGGCGGACTGGATCGAGGCGAAGCTCATGGCCATGTTCTGGATGAACGCGGCGTCTACGTCCTTGAGGGTGAACTTGACGGTCTTGTCGTCGACTTTATCGATCTTGGTGATGTTGGTATCCATCCCCATGTCGGTGAAGTACGGGAATTCGGTCGGGTACGCTTTGCGGAACGGGTCATCCTTGTTAATCATGCGATTAAAGGTGAACAGCACGTCGTCGGCGTTGAACTCACGGGTCGGCTTGAAGTAAGGAGTGGTGTGGAACTTGACGCCTTCGCGCAGATGGAAGGTGTACGTCAGGCCGTCATCGGAGACGTCCCAGCTGGTCGCCAGACCAGGAATGACAGCGGTGCCGCCGCGCTCGAACTGGGTCAGGCGGTTGAACATGGTTTCTGCAGAGGCGTCGAAGTCGGTTCCGGTGGTGTATTGACCTGGATCGAAACCGGCCGGGCTTCCTTCGGAGCAGAACACCAGGTTGGTCGCAGCTTGGGCGAACGGTGCGGCGGCCAATAAGCTGGCGCCGACTAAAAACGGAATGACCGCTTGTTTAAGCATGGTGGCCTCATGATTTGTTGTCATTTTTTAATTTTGAGGACGACCTCGTGAGTCGTGCCTGCGGATACTTATGCAGGGGGCATACCCAATGCAAGATCTTGAGCGACTGCAGGTCTTAAACGGTGGCACGAACGTACCTTAATGTCGCATTTGTATAAAAGTTGACGCATTTGACCGTTTGCGCGGCATTTTTGCAGTGCATTTAGTGCACCTTTGTGGTGCGAATATAGCTTGGGTTGCCCGTGGGTGGGGCGAGGTGTTACCTATTTATACCCCGCTCTAAAGGGGTGGGTAGAGATTGATGGGAGTGGTTATCGTTGCACTGCAATTGGTCGAGTTGTACGAAGTGCAACTGTGGCTGTTTTTCAGGGATTTCTGTCGTCGCAGATAGAGCATAGATGGCAGTTTGCAAAAAAAAAGGCGATCACCAAGTGATCGCCTGATTGCATGGTGGCTTCGACTCAGGGCATCAGCACTTCGATCGAGCCGTCAGCCGTCATGCTGACCTGGCTGGTGCCGGCTTCGACTTGTGGAGTGACCGGCGCCGCTTCGTCCATGCTGGCCGCTTTCATCATCATCGGCGCGCGCATGTACGGTTGCGGATAGCCGTTGCTGTTGAGGTTCAGGTTGACGATTTTGTAGCCTTTGCCGCCCAGCGCATCGGTTGCCAGTTGCGCCCGTGCCTTGAAGGCAGTCACTGCTTCCTTGAGCAAGGTGTCTTCGCTGGCCTTGCGGGTTGGCGTGGCAATGGCGAAGTCCATGCCGCCCATCTTCAGGTCTGTGAGCAGTTCGCCGGTCAACTTCGACAGGGCGGCAAAGTCGGTGCTTTCCAGGCGCAACTCGGCGCGTTCACGCCAGCCGGTGATCTTCTGGCCTTTGGTGTCGTAGATCGGATAGCTGTTGCGACTGCCTTGGCGCAGGGTGATGTCCTTGACCTGTTTGGCCTGGGCCAGCGCCTTGTTCATGGTGGTGCTGACGTCGGCCGCGAGTTTGGCCGGGTCGGTGTTTTGTTCTTCGGTGTAGAGGGTCACGATCATCAAGTCGCGAGCCACTTCCTGGCTGACTTCGGCGCGCAGGGAAATCTGGTTGTAATGAAGCTCGTCGGCCGCCAGGGTCGGGAGGCTGGCGAAAGCGCCAACGCTCAGGGCAAGGAGGGCGGCGCTGCGGCGGAATGTGTGCATGAAAGCTCCTGGGATGATGTGCAGGGAATCGTTCGGGCCTGCGTGAACCCATCAGACTCTAGCGATAATGATCCGGTTCGCACAGTTACAACTTCTATACAGATAACGTGTGCTGGGCTTTTTGTGGTGAGGGAGCTTGCTCCCATTCGGCTGCGAAGCAGTCGCAAAGTCGGATTGCAGGACCTCCCTGTTTTACCCGGTACGATGGAGCGGGCCTGCTACGCAGTCCAGCGGGACGGTGCGGCGATCCGACAAGCTCCCTCGCCACCACAGCGTTATCAGATTTGGCATGTGGTCGTTTGCCGCACTTTCGCTTCTGAAGGCGCCGCTTGGTTATACTCCCAATGATCCGCCTGGAGCGCTCATCAGGAGAGCTCATGCTCGCCCCCGTTCAAATCACTTCCGCCACTCGCCAGAATCTCTGGCGGCTGACTTTCATCCGGACTTTGGTACTGGCTGCCCAAGCCGGGTCGGTAGGCCTGGCCTACTGGTTCGAATTGTTGCCGTTGCCCTGGTTTCAACTGGCCGCCACCCTCGGTTGCTCAATGCTGCTGTGTGCATTCACCGCGATTCGCTTGCGCACCTCATGGCCGGTGACCGAGCTGGAATACGCCGTACAACTGGCCTGCGACCTGTTTATCCACAGTGCCTTGCTGTATTTCTCCGGGGGGTCGACCAACCCCTTCGTTTCCTATTATCTGGTGCCGCTGACCATCGCTGCCGTAACGTTGCCGTGGCGTTATTCGGTGATCCTGTCGGGCATCGCGCTGACGATGTACACCCTGTTGCTGGCACGCTTCTATCCGCTACAAACCTTCCCCATCGCCCGGGAAAACCTGCAGGTGTACGGGATGTGGCTGAGTTTCGCCCTGGCGGCGGCGGTGATCACCTTCTTCGCCGCTCGCATGGCCGAAGAACTGCGCCGACAGGAAGAGTTGCGCGCCATCCGCCGTGAAGAAGGCCTGCGCGACCAACAGCTCCTGGCTGTCGCCACCCAGGCCGCGGGCGCGGCGCATGAGCTGGGTACGCCATTGGCGACCATGAGCGTGCTGCTCAAGGAAATGCGCCAGGACCATCACGACCCGATGTTGCAGGACGACCTGAGCGTGTTGCAGGATCAAGTCAAGTTGTGCAAAGAGACCTTGCAGCAACTGGTACGCGCCGCCGAGGCCAATCGCCGGTTGGCGGTGGAAATGCAGGACGTTACCGATTGGCTCGACGAAGCGCTCAATCGCTGGCACCTGATGCGTCCGGAGGCCAGTTACCGCTTCCAGCGCCTCGGCCAGGGCACGGTGCCACGCATGGCGCCACCGCCTGACCTGACCCAGGCCTTGCTGAATTTGCTCAACAATGCCGCTGATGCCTGCCCGGAGGGCTTGCAGGTGACGCTGGACTGGGACGCCGAAAACCTCACCATCAGCATCCGCGATCACGGCGCAGGCGTACCATTGGCTATCGCCGAACAGATCGGCAAACCGTTTTTTACCACCAAGGGCAAAGGCTTCGGCCTGGGCCTGTTTTTGAGCAAGGCCAGCGTGACACGCGCCGGCGGCTCAGTGAAACTCTACAGTCATGAGGAAGGTGGCACGCTCACCGAGCTGCGCCTGCCCCGTGTCGCCCGAGGAGACCAACATGAGTGACGAAACCCAAGTCGAAGGCGAAGAACTGCCGCATTTGCTGCTGGTCGATGACGACGCCACCTTCACCCGCGTCATGGCTCGCGCCATGGCTCGCCGTGGTTTCCGCGTCAGCACGGCTGGCTCCGCCGAGGAAGGCCTGGAACTGGCCAAGGCCGATCTGCCGGACTACGCCGCACTGGACCTGAAAATGGATGGCGATTCCGGCCTGGTGTTGTTGCCCAAGTTGCTGGAAATGGACCCGGAAATGCGCGTGGTCATCCTCACCGGTTACTCAAGCATTGCCACCGCCGTCGAAGCGATCAAGCGTGGTGCCTGCAACTACCTGTGCAAACCGGCCGATGCCGACGACGTATTGGCGGCGCTGCTGTCCGAACACGCCGACCTCGACAGCCTGGTGCCGGAAAACCCGATGTCGGTGGACCGCTTGCAGTGGGAACACATTCAGCGGGTTTTGACCGAACACGAAGGCAACATTTCCGCCACTGCCCGCGCCCTGGGCATGCACCGCCGCACGCTGCAGCGCAAACTGCAGAAGCGCCCCGTTCGTCGCTGAACCTGCGCTGAACGAATGCGGGCCGCTCCTCGCGACAAACCGAACCGATCATCTATGATCGGTTCGTGCGTGTACTTTTCTCTATTGAGCCTTATCCATGAACCAGAACGCTGAGTACTCCGCGGTCAACGATGCTGTGCGCGGGCAGTTTTTTCGCAAAGTGTGGGCGATGATCACGCCTTACTGGCAAAGTGAGGAGAAGGCCAAGGCCTGGGCGTTGTTGATCGCGGTGATCGCGTTGTCACTGATCAGCGTGGGCATCTCGGTGTGGTTCAACACCTGGTACAAGGATTTCTATAACGCGCTGCAACAGAAAGACGAAGCCGCTTTCTGGCGCCTGATCCTGTACTTCTGCGCGATTGCGGCGGTGGCGATTGTCGGTGCGGTGTATCGCCTCTACCTGACTCAGATGTTGACGATCCGCTGGCGGGCCTGGCTGACCGAAAAACATTTCACGCGGTGGCTCAACGACAAGAATTACTACCAGCTGGAGCAGGGCGGCTACACCGATAACCCGGACCAGCGGATTTCCGAAGACCTCAACAACTTCACCAACAACACCCTTGAACTGGGTATCGGTCTGCTGCGCAATATCGTCAGCCTGGTGTCGTTCTCGATCATTTTGTGGGGCGTGTCGGGCAGTATCGAAGTCTTCGGTATCACCATTCCCGGCTACATGTTCTGGTGCGTGCTGGTTTACGCCGTGGTGGGCAGTTGGCTGACGCATTTGATCGGTCGTCGCTTGATCGGTCTGAACAACCAACAACAACGCTTCGAGGCCGACCTGCGTTTCTCCATGGTGCGGATTCGTGAGAATGCCGAAAGCATCGCGTTGTACAACGGCGAGCCGAACGAAAATCGTCGCTTGAGCGGCCGCTTCGGGATGGTCTGGCACAATTTCTGGGACATCATGAAGGTGTCCAAGCGCCTGACCTTCTTTACGGCAGGTTACAACCAGGCTGCCATTATCTTTCCGTTCATCGTTGCTTCGCCGCGTTACCTGGCGGGCAAGATCGAACTGGGCGAGTTGATGCAGATCAGCTCGGCGTTCGGCAATGTGCAGGAAAGTTTCAGCTGGTTTATCAGTGCCTACCAAAGCCTGGCTTCCTGGCGCGCCACCTGCGATCGTCTGCTCAGCTTCCGTCAGGCCATGACCGACAACGAACAGCGCGCACCGGCCATCGATGTGCAGAACCAGGGTGATGCATTGAAAGTGCACAACCTGGGCCTGGACCTGGCCGACGGCCGTCACTTGCTGACCAATGCCGACCTGACTGTGGAGGAGGGCGAGCGCGTGATGCTCAGCGGGCGTTCCGGCAGCGGCAAGTCGACGTTGCTGCGGGCGATGGGGCATCTGTGGCCGTCCGGTCACGGCAGCATTCGTCTGCCGGCGGCGCGTTATCTGTTCTTGCCGCAAAAGCCGTATCTGCCGATCGGTACGTTGCGTGAAGCGCTGAGTTATCCACAGGATGGCGGTACGTATCAGAGCGAGCGTTATGCGCACGTCCTGGAAACCTGCCGATTGCCGCATCTGGTGGCGCGTATTGATGAAGCCAATCACTGGCAACGCATGCTCTCGCCGGGTGAGCAACAGCGACTGGCCTTTGCCCGCGCGCTGCTTTACGCCCCGCAATGGCTGTACATGGACGAAGCGACCTCGGCGATGGATGAAGAGGACGAAGCGTCGCTGTATCAGGCACTGATCGACGAATTGCCCGGGCTGAGCATTGTCAGCGTTGGCCATCGCAGCAGTCTCAAGCGCTTCCATCCACGGCATGTGCGTATCGAAAATGGGCATCTGGTGGATCAGGCCGTGACCGCATAAACATCATGCCTCTGTAGGAGCAAAGCTTGCTCGCGATCACCATCATGCGGTTTTCGACCTGGGACCGCGTGATCGTTCATCGCGAGCAAGCTTTGCTCCTACCAGGGGTGGTGGTGATCGTACAACCGCGTTGCGCTATGATGCGGTTTCAGCAGCCGAATATTTCGAGACAGACGTCCACCATGGAAAACCCGAACGACGCACCACGCCTACCTCGCAAGCGCCGCAGCCTCGCTCAGGAACTGGTGACGGTGCTGTCCGAGCAGATCCGCGACGGTCACCTCAAGCGTGGCGACAAGTTGCCCACCGAGTCGGCGATCATGGATGCCCATGGTGTCAGCCGCACGGTGGTGCGCGAGGCGATTTCCCGTTTGCAGGCGGCGGGGCAGGTGGAGACCCGCCATGGTATCGGCACCTTCGTTCTCGACACACCGAGCCCGAGTGGTTTTCGCATCGACCCGGCAACCGTGGTCACCTTGCGTGACGTGCTGGCGATCCTGGAATTGCGCATCAGTCTCGAAGTGGAATCCGCCGGCCTCGCTGCCCAGCGTCGCAGTCCCGAGCAATTGGCCTTGATGCGCGCGGCACTGGATGCGCTGAACGAAAGCGTGTCTCACGCCAGTGATGCCGTGGCTTCGGACTTCCAGTTCCACCTGCAGATTGCCCTGTCCACCGGCAACCGTTACTTCACCGACATCATGACTCACCTGGGCACCAGCATCATTCCGCGCACTCGGCTCAACTCCGCGCGGCTGGCCCATGACGATCAGCAGCACTACATGAATCGCCTGAGCCGCGAGCACGAAGAAATCTACGACGCTATCGCCCGCCAGGACTCCGATGCCGCCCGCGCCGCCATGCGCCTGCACCTGACCAACAGCCGCGAGCGGTTGCGTCATGCCCATGAAGAGGCTGAGGCGCAGCGGGTTTAGGGGAGCACAGGATTTTCCACTGGCACCGTCACATAGTCGATGTACTCGACTGTGTTATCACTCAATACCTTGATTTTTTTTTGAGTGACCTCCAGGGTTTTTCCCGGCATCAACTCAAATTCGACCCAATCTCCAATGCTCACGTGCAGGTCGAATTCCATTGGCATGACCAGCGGCTTGAGCTGGGCGCTGGTCGGAAAGTTAAATCGATGTTTTATTGGCATGACTGATTACCATTCGATGCGCAATGTCAGCAGTGAGCTGGTTTGTGGTTCGTTCTCGCCGCCGATCTGGTAGCACAGCGTGACTGTCTTGTTTACGTGTCTCTTCACTTCTTCTCTGGAGACGTAAACTTTCAGGTTTGGCGTTCTTGCGACGTCGTCAATGTCTTCGTTGTATTGTCCGGTAGGGATCTTTTTCCCCCGCCATTCCAGGTCGCCCTTGTCCAGATTCAAGATTGCAAAGGCTTCGTTGTAAGGCGAGGAATATGCGGAATCGGGAATGCAGACTTCCAGATCTCCTTGGAGCTTCGACAACACCACGACAGTTTCCTGATCGTCGGGCCGGGTTGTGATTCCTGTAAGCGTTGGGGCTTCAAGCGCCATGATGTATTCCTTGGAGTGTCGAGGTTGGCGAAATGGGTTGCGGCACATGCCAAGCTCCGGATCAGAGTTATCCCTCTAGAGATGCGTCATTCGGAACTGATAGAAATTACAGTTTCGACAAGCGGTTATGCTTCTTAGGGTCCTAGGATGACGTATCTCTAGGATTGGTATTATTCGAAGCGCCATCCTCTTCATTCCCACCAAAGGCTTTTAAACATGGGGTTTCCGAGCCTTTTGTCGAACAATTTTCACCCGGCGCGATGAAATGCAGTTGACGGTTGTATTTTAAGTTGTACGATGACCTACAACTTCAGCGCAGGCTGAACGGTCATCACACACAAACGTCGCAACCCAGGGTGTTCGAATAATGAATCCACAAGAACTGAAGTCCATCCTCTCTTCCGGTCTGCTGTCTTTCCCGGTTACCGATTTCAATGCACAGGGCGATTTCAATCGCGCTGGCTACATCAAGCGTCTGGAATGGCTGGCCCCATACGGCGCCTCGGCTCTGTTCGCCGCAGGTGGCACCGGTGAGTTCTTCTCTCTGGCGGCCAGCGAATATTCGGAAATCATCAAGACTGCCGTCGACACTTGCGCCACCAGCGTGCCAATCCTGGCCGGCGTGGGCGGTTCGACCCGTCAAGCCATCGAGTACGCACAGGAAGCCGAACGTCTGGGCGCCAAAGGCCTGTTGCTGCTGCCGCACTACCTGACCGAAGCCAGCCAGGACGGTGTTGCCGCCCACGTTGAAGCGGTGTGCAAATCGGTCAACATCGGCGTCGTGGTCTACAACCGCAACGTTTGCCGCCTGAACGCGCCGCTGCTGGAACGTCTGGCCGAGCGCTGCCCGAACCTGATCGGCTACAAGGATGGCCTGGGTGATATCGAGTTGATGGTGTCGATCCGTCGCCGCCTCGGTGATCGCTTCAGCTACCTGGGCGGTTTGCCGACCGCTGAAGTCTACGCCGCTGCCTACAAGGCGCTGGGCGTGCCGGTCTACTCCTCGGCGGTGTTCAACTTCATCCCGAAAACCGCGATGGATTTCTACCACGCGATCGCTCGCGAAGATCACGCCACCGTTGGCAAGATCATCGACGACTTCTTCCTGCCGTACCTGGACATCCGTAACCGCAAAGCGGGTTATGCGGTGAGCATCGTCAAGGCCGGGGCAAAAATTGCCGGCTATGACGCAGGCCCTGTGCGGGCGCCGCTGACCGATCTGACTGGCGAAGAGTATGAAATGCTCGCGGCGCTGATCGACAAGCAGGGTGCGCAGTAACACATCCGTTTAAGTAAGGCCGCTGAGTGATCAGCGGCCTTTTGCGTGAGGAGATCTTAAAGTGGCAGATGCAAAGCGTTTCGATAACTACATCAATGGTGAATGGGTTGCCGGTGGCGATTACTCGGCCAACATCAACCCGTCCGAGCTGAGCGACAACATCGGCGATTACGCCAAGGCTGACCTGGCCCAGGTCAACGCCGCCATTGATGCTGCCCGTGCCGCATTCCCGGCCTGGTCCACGTCCGGTATTCAGGCGCGTCACGATTCCCTGGATAAAGTCGGCAGCGAAATCCTCGCTCGTCGCGAAGAGCTCGGCACGCTGCTGGCCCGGGAAGAGGGCAAGACCCTGCCTGAAGCCATCGGTGAAGTGACCCGCGCCGGTAACATTTTCAAGTTCTTCGCCGGCGAATGCCTGCGTCTGTCCGGCGACTATCTGCCGTCGGTGCGCCCGGGCGTCAACGTCGAAGTGACTCGTGAGGCCTTGGGCGTGGTCGGCCTGATCACTCCGTGGAACTTCCCGATTGCCATTCCGTCGTGGAAAATCGCCCCGGCCCTGGCCTACGGCAACTGCGTTGTGCTCAAGCCTGCGGACCTGGTGCCGGGCTGCGCCTGGGCGCTGGCGGAAATCATTTCCCGCGCAGGCTTCCCCGCCGGTGTGTTCAACCTCGTGATGGGCAGTGGTCGAGTAGTGGGCGATGCACTGGTGCACAGCCCGAAGGTCGACGGCATCAGCTTCACCGGTTCCGTGGGCGTTGGTCGCCAGATCGCCGTGAGCTGCGTCTCGCGCCAGGCCAAGGTTCAGTTGGAAATGGGCGGCAAGAACCCGCAGATCATTCTCGACGACGCCGACCTCAAGCAAGCGGTCGAACTGTCGGTACAGAGCGCGTTCTACTCCACCGGCCAGCGTTGCACCGCGTCGAGCCGCTTCATCGTCACCGCCGGGATTCACGACAAGTTCGTTGATGCCATGGCCGAACGCATGAAGTCGATCAAAGTCGGCCACGCCTTGAAAGCCGGCACTGACATCGGTCCGGTCGTTTCGCAAGCGCAGCTCGAGCAAGACATGAAGTACATCGACATCGGTCAGTCCGAAGGTGCGCGTCTGGTCAGCGGCGGCGGTCTGGTGACCTGTGACACCGAGGGCTACTTCCTCGCGCCAACGCTGTTTGCCGACAGCGAAGCTGCGATGCGCATCAGCCGTGAAGAGATCTTCGGTCCGGTGGCCAACATTGTCCGCGTCGCCGATTACGATGCTGCGCTGGCCATGGCCAACGACACCGAATTCGGTCTGTCGGCGGGCATCGCCACCACATCCCTGAAGTACGCCAACCACTTCAAGCGCCACTCCCAGGCCGGGATGGTAATGGTCAACCTGCCGACCGCCGGCGTGGATTACCACGTTCCGTTCGGTGGGCGTAAAGGTTCATCCTATGGATCACGTGAGCAAGGTCGCTATGCGCAAGAGTTCTACACGGTCGTGAAGACCAGCTACATCGGCTCCTGATCTACGCAATACCCTGTAGGAGCCGGCTTGCTGGCGATCGCATCACCCGGTGTCAATGACACACCGGGGTGCCCGCATCGCTGGCAAGCCAGCTCCCACAAAAGACCGAAGAAGATTCACCCGCGCATAAAAATAATTTGTGGGAGTACATCTACATGCAATCGACGCAAAAGCCGACTCACGTCCGCTATCTGATCCTGCTCATGCTTTTCCTGGTGACCACGATCAACTACGCCGACCGGGCTACCATCGCTATCGCTGGCTCCAGCCTGCAAAAAGACCTCGGCATCGACGCCGTCACCCTTGGCTATATTTTCTCCGCATTCGGTTGGGCCTACGTGGCCGGGCAAATTCCCGGGGGCTGGCTGCTGGACCGTTTCGGTTCGAAAAAAATCTACGCACTGAGCATCTTCACCTGGTCGCTGTTCACCGTGCTGCAAGGCTTCGTCGGTGAATTCGGCATGTCCACGGCGGTGGTTGCGCTGTTCATGCTGCGCTTCCTGGTGGGCCTGGCCGAAGCGCCGTCCTTCCCTGGCAACGCGCGCATCGTTGCGGCGTGGTTCCCGACCGCTGAACGCGGTACGGCCTCGGCGATCTTCAACTCCGCGCAATACTTCGCCACCGTGCTGTTCGCCCCGCTGATGGGCTGGATCGTCTACTCCTTCGGCTGGGAACATGTGTTCATCGTCATGGGTATCCTGGGCATCATCTTCTCGCTGATCTGGCTGAAAGTGATCTACAGCCCGCGTGAACACCCACGGATCAACGATGCCGAGTTCAAGCACATCTCCGAGAACGGCGGCATGGTCGACATGGACCAGAAGGGCAAGAAGTCCGACGGTCCGAAGTGGGATTACATCCGTCAGTTGCTGACCAACCGCATGATGCTCGGCGTGTACCTGGGCCAATACTGCATCAACGGTATCACCTACTTCTTCCTGACGTGGTTCCCGGTGTACCTGGTGCAGGAACGCGGCATGACCATCCTCAAGGCCGGTTTCATCGCCTCGTTGCCGGCGATCTGCGGCTTCATCGGTGGTGTGCTCGGCGGGGTGATTTCCGATTACCTGCTGCGCAAGGGGCATTCCCTGACCTTCGCCCGCAAGGCACCGATCATTGCCGGCCTGCTGGTTTCCAGCAGCATCGTGGCCTGCAACTATGTCGATGTTGAGTGGATGGTCGTCGGCTTCATGGCCCTGGCATTCTTCGGCAAAGGCGTGGGCGCACTGGGCTGGGCCGTGGTGTCCGACACCTCGCCGAAACAGATCGCCGGTCTGAGCGGTGGCCTGTTCAACACCTTCGGTAACCTGGCCTCGATCACTACCCCGATCGTGATCGGCTACATCATCAGTTCCACCGGCTCGTTCAAGTGGGCGCTGGTGTTCGTTGGTTGCAACGCACTGGTCGCGGTGTTCAGCTATCTGGTGATCGTCGGTCCGATCAAGCGTGTGGTGCTCAAAGAGCCACCGGTCAGCGGTCCTGAAACCAACAATAAATTGTCTCAAGCGCATTCCTGAGGAGCGGCGTCATGCAGTTGATTGAACATTCCGACTCGCCGCGCTACATCCGCCTGCACGAGCGGGACAATGTGGTGATCGTGGTCAACGATCAGGGCGTACCGGCCGGCACCGAGTTTGCCGATGGCCTGGTCACCGTGGACTTCGTGCCACAGAGCCACAAGGTCACCCTGGGAGACATTCCCGAGGGTGGCCAGGTGATTCGTTACGGCCAGGTCATTGGCTACGCCTTGCAGCCGATTCCACGCGGCAGTTGGGTCAAGGAAGATCAACTGCGCATGCCGACCGCGCCACCGCTGGACAGCCTGCCGCTGTCTACCGAAGTGCCGGCCGCGCAAGCACCGCTGGAAGGCTTCACCTTCGAGGGTTATCGCAACGCCGACGGCACCGTCGGCACGCGCAACATCCTTGGCATCACCACCACCGTGCAATGTGTGACCGGTGTGCTCGACCACGCGGTCAAGCGTATCAAGGACGAATTGCTGCCCAAGTACCCGCACGTCGATGACGTGGTGGCGCTGACCCACAGCTACGGCTGTGGCGTGGCGATTACGGCCACCGACGCCTACATCCCGATTCGTACCGTGCGCAATCTGGCGCGCAACCCGAACCTGGGTGGCGAGGCCCTGGTGATCAGCCTGGGTTGCGAGAAATTGCAGGCCGGGCAGGTGATGCACGAGGACGATGCCTCGGTGGACTTGAGCGAGCCGTGGCTCTATCGCCTGCAGGATTCCAGTCACGGTTTTACCGAGATGATCGAACAGATCATGGAGCTGGCGGAAATCCGTCTGAAGAAGCTTGATCAACGCCGTCGGGAAACCGTGCCGGCGTCCGAGCTGATTCTCGGCATGCAGTGCGGTGGCAGCGATGCGTTTTCCGGCATCACTGCCAACCCGGCCCTCGGCTATGCCTCGGACCTGTTGCTGCGGGCGGGCGCGACGGTGATGTTTTCCGAAGTCACCGAAGTGCGCGACGCAATCTACCTGCTGACTTCTCGGGCACAGACCAAGGAGGTCGCCGAGGAACTGGTTCGGGAAATGGACTGGTACGACCGTTATCTCGCCAAGGGCGAAGCGGACCGCAGCGCCAACACCACGCCAGGCAACAAGAAGGGCGGGTTGTCGAACATCGTCGAGAAATCCCTGGGCTCGATCGTCAAGTCTGGCAGCAGTGCGATCAGCGGCGTGCTCGGCCCTGGCGAGCGGTTCAAGGACAAAGGCCTGATCTTCTGCGCGACCCCGGCCAGCGACTTCGTCTGCGGGACGTTGCAACTGGCGGCGGGAATGAACCTGCACGTGTTCACCACCGGACGTGGCACGCCTTATGGCTTGGCCATGGCCCCCGTGGTGAAAGTGTCGACCCGGACGGAACTGGCGCAACGCTGGCCGGACCTGATCGACATTGACGCCGGGCGCATTGCTACAGGCCGGGCCTCCATCGAGGAACTGGGTTGGGAGTTGTTCCACTACTATCTGGATGTGGCCAGCGGCAAGCAGCAGACGTGGGCTGAGAAGCACAAGCTGCATAACGACATCACCTTGTTCAACCCGGCGCCGATCACCTGAGACCAACCAGTGATCGTTCCCACGCTCTGCGTGGGAACGCAACCCGGGACGCTCTGCGTCCCAAAAGCTCGACGCAGAGCGTCACAAGAGGCATTCCCACGCAGAGCGTGGGAACGATCCGGGTGAAAGTGGCTTATCATTAGCCTACTAACGACGCTCACCCAAGGTTACCCCCGGCATGCTGGCAATTTTCCTCGAAACCCTGAACATCACCGCACCGGTGTTCGCCATGCTGTTTCTCGGGGTGTTGCTCAAACGCATCGACTGGATCAACGACAACTTCATCCACACCGCGTCGGCCCTGGTGTTCAACGTCAGCATGCCGGCGTTGCTGTTTCTGGGCATCCTGCATGCCGACCTGCACGCCGCGCTGCAACCGGCGCTGCTGATCTATTTCTCCCTCGCGACCCTGGTGTGCTTTGCCATCGCCTGGGGTTGGGCGATTGTCAAATGCCCGCGCGAAGACCGCGGAATTTATACCCAGGGCGCCTTTCGCGGTAACAACGGGGTCATCGGCCTGGCGCTGGCAGCGAGCATGTACGGCGACTATGGGATTTCCCTCGGGGCGATTCTCGCGGCGTTGGTCATCCTGTTCTACAACACGCTGTCGACCATCGTGCTGGCGGTGTACAGCCCGGTGATCAAGTCCGATCCGTGGAGCATCTGCAAAAGCGTCATGGTCAATCCGTTGATCATCAGCGTGTTTGCGGCGGCCCCGTTTGCGTACTTCAAAATCAGTCTGCCGGGATGGCTGGAGACGTCCGGCCAATATCTGGCGCAAACCACTTTGCCGTTGGCGTTGATCTGCATTGGCGGCACGTTGTCGCTGGCGGCGATGCGCAAAAGTGGTTCGATGGCATTCAGCTCGAGCCTGGTGAAAATGCTCGGCCTGCCGATCCTGGCGACACTCGGCGCCTGGCTCTGGGGCTTCCGTGGTGCGGAGTTGGGGATTCTGTTCCTGTACTTCGGCAGCCCGACTGCAGCGGCCAGTTTCGTCATGGCCCGCGCGGCGGACGGCAATCATGAATTGGCGGCGGCGATCATCGTGATCACCACGCTGATGGCAGCGGTCACCACCAATATCGGGATCTTTTTGTTGCAGTGGGGTGGGTGGATTTGATCGATAGATTTGCGGCGTGTATCAGGGCTCTTCGCGGGCAAGCCTCGCTCCTACGGGTTCGATATCCCCTGTAGGAGCGAGGCTTGCCCGCGAAGGGGGCGGACCTGATTACTCCGGCTTCTGGTAGCTATCAATCACTTCCTGCGCCGCCCGAAACGCATCGATTGCCGCCGGCACACCGGCATACACCGCGCAATGCAGCAGCGCTTCGCGGATTTCATCCACGGTGCAGCCGTTGTTCAGTGCGCCGCGTACATGACCTTTCAATTCCTGCGGGCACTTCAGCGCAGTCAGCGCGGCGAGGGTGATCAGGCTGCGGGTTTTCAGCGGCAAGCCTTCACGATTCCACACGGCGCCCCAGGCGTGTTCGTTGACGAAATCCTGTAATGGCTGGGTGAAATCTGTGGCGTTGCCCAGGGCGCGGTCGACAAAGGCGTCGCCCATCACTTGGCGACGTACTTCAACGCCGGGTTTTTTATGCTCGGTCATGGCAATTCCTTCTTGTGGTGTTGGCGCCGCCAGGCGCGCAGCGACGTGAACAACAAAAATGCCACCAGCGCCGGCAGGATGAAAAACAGCATCAGTTGTTCAAGCTTGCCCGCCAGTGGCATGCCGGTGGTGAACGACAACACGTGCAGGCCGTAAGCCAGGTACAAGCCCAGAAACAGCAGGCCTTCGGCGCGGGTTACGCGATAGCCGGAGTAGAACACCGGCATGCACAGCACGGCGACACCGAGCATCACCGGCAGGTCGAAGTCCAGGGCGTTGGGCGATACGGACAGCGGCGATGGCGCAAGCAGTGCCGTCACTCCGAGCACGCCCAGAAGGTTGAACAAATTACTGCCGATCACGTTGCCCACGGCGATCTCCCGTTCACCGCGCAACGCTGCGATCAGCGATGTCGCCAGTTCAGGCAAGGAGGTGCTGACCGCAACGATGGTCAGACCGATGATCCGCTCTGACAAACCCAGGTCGGTGGCAACCGCCACCGCTGCACCCAGCAACAGATGCCCCGCATACACCAGCATCCCCAGCCCGGCGATGATCATCAGCACGCTGGTGAACCATGGCGCTTCGCCGGTGAGGCTGTGAGCCGATACCGGACGCACAGAATGCCGTGACTGGCGCAGCAACAACGCCAGGTACAGAAGCAATGCCGCCAACAGAACCACACCGTCGGCGCGAGTCAGTTCCTCATTCCACGCCAGTACAAACACCAGCAGGCTGGCACCGATCATCAGGGGAATATCCAGGCGCACCAGTTGCCGCGACACCCGCAGCGGAATGATCAACGCCGAGAGGCCGAGAGTGACCAGGATGTTGAAAATGCTGCTGCCGATCACACTGCCGACAGCGATGTCAGCGTTATGGGTCAGCGTGGCTTGCAGGCTGACGGCCATCTGCGGCGCGCTGCTGCCGAGGGCGACGATGGTCAGGCCGATGATCAGCGGTCGAACATGCAGGCGCGCGGCCAGTCGTACCGCGGCGCGCACCATCAATTCGGCGCCGGCAATCAACAGCACCAGGCCGCTGAGCAATTCGATCACGCTGATCAGGGGTAGGTCGGCTAGTCCGAAAATGGCTGGGGCTCCAAGTGTCAGTCGTCGAGGGCCTGGACGCGAACCCGCGCAGTGCCGCTCCTGAGCATGCCCAAGCGCGCGGCAGCTTCATGGGACAAGTCGATCAAGCGTCCACGGGTATGTGGCCCGCGGTCGTTGATGCGCACCACGCAGGACTTGTCGTTGTTCAGGTTAGTGACCTTCACCCGTGTGCCGAAAGGCAATTGGCGATGGGCGGCGGTCAGGGAATTCTTGTTGAAACGCTCACCACTGGCGGTGCGCTTGCCTTGGTGTTTGGCGCCGTAATACGAGGCAACGCCGGTCTTGTCATAGCCGTGCGGATCGACGATATCGTTGCTGGCGCAACCGGCAAGGAGCGAGAGGAGGGCGCAGGCACTTAGCAGACGCTTCATTAGGTGACCCCATGATCGTTCCCACGCTCCGTGTGGGAATGCAGCTCGTGACGCTCCGCGTCACAAAATAAGCGGACGCAGAGCGTCCAGAGAGGCGTTCCCACGCAGAGCGTGGGAACGATCCCTGTGGTTAGCCTTCGAGCTTGCTTTTCAGCAATTCGTTCACCTGCTGCGGGTTGGCCTTGCCTTTGGAGGCTTTCATGGCCTGGCCGACGAAGAAGCCGAACATCTTGCCGCGCTTGGCTTCGTCTGCTGCGCGGTATTGTTCGACCTGCTCGGCGTTGGCCGCGAGCATTTCGTCCAGCACCGCCGAGATGGCGCCGGTGTCGGTCACTTGCTTGAGGCCACGCTTGTCGATGATCTCGTCGGCACTGCCTTCGCCGTTGGCCATCGCTTCAAACACTACCTTGGCAATCTTGCCGGAGATGGTGTTGTCCTTGATGCGCAACAGCATGCCGCCCAGTTGCTCGGCGGAAACCGGCGACTGTTCGATGTCCAGACCTTGCTTGTTGAGCAGGCTGCCCAGTTCGACCATCACCCAGTTCGCCGCCAGTTTGGCGTCGCCGCCGATGCTCGCGACTTTCTCGAAGTAATCGGCTTGTTCGCGGCTGGTGGCCAAGACGTTGGCGTCGTACACCGACAGGCCGAATTGCGCCTGGAAGCGCTCGCGCTTTTGCGGTGGCAATTCCGGCAGGGTGGCGCGCACGTCGTCGAGGAACGCGTTCTCGATGACCACTGGCAGCAGGTCAGGATCGGGGAAATAACGGTAGTCGTTGGCTTCCTCTTTACTGCGCATCGGACGGGTTTCGTCCTTGTTCGGATCGTACAGGCGTGTCTGCTGGATCACCTTGCCGCCATCTTCGATCAGCTCGATCTGACGCTGGATTTCGCTGTTGATCGCCTTTTCGATGAAGCGGAACGAGTTGACGTTCTTGATCTCGCAGCGGGTGCCGAACTCGACCTGGCCTTTCGGGCGGATCGACACGTTGCAGTCGCAACGCAGCGAGCCTTCGGCCATGTTGCCGTCACAAATGCCCAGGTAACGCACCAGTGCGTGGATCGCCTTGACGTAGGCCACGGCTTCCTTGGCGCTGCGCATGTCCGGCTCGGAGACGATTTCCAGTAGCGGCGTGCCGGCACGGTTCAGGTCGATGCCGCTGGCGCCGCTGAACTCTTCGTGCAGGCTCTTGCCGGCGTCTTCTTCAAGGTGCGCGCGGGTGATACCGACACGTTTGACCGTGCCGTCTTCCAGGGCGATGTCCAGGTGGCCCTTGCCGACGATCGGCAATTCCATCTGGCTGATCTGGTAGCCCTTGGGCAGGTCCGGGTAGAAGTAGTTTTTACGGGCGAACACGTTGTGCTGGCCGATCTCGGCGTCGATCGCCAGACCGAACATCACCGCCATGCGCACCGCTTCCTGGTTCAGCACCGGCAGCACGCCGGGCATGCCCAGGTCGATCAGGCTGGCCTGGGTGTTCGGCTTGGAACCGAACGTGGTGGAACTACCGGAAAAGATTTTCGACCGGGTGGTGAGCTGAGTGTGAATCTCCAGCCCGATCACGACTTCCCATTGCATGTGTGTCTCCTCAGAAGCCGGTTGGGGTGCGGGTGTGCCAGTCAGTATTCAATTGATACTGGTGGGCAACGTTCAACAGGCGGCCTTCCTGGAAATACGGAGCGAGCAGTTGCACGCCGACCGGCAGGCCGTCGACAAAACCTGCCGGCATCGACAGGCCCGGCAGGCCCGCGAGGTTGGCGGTGATGGTGTAGACGTCTTCCAGGTAAGCAGCGACCGGGTCGCTGTTCTTGGCGCCGAGCTTCCAGGCCGGGTTCGGCGTGGTTGGGCCGAGGATGATGTCGACCTCATTGAAGGCCGCCATGAAGTCGTTCTTGATCAAGCGACGGATCTTCTGCGCCTTCAGGTAGTAGGCATCGTAGTAACCGGCGGACAGCGCGTAGGCGCCGACCATGATCCGGCGCTGCACTTCCGGCCCGAAGCCTTCGCCGCGAGAGCGTTTGTACAGGTCGATCAGGTTGACCGGGTTTTCGCAGCGATAACCGAAGCGCACGCCGTCGAAACGCGACAGGTTGGACGAGGCTTCCGCCGGGGCGATCACGTAGTACGCCGGAATAGCGTGCTGCATGTTCGGCAGACTGATTTCCTTGATCACGGCGCCGAGCTTTTTCAGCTCTTCGACACTGGCCATGATCAGGTCGGCGATGCGTGGGTCCAGACCTGCGCTGAAATATTCCTTCGGCACGCCGATGCGCAGGCCTTGCAGCGAGCCGTTTAGGCTGGCGCTGTAATCAGGCACGGGCTCGTCGATGCTGGTGGAGTCGTTCGGATCGAAACCGGCCATGCCTTGCAACAAAATCGCACAGTCTTCGGCGGTGCGCGCCATCGGGCCGCCCTGATCGAGGCTGGACGCGTAAGCGATCATGCCCCAACGCGACACGCGACCGTACGTCGGTTTCAGGCCTGTAAGGTTGGTCAATGCAGCGGGCTGACGAATGGAACCACCGGTGTCGGTGCCGGTCGCCGCTGGCAGCAGACGAGCGGCGACTGCCGCCGCCGAACCACCGGACGAACCACCCGGCACGTGTTCCAGGTTCCACGGGTTTTTCACCGGGCCGTAGTAGCTCGACTCGTTGGCCGAACCCATGGCAAATTCGTCCATGTTGGTCTTGCCCAGGGTTACAGCCCCGGCGGCGGCCAGCTTGGCGACGACGGTGGCGTCGTACGGTGCCTTGAAGTTGTCGAGCATCTTCGAGCCGCAGCTGGTGCGAATACCCTGGGTGCAGAACAGGTCCTTGTGGGCGATCGGCGCGCCCAGCAGCGCGCCGCTCTCACCATTGGCCCGGCGGGCGTCAGCGGCTTTCGCCTGCGACAGTGCCAGGTCTTCGGTGAGGCTGATGAAGCTGTTGAGCTGAGGATCGAGCTGGGCGATGCGCGCCAGCAGGACTTTGGTCAGCTCTTCGGAAGAAAACTTTTTATCGGCGAGTCCGCGGGCGATCTCGGCCAGAGTCAATTGATGCATTGCAGGCTCTTTCCCTTTAGTCGATGACTTTCGGAACCAGGTACAGGCCGTTTTCGACCGCTGGTGCGATGGACTGGTAGGCCTCGCGGTTATTGGTCTCGGTCACGACGTCTGCACGAAGGCGCTGGCTGGCTTCCAGTGGGTGAGCCAGCGGTTCGATACCGTCGGTATTGACCGCCTGCATTTCGTCGACCAGCCCGAGAATGCTGTTGAGGGCCGAAGTGATGTGTGGAAGATCGGCATCATTGAGGCCAAGGCAGGCCAGATGAGCGATTTTTTCCACGTCGGAGCGTTCAAGCGCCATTGGGATTCTCCAGTGGAAAACAAAACGGACGGCGTCCGTGTGTTAGATTGTCGGAACACTACCGCACTTCTACGGTCATAAGGCCGCGATTGTGGGGCTTGGTGCACAGAAAAGCGGCCAATTTAACATATTGGCGCCTTGCCCAAAATCCCTGTCGTTGTTAGAGTTTGCCGCACTTTTTTACCCACGCGTTGCCTAGGGTCCCTTTCCCATGTTCAAGAAACTGCGTGGCATGTTTTCCAGCGATCTTTCCATTGACCTGGGCACTGCCAACACCCTTATTTACGTGCGCGAGCGCGGTATCGTCCTGAATGAGCCATCGGTTGTGGCCATTCGGACACACGGTAACCAGAAAAGTGTCGTGGCTGTCGGCACCGAAGCGAAGCGCATGCTGGGCCGTACGCCAGGCAACATTGCTGCCATTCGTCCGATGAAAGACGGCGTGATCGCCGATTTCAGCGTTTGCGAAAAGATGCTGCAGTATTTCATCAACAAGGTTCACGAAAACAGCTTCCTGCAGCCCAGCCCTCGTGTGCTGATCTGCGTTCCGTGCAAATCCACCCAGGTTGAGCGTCGTGCCATCCGTGAGTCGGCCCTTGGTGCCGGTGCCCGCGAAGTGTTCCTGATCGAAGAGCCGATGGCCGCTGCGATCGGTGCCGGCCTTCCGGTTGAAGAAGCTCGCGGTTCGATGGTTGTCGATATCGGTGGCGGTACCACCGAAATCGCACTGATCTCCCTGAACGGTGTGGTGTACGCCGAATCCGTACGTGTGGGCGGCGACCGTTTCGACGAAGCGATCATCACTTACGTACGTCGCAACTACGGCAGCCTGATCGGCGAATCCACCGCCGAGCGCATCAAGCAGGAAATCGGTACGGCCTACCCGGGCGGTGAAGTTCGTGAAGTCGACGTTCGTGGCCGTAACCTGGCCGAAGGCGTTCCACGCGCGTTCACCCTGAACTCCAACGAAGTGCTGGAAGCTCTGCAGGAGTCTTTGGCCACCATCGTTCAGGCAGTGAAAAGTGCCCTGGAGCAATCGCCTCCGGAACTGGCTTCCGATATCGCCGAGCGTGGTCTGGTGCTGACCGGTGGTGGCGCCTTGCTGCGCGACCTCGACAAGCTGCTGGCCCAGGAAACCGGCCTGCCGGTGATCGTCGCCGAAGACCCGCTGACCTGCGTTGCTCGCGGCGGTGGCCGTGCATTGGAAATGATGGATAAACACACCATGGATCTGCTTTCCAGCGAATAAGTCGCCGGGACGCCTCTATGCTGTTGAGCGCGCAGGCGGCACTTTGCAGTGCTGCCTGTTCGCGTTTATCTTCTGTCACTCTGCATCCAGGCCGGTTTGCTGCCGTATGAATAAAGAGAACATTTGCCTGGGAGGAGCGGCTTATTAAACCGCTTTTCACCAAGGGTCCCTCACTGGGCGTGCGCTTGTTGGTGCTGGTCGTGCTTTCGGTCGCGCTGATGGTGGTCGATGCCCGCTTCACACTGCTCAAGCCAGTGCGTAGCCAAATGTCGCTGGTGTTGATGCAGTCTTACTGGATCACCGACCTGCCGCAGCGGCTATGGCAAGGTGTCGCCAGCCAGTTTGGCAGCCGGACCGAACTCGTCGCCGAAAACGAAAAACTCAAGACTGAAAACCTGCTGTTGCAGGGGCGCATGCAAAAGCTTGCCGCCCTGACCGAGCAGAACGTCCGGCTGCGCGAGTTGCTGAACTCTTCGGCACTGGTCAACGAGAAGGTCGAAGTGGCCGAGTTGATCGGCATGGACCCTAATCCGTTCACCCATCGCATCATCATCAACAAAGGTGAGCGCGACGGTGTGGTTCTCGGTCAGCCGGTACTCGATGCCCGCGGCCTGATGGGCCAGGTGGTGGAGTTGATGCCGTACACCTCCCGCGTACTGTTGCTGACCGATACCACCCACAGCATTCCGGTGCAGGTCAACCGCAACGGCTTGCGCGCAATTGCCAGTGGCACCGGTAATCCGGAGCGCCTGGAGCTGCGTCATGTGGCCGACACCGCCGACATCAAGGAAGGCGATCTGTTGGTCAGCTCCGGCCTGGGGCAGCGTTTCCCGGCCGGATATCCGGTCGCGACGGTCAAGGAAGTGATTCACGATTCCGGCCAGCCATTCGCCATTGTCCGTGCGGTGCCGACTGCAGCACTGAATCGCAGCCGTTACCTGCTGCTGGTGTTCAGCGACACCCGTACCCCGGAAGAGCGTGCCAACGATGCCGCCCAGGCGCAGGAATCCCTGGATGCGCAGGGCGGTGGGCCGGTCATTCCGGCGACCGTGCCCAAACCGGCGCTCGTCCCGTCAGCCGTTGCAGCACCTGCGACACCGACAGCGGCCACACCCGCAGCCCCGGCGACCACACCGCCTGCCGCCACACCGGTCAAGCCAACGGCCACGCACCCGGCCGCCCCTAAACCACCTGCGACCGTACCCGCTGCCGCCAAACCACCGGCCGCTCAACCTGCCGTCGTCAAGCCTGCTGCCAAACCGCCAGTCTCTGCGCCGGCTACTCCTGGGGGACGAGAATAATGGTCGGTGTTACTGCCTCCCGAAATGGCTGGATCGTCTGGCTGACATTCGCCATCGGTTTGCTGCTCAGCGTTTCGCCGCTGCCGCAATTCATGGAAATCCTGCGTCCGCTGTGGCTGGCGCTGTTGCTCGCGTTCTGGGCGTTGGCCTTGCCGCAGAAGGTCGGGATGGTCACCGCGTGGTGCCTGGGCCTGGCCGAAGACGTGCTCTACGGTACGCTGCTGGGCCAGAACGCATTGATCCTGACTCTCATCACTTACCTGGTCCTGGCGCTGCAACAACGTCTGCGGATGTTCCCGATGTGGCAGCAGAGCCTGGTGATACTGGTGATCTTCGGTCTCGCGCAGTTGGTCCAGTTGTGGCTCAGCGCCCTGACCGGTAACCGTCAGCCAACCTTGGCGCTGGTGTTGCCGGCGCTGGTCAGCGCCTTGCTCTGGCCCTGGATCAGCTTCGGTTTGCGCGGATTGCGTCGACGCTACAAAATCAATTAATTCGCTCAGGCATTAGACAGGGAGAGGTCTTGATGAAACGGTTGTACCTCGCCTCTGGTTCGCCGCGTCGGCGTGAACTGCTTACGCAGATCGGCGTACCGTTTTCCGTCATCAGTGCGGATATCGATGAAACCCCTTTGATCCATGAAACCCCGTCGGCCTATGTCGAGCGCCTGGCGCGCGGCAAGGCCGAGGCCGGGCAGCGTACGGTCGTGTCTGACGAATCGTTCTGTGTGCTCGGCGCCGATACCGCCGTGGTGCTCGACGGAAAAATTCTTGGCAAACCGCTTGATGAAGCCGACGCGTGCGCCATGCTGATGATGTTGTCCGGCAACGAACATCAGGTGCTGACCGCAATTGCCGTGCTTGAAGGCGAGCATTGCGAGTCTCGGGTAATTACCAGCCTGGTGCGTTTTCGCCCGATCACGCGTGACGAGGCCGCGGCCTATTGGGCCAGCGGCGAGCCGCAGGACAAGGCCGGCGGCTACGGCATACAAGGGCTGGGCGCGGTGTTTGTTGCCGGGCTCAATGGAAGTTACTCGGCGGTGGTCGGACTGCCGCTGTGCGAAACCTTCGAGGTGCTCGGCCATTTCGGCATACCCTGTTGGCAAACCCATAACGCGCGTTGAGCGTCGTACTGAACAGATGCGGCCATTACCGTGAACATGCCTGAACGAGACCCTGCCATGAGCGAAGAGATCCTGATCAACATCACGCCGATGGAATCGCGCGTGGCGGTGGTCGAAAACGGTGTCCTGCAAGAGGTTCACGTCGAACGCACGCAAAAGCGCGGGATCGTCGGCAACATCTATAAAGGCAAGGTTGTGCGGGTATTGCCGGGCATGCAGGCGGCATTTGTCGATATCGGCCTGGATCGCGCCGCCTTCATTCATGCATCGGAAATTTCCCTGCGCGAGGGTCCGGCGGTCGAAAGCATCAGTGCGCTGGTGCATGAAGGCCAGAGCCTGGTAGTGCAAGTCACCAAGGATCCGATCGGCTCAAAAGGCGCACGGTTGACCACGCAACTGTCGATCCCTTCGCGCTATCTGGTCTACATGCCGCGCACCGCACATGTCGGCATTTCGCTGAAGATCGAGGATGAAGCCGAGCGTGACCGCCTCAAGCAAGTGGTCACCGATTGCGTTGCCAAAGAGGGCATCAAGGAAGCCGGCGGATTCATCCTGCGTACAGCAGCCGAAGGGGCCGGCGCCGATGAAATCCTCATGGACATCCGCTATCTGCGCAGGCTGTGGGACCAGATCAGCGAGCAAATCAAAACCATCAGCGCACCGAGCGTGATCTACGAAGATCTCGGCCTGGCGTTGCGCACCCTGCGCGATCTGGTGAGCCCCAAGATTGAGAAAATCCGCATCGATTCCCGGGAAACGTTCCAGAAAACCACGCAGTTTGTCGCCGAACTGATGCCGGAGATCGCCGATCGTCTGGAACACTACCCCGGCGAGCGGCCGATTTTCGATCTGTATGGCGTCGAAGACGAAATCCAGAAAGCCCTGGAGCGCAAAGTGCCGCTCAAGTCCGGTGGTTATCTGGTGGTCGACCCGGCGGAAGCCATGAGTACCATCGACGTCAACACCGGCGCGTTTGTCGGTCACCGCAACCTCGAAGAAACCATTTTCAAGACCAACCTCGAAGCGGCGACTGCCATTGCTCGTCAACTGCGTCTGCGCAACCTCGGCGGGATCATCATCATCGACTTCATCGACATGGAAGATGAAGAGCATCAGCGCCAGGTGCTGCGCACGCTGGAGAAGCAGCTCGAACGGGATCACGCCAAGACCAACATCATTGGCATCACAGAGCTTGGCCTGGTGCAGATGACCCGCAAACGCACCCGGGAGAGTCTCGAACAAGTGCTTTGCGAGCCGTGCACGAGTTGCCAGGGCCGCGGCAAGTTGAAGACTCCGGAAACCGTTTGCTACGAAATTTTCCGCGAAATTCTCCGTGAGGCGCGCGCCTATCAGGCGGAAGGCTATCGTGTATTGGCGAACCAGAAAGTTGTCGACCGACTGCTCGATGAAGAGTCGGGCAACGTCGCCGAACTCGAAGGTTTCATCGGGCGCACCATCCGTTTTCAGGTGGAAACCATGTACTCCCAGGAACAATACGACGTGGTGTTGCTCTGAGTCGCTGCGTCGTGATTTTTCCACAATGGCTGGCCTCAGCTTTTTGCAAAACATTTGCCATGGGAGCCAACTGACATGGAGCGTCTGACACGCATTTTGGCCGCACTGACCCGCTGGGGTCTGGGCCTGTGCGCGTTGGTTTTGGTGTTGATGGCGTTTTACGTCAGTCTCGGCCGGGAACTGACGCCGCTGGTGGCCGAATACCGCGCCGAAGTCGAAACCAAAGCCAGCGAGGCTTTGGGCATGCCGCTGCAAATTGGCGAGCTGCGGGGCGACTGGAGTGGTTTCGCGCCCATTCTCTCGGCCCACGATGTGACGGTCGGTGTCGGCACCAATGCCTTGCATCTGGAAAAGGTGCGCGCGGTGCCGGACCTCTGGGCCAGCCTCATGGCCCGTGAAGTGCGCATCGCCCATCTGGAACTCAACGGCCTGAAGATCAGCCTCAAGGAAGGCGAGGACGGGCAGTGGGCGCTGGAGGGCTTGCCGGTCAAGGACGATCAGCCGCTGGACCCCGAGCAAATGCTCAATCGCATGCAAATGATCCAGCGCTTGTCGGTGCTCGACAGCCAGGTCACCTTGCAACCGTTTGGTGAGTCGCCGCTGACCCTGACCTACGTCGGCCTGAGCCTGAAAACCGGTGCGGTTCGCCAGCGACTGGATGCCCGCCTGACGTTGCCGGACGGGCAGCCGGTGGCCATTAACCTGCGCACCCGCATTCGCGCGAGTCAGTGGAAGGACGGCGAAGCGCAGGCTTATGTCAGCCTGCCGCAGAGCGACTGGTCAAAATGGCTGCCCGAACGACTGACCCGACAGTGGAATTTCTCCGAGATCAAGGCCGGTGGCGAGGTGTGGGTCACCTGGGGGCAAGGGACGCTGCAGAGTGCAGCGGTGCGCCTGAATGCACCGCAACTCAATGGCGCCTATGCCGAGCGTAAACCCGTCAAGATCAGTAACCTGGCGCTCAACGCCTACTTCCAGCGCAACGCCGAAGGCATGATGGTGACCCTGGATTCGCTGGCCATGAACCTTGGTGAACGTCGCTGGGAAACGCATCTGCAGCTCAAGCAAACCGCGGCCTCCGACAAGTCCGAAGAGCTCTGGCACCTGCAAGCCGACCGCCTCGACCTGACTCCGCTGACACCGTTGCTCAATGCCCTGGCGCCCTTGCCTGAAGGTCTGGCTACAGTGGTTGAACGGCTGAAGGTGACCGGAGGGTTGCGCAACGTTCTGATCGATTTGCGCCCTAACGCCACCGACGACAGCAAGTTCAGTTTCGCGGCCAACCTTGAGCAGGTTGGGTTTGATGCCTATCACGGGGCTCCGGCGGCACGAAATGTAACGGGCAGCATCAGCGGTGATCTTGGGCACGGCGAACTGCGCATGGACAGCAAGGATTTCATGCTGCACCTGGACCCGATTTTCGCCAAGCCATGGCAATACATCCAGGCCAACGCCCGCCTGACCTGGAAACTCGACAAAGAGAGTTTCACCCTGATCGCGCCGTACCTGAAGGTGCTGGGCGAGGAGGGCAAGATAGCCGGTGACTTTCTGATTCGCCTGTTTTTCGATGAAACCCGGGAAGATTACATGGATCTGCGGGTCGGCCTGGTGGACGGTGACGGTCGCTATACCGCCAAGTACCTGCCGACTGTCCTCAGCCCGGCGCTGGACGAATGGCTGCGCACGGCGATTCTCAAAGGGGCGGTGGATCAAGGCTTCTTCCAGTATCAAGGTTCGCTCAACCACGGCGCCGCCGAGACCGACCGCAGCATCAGCCTGTTTTTCAAGGTGCACGATGCCGAACTGGCGTTCCAGCCAGGTTGGCCACACGTCAGCAAGGTCACCGGTGATGTGTTCGTTGAAGACAGCGGCGTGCGCATCCTGGCCAGCAAGGGCCAGCTGCTCGACACCCGGGTCAGCGACATTTACGTCAATATTCCCCACGTACCCCAGGGGCAGAACAGTCATCTGTTTCTCGACGGTGGGTTCGCCGGCGGGTTGGGCGATGGCCTGAAAATCCTCAAGGAAGCGCCGATCGGCACTGCCGAGACCTTTGCCGGCTGGGAAGGCGAGGGTGATCTGCAAGGCAAGCTGAAGCTGGATATCCCGCTGGCCAAAGGTGAACAGCCGAAAATCCAGGTCGACTTCAAAACCGCCAAGGCTCGCCTGAAACTTCCCGAGCCCCCTCTGGAGCTGACTCAACTCAAAGGCGATTTTCGTTTTGATAGCACCAAGGGGCTAAGCGGGCAGAACATCACCGCCCGGGCTTTCGATAAACCGGTGAGCGCGCAAATTTTTGCCGATGGCCGTGAAGGCAAGCTCAATACCCGGGTCGTGGCCTCGGGGCAGGTTGAAGTGAAGAAACTCACCGAGTGGCTGAGCGTTACCCAGCCGTTGCCGGTCAGTGGCGTGATCCCGTATCAGCTGCAACTGACACTGGATGGTGCCGACAGCCAGTTGATGGTCAACTCCAGTCTCAAGGGCGTTGCCGTCGATCTGCCCGCACCTTTCGGCCTGACAGCAGAGGAGGGGCGAGACACGACATTTCGCATGACGTTGCAGGGCGCAGAGCGGCGTTACTGGGTGAACTACGGTCAGCTGGCGAATTTCACCTTTGCCGCACCGACGGGCAACTTTAACAACGGCCGTGGTGAGTTGTTCCTCGGCAACGGCGACGCGGTGTTACCCGGCGCTAAAGGATTGCGTATTCGCGGAGTGCTGTCGGAGCTGGATGTCGGCCCCTGGCAGGATCTGGTCAATAAATACGCCGGACAGGATCCGGGCGGCAGTGCCAAGCAGCTGCTCAGCAGCGCCGATTTCAAGGTCGGCAAACTTAGCGCGCTCGGCACCACGCTGGATCAGGCTTCCCTGCAATTGACGCGCAAGCCGTCCGCCTGGGCCTTGCAGCTCGACAGCCAGCAGGCCAAGGGCAGTGCCACTATTCCCGATGCGAAAGCCGCGCCGTTGGTGGTCAACTTGCAATACGTGCGTTTGCCGGCACCTGATCCGACGGTACTGGCCGACGAAAACTCCCCGGACCCACTGGCCTCAGTCGATCCGACGAAGATTCCGGCGCTGGATATCACCATCAACCAGTTGTTCCAGGGCAACGACCTGGTCGGCGGCTGGTCATTGAAGATTCGTCCGACGCCTAAAGGCATTGCGTTCAATTCGCTGGACATGGGCCTGAAGGGCATTCTGTTGCAGGGCAGTGGTGGCTGGGAAGGCGTGCCCGGTTCCAGCACAAGCTTTTTCAAGGGCCGGGCCAGCGGCAAGAACCTCGCTGATGTGCTCAAGGGCTGGGGCTTTGCACCGAGCGTCACCAGCCAGGAGTTCCATATGGACGTCGATGGGCGCTGGCCGGGATCGCCAGCATGGCTGGCGACCAAGCGCTTCTCGGGCACGCTGGACGCCTCACTCAAAGAAGGCCAGTTTGTCGAAGTAGAAGGCAGTGCCCAGGCTTTACGTGTGTTCGGCCTGCTCAACTTCAATTCCATTGGTCGCCGCTTGCGTCTGGACTTCTCCGACCTGTTCGGCAAAGGCTTGAGCTATGACCGGGTCAAAGGCTTGCTGGAGGCAAACAACGGCGTGTACGTCACGCGTGAACCGATCCGCCTGACCGGCCCGTCGAGCACCATCGAGCTTGATGGCACTTTGAACATGGTCGCCGATCAGATCGACGCGAAACTGCTGGTGACCTTGCCGGTGACCAACAACCTGCCGATTGCCGCGCTGATCGTCGGAGCACCAGCCATCGGTGGTGCGCTGTTTCTGATCGACAAGCTGATCGGAGACCGCGTGGCTCGCTTCGCCAGTGTGAAGTACACCGTCAAGGGGCCGTGGAAAGAACCGAAAATCACCTTCGACAAGCCGTTTTGAGTTTCTTTTTTGAAAAGGCGCTCGGCAAATCAATGGAGTAGCATGGCCGCATACGTTTCCAGGAGTGCGCCATGTCTGTAGCGGTGATTCAAATGGTCAGCCAGAGCGATGTGCTGGCCAATCTGGTCCAGGCCCGACGCCTGCTCGAACAGGCTGCGAAGGCCGGGGCTGTGCTTGCCGTGCTGCCGGAAAACTTCGCTGCCATGGGGCGCCGCGACATTGCCGACATCGGCCGCGCCGAGGCCCAGGGCGAAGGCCCGATCCTGCCATGGTTGAAACAGACCGCACGTGACCTCAAGTTATGGATAGTGGCCGGCACTCTGCCGTTGCCGCCGGTGGATCAACCGACGGCCAAGGTGCATGCCTGCTCGCTGCTGGTCGATGATCAAGGCGAAACAGTGGCGCGCTACGACAAACTGCACCTGTTCGACGTCGACGTGGCCGACAATCGTGGCCGTTACCGTGAATCCGATGACTATGCTTATGGCAGTGGCGTCGTGGTCGCGGACACGCCGGTTGGCCGGGTTGGCCTGACAGTCTGTTATGACTTGCGCTTCCCGGAGCTCTACAGCGAATTGCGCGCAGCCGGCGCAGAGTTGATTACCGCGCCATCGGCGTTCACCGCGGTGACCGGCGCGGCGCATTGGGATGTGCTGATTCGCGCACGGGCCATCGAGACCCAGTGTTATGTGCTCGCGGCCGCCCAGGGTGGGACGCATCCAGGGCCGCGGGAAACGTTTGGCCATGCTGCCATCATCGACCCGTGGGGCCGGGTGCTGGCGCAACAGGATCAAGGCGAGGCCGTGCTGCTGGCCGAACGCGATAGCAGCGAACAGGCGTCCATCCGGGCGCGGATGCCGGTGTCCAGTCACCGGCGCTTTTTCTCGCAGGGCGCCCAGCGACCTGCCTCAGAACGATGAATTTTAAGGCGTAAAGCATATGAGCGAGTTGTTGTCCTCAGTCAGTGAACATCTCCTGGCGCCTGGCGGCGTAACAATCGAAAGCCTGCAAGGCGTGCTCGGCGACCTGGCCGGGCCGGGCATCGATGCCGCCGACCTGTATTTTCAGGGGCAGATTTCCGAGTCCTGGGCGCTGGAAGACGGCATCGTCAAGGAAGGCAGTTTCAACCTCGACCAAGGGGTTGGCGTGCGGGCGCAATCGGGAGAGAAAACCGGTTTTGCCTACAGCAACGCGATCACCCTGGAAGCCTTGGGTGCGGCGGCCCGTGCTGCCCGTTCGATTTCCCGGGCGGGACAGAACGGCACCGTACAAGCGTTCACCACGCAAGATGTCGCTCAGCTGTACGCTCCGGACAATCCGTTGGAAGTGCTGACCCGCGCCGAGAAAGTCGACCTGCTCAAGCGCATCGATGCCGCGACCCGTGCCCTCGACCCGCGTATCCAGCAAGTGACCGTGAGCATGGCGGGGGTCTGGGAGCGGATTCTGGTGGCATCCACCGATGGTGGTCTGGCGGCGGATGTGCGGCCGCTGGTGCGTTTCAACGTCAGCGTGATCGTTGAGCAAAATGGTCGACGCGAGCGCGGCGGCCATGGTGGCGGTGGTCGTACCGATTACCGCTATTTCCTCGCTGAAGACCGCGCCATGGGGTATGCCCGTGAGGCACTGCGTCAGGCGCTGGTGAATCTCGAAGCCATCCCTGCGCCGGCCGGTACGCTGCCGGTGGTGCTCGGCTCCGGTTGGTCCGGCGTGCTGCTGCACGAAGCGGTCGGTCACGGCCTGGAAGGCGATTTCAACCGCAAGGGCAGCTCGGCCTACAGTGGGCGCATGGGCGAGATGGTTGCGTCCAAGCTTTGCACCATTGTCGATGATGGCACCCTGTCGGGGCGCCGCGGATCCTTGAACGTCGACGACGAGGGCACGCCGACCGAATGCACCACGCTGATCGAAAACGGCGTCCTCAAGGGCTACATGCAGGACAAGCTCAACGCGCGTCTGATGGGCGTCGCCCGAACCGGTAACGGTCGCCGCGAATCCTACGCGCACTTGCCGATGCCGCGCATGACCAACACCTACATGCTCGCCGGCGAAAGCGATCCGCAGGAAATCATCGCTTCGGTGAAACGCGGCATCTACTGCGCGAACCTTGGCGGCGGGCAGGTGGATATCACCAGCGGCAAGTTTGTGTTTTCCACCAGCGAGGCGTACCTGATCGAGGACGGCAAGATCACTGCGCCGGTCAAAGGCGCGACCTTGATCGGCAACGGTCCGGAAGCCATGAGCAAAGTGTCGATGGTCGGCAACGATCTGGCGCTGGACAGTGGAGTGGGGACGTGCGGCAAGGATGGGCAGTCGGTGCCGGTAGGTGTCGGCCAGCCAACGCTGAAGATTGATGCGATCACCGTGGGTGGCACGGGCGCATAAGACGTGAAGCTTCGGGTGAGTCGCCTGGCGACTCACCCGGTCAGAGATTCAGCGCAGACCGCGTTGAGTCTCGTCCAGCTCACGGATGTACTTGAAGATTTTACGGCTGGAAGCAGGAGGCTTGTTTTGCGCAACCTCGTGCTGGGCCTGTCGGATCAGGGAACGTAATTGCTGGCGGTCCGCGTCCGGGTAGTCGACGACGAATTTTTCCAGCACGGCATCGTCGCCGGCGATCAGGCGATCGCGCCAACGCTCCAGGTTATGGAAGCGTTCATTGTACTGGCGAGTGGAGGCATCGAGTTGATCGAGCAGAACCAGAATGGCGTCAGTGTCCTGATCGCGCATCAGCTTGCCGATGAACTGAAGATGCCGTTTACGCGCGATGTTCGCGGTGTGCTTGGGCGCATCGGCCAGAGCCCGGCGCAAAGCGTCGGTCAATGGCAGTTTTGCCAGCAAGTCAGGCTTGAGTGTTGTAAGGCGCTCGCCGAGGTCAACCAGAGCATGCAGCTCGCGTTTAACCTGGGATTTGCTTTTTTCTCCCGTATCGAGGGAGTCGTCGTAAGAATCAACCATGGTGGCCGTCCGCAAAGAAACGCCGCCATGATAACCAGTCGGGGGCCGCTTGTCCGGCCCGGTCGCTCGGATGACCGTTACCGAAAGCAGAATTTGAGTGGAGAACAGCATGAGTGCAGTTGAAAGCGTCGGCCCACAAGCGTTGCCGGCACTGCAGGAACAAGTCGAGCAGATCATCGCTGAAGCCAAGCGCCAGGGTGCCAGTGCCTGTGAAGTGGCAGTGTCCCTGGAGCAGGGCCTGTCGACCACAGTGCGCCAGCGTGAAGTCGAAACCGTTGAATTCAATCGTGATCAGGGTTTTGGCATCACCTTGTATGTCGGCCAGCGCAAGGGCTCGGCCAGCACTTCGGCGAGTGGCCCGGATGCCATTCGCGAAACCGTCGCGGCGGCGTTGGCCATTGCCAAACACACCTCGGAAGACGAAGCGTCGGGCCTTGCAGATGCTGCTCTGATGGCGCGTGACGTGGAGGACTTCGACCTGTTCCACCAATGGGACATCACCCCGGAACAAGCCATCGAGCAGGCGCTGGCCTGCGAAGCTGCGGCGTTTGCCGCCGATAGCCGGATCAAGAATGCCGACGGCACCACCCTGAGCACGCATCAGGGTTGCCGGGTCTATGGCAACAGCCACGGTTTTGTCGGTGGTTATGCGTCGACCCGCCACAGCCTGAGCTGCGTAATGATTGCCGAGGCCGATGGCCAGATGCAGCGTGATTACTGGTACGACGTGAATCGCCAGGGCAGTTTGCTGGCCGACCCTGTCAGCATCGGCCAGCGTGCCGCGCAGCGAGCGGCGAGCCGCCTGGGTGCGCGTCCGGTGCCGACCTGCGAAGTGCCAGTGCTGTTTTCGGCAGAATTGGCCGGTGGCTTGTTCGGCAGTTTCCTGTCGGCGATTTCCGGCGGCAGCCTGTATCGCAAATCGTCGTTCCTTGAGGGCACCCTCGGCCAGAAGTTGTTCCCGCAATGGCTGACGATCGATGAGCGACCGCACCTGATGCGCGCCATGGGCAGTGCCGCGTTCGATGGCGATGGCCTGGCAACCTACGCCAAGCCGTTCGTCGAAAAGGGCGAATTGGTTTCCTACATCCTCGGCACCTATTCCGGCCGCAAGCTCGGCATGCCGAGCACCGCGAACGCCGGCGGTGTGCACAACCTGTTCGTCACCCATGGCGACGAAGATCAGGCTGCCTTGCTGCGACGCATGGGGCGTGGCTTGTTGGTCACCGAGTTGATGGGCCAGGGCCTGAACATGGTGACGGGCGATTATTCGCGCGGCGCGGCGGGCTACTGGGTCGAGAACGGCGAGATCCAGTTTGCGGTCCAGGAAGTGACCATCGCCGGCAACATGCGCGACATGTTCAAACAGATCGTTGCCGTGGGTAATGACCTGGAGCTGCGCAGCAACATTCGCACCGGTTCGGTGTTGATCGAGCGGATGACAGTCGCCGGTAGCTAACCTCAGCAGCCCATGAAAAAGGCGCGCCACCCATTGGGTGGCGCGCCTTTTTCATGGGCCTGACTCGGCAGAAGCAACCGTGGTCGCGATTTCGCAGTGTCGGTCAACGATAGGCTTGCCGCTTACTCGCCTTCGTCGAAGTAGTTGTTGATCAGTGCGACCAAGGCGTCCAACGCTTCCTGCTCCTGTTCGCCTTCCGTACTCAGGTAGATCCTCGTACCTTTGCCGGCAGCCAGCATCATCATGGCCATGATGCTTTTTCCGTCGACGGTGGTTTCCGGCGTGCGGCCTACCCTGATCGTACAGTCCTTGAACTGACCGGCGACCCCAACGAATTTTGCGGATGCCCGGGCGTGCAGGCCCAGCTTGTTGATGATTTCGATTTCCAGAGCAGGCATCGCGATGTGAATCCTTTAGCTGAGGTCGCGGTGGCGAACCTGGACGTTCTTCAGGGATTGCTGCAGGGTCTTGCCCAAGCGTTCGGTCAGGTAGACGGAGCGGTGATGTCCGCCGGTGCAACCGATGGCAATCGTGACGTAAGCGCGGTTACTGGCCGCAAAGCGCGGTAGCCATTTGAGCAAGTATGTGGAAATGTCCTGGAACATCTCCTCGACGTCCGGTTGCGCCGCCAGGTACTCGATCACAGGTTGATCAAGGCCGGACTGCGCGCGCAGTTCCGGCTTCCAGTAGGGGTTGGGCAGGCAGCGCACATCGAACACCAGATCGGCGTCCACCGGCATGCCGCGCTTGAAGCCGAAAGATTCCACCAGGAATGCCGTGCCGGGTTCCGGCTGGTTCAGCAGGCGCAGCTTGATCGTATCGCGCAGCTGATACAGGTTCAGGTTGGTGGTATTTACCTTGAGATCGGCAAGGTCGGCAATCGGCCCGAGCAGGCTGGTTTCATCACTGATGGCCTCGGCCAACGAGCGATTGGCGCTGCTCAATGGGTGGCGACGACGGGTTTCGGAAAAGCGTTTGAGCAAGGTTTCTTCGTCGGCGTCCAGGTACAGGACATCGCACTGGATATGCCGGCTGCGGACTTCTTCGAGCAGTTCGGGGAACCGCGACAGGTGACTCGGCAAGTTACGCGCGTCGATGGATACGGCAACCAGTGGTTGCACCAGTTCGGTATGGATCAATGCGCGCTCGGCCAACTCGGGCAGCAACCCGGCAGGCAGGTTGTCGATGCAGTAATAGCCATTGTCCTCAAGCACATCGAGGGCAGTACTTTTACCTGAGCCGGAGCGTCCGCTGACGATGATCAAGCGCATGATTAATGACCGTTTTGCTCGTCCAGGACTACCTGATACAAGGCTTCATTGCTCGGCGCGCTGCGCAGTTTTTCACGCACTTCCTTGCGGTCGAGCATGCTGGCGATCTGGCGTAAAAGTTCCAGGTGCGCATCGGTAGCGGCTTCCGGGACCAGCAGAACGAACAGCAGGTCAACCGGTGCGCCGTCGATGGCATCGAAATCGATAGGGGCATCAAGGTGCATCAAGGCACTGATGGGTGAATGACAGCCCTTGAGGCGACAGTGGGGGATGGCGATACCGTTGCCAAAACCGGTTGAACCGAGTTTTTCACGGGCGACCAGGCTCTCGAAGACATCCTGCATGGCCAGATCCGGCACTTCGCGATGGATGAGGTTGGCAATTTGCTCGAGGGCTTTCTTTTTACTGCCGCCCGGCACGTTCACCAGGGAACGGCCGGGGGTCAGGATGCTTTCAAGTCGGATCATGGGTAGGGAGTGTTAACGACCGGTCGCGCCCTGGAGGAGGCTCTGGGTCTTTTCCTTATGCTTTTTGAGTTGTTTATCCAGCTTGTCGGTCAATGCGTCGATCGCCGCGTACATATCGGTATGCTCCGCGTTGGCGACCACTTCATTGCCGGGAATATGCAACGTGGCTTCGATTTTCTGCTTAAGCTTTTCGACTGTCATCGTGACCTGCACGTTGGTGATCTTGTCGAAATGTCGCTCCAGTCGTTCGAGTTTTTCGCCGATGTAGGTGCGAAGAGGTTCGGTCACTTCCAGTTGGTGTCCACTGATGTTGACTTGCATACAGCTTCTCCTTCGTTGCCAGTGCATAAAGCGGCAGACCCGATGATCTGCCACTGGAACGCTGTGGCGTGGCTCTACATCAACCGCTTGCGTTCGCTCGAAGGCGCGATCCCGAGGGATTCGCGGTACTTGGCGACGGTGCGGCGAGCCACCTGAATGCCTTGTGCCTCCAGTAAACCAGCGATCTTGCTGTCACTCAACGGCTTTTTCTGATTTTCCGCGGCAACCAGTTTTTTGATGATCGCGCGGATCGCCGTAGACGAGCATTCGCCGCCTTCGGAGGTGCTGACGTGGCTGGAAAAAAAGTATTTCAGCTCATAAATGCCCCGGGGGGTATGCATGAATTTTTGCGTGGTCACCCGGGAGATCGTCGATTCGTGCATGCCGACCGCTTCGGCGATGTCATGCAACACCAGCGGTTTCATGGCTTCGTCGCCGTACTCCAGAAAGCCGCGCTGATGCTCGACGATCTGGGTGGCAACTTTCATCAGGGTTTCGTTGCGGCTTTGCAGGCTCTTGATGAACCAGCGAGCCTCCTGCAACTGATTGCGCATGAAGGTGTTGTCGGCGCTGGTGTCGGCGCGGCGCACAAAACCGGCGTACTGGGCGTTCACTCGCAGCCGTGGTACCGACTCCTGATTGAGCTCTACCAGCCAGCGCTCATTGTCCTTGCGCACGATGACGTCGGGGACGACATACTCGGCCTCGGTGGACTCGATTTGCGAGCCCGGACGCGGGTTGAGGCTCTGGACCAGTTCGATCACCTGGCGCAGCTCATCTTCCTTGAGCTTCATGCGGCGCATCAGCTGGCTGTAGTCACGGCTGCCGAGCAGGTCGATGTAGTCGGTGACCAGACGCTTGGCTTCGGCCAGCCACGGAGTCTTGGCGGGCAACTGGCGCAGTTGCAGCAACAGGCATTCGCCAAGGTTGCGCGCGCCGATACCGGCCGGCTCGAATTGCTGGATGCGGTGCAGGACGGCTTCGATTTCGTCCAGCTCGATATCCAGTTCCGGATCGAACGCTTCCAGGATTTCCTCGAGCGTCTCGTCCAGATAGCCCTGATTGTTGATGCAATCGATCAAGGTCACGGCAATCAGGCGATCGGTGTCGGACATCGGCGCCAGGTTCAGTTGCCACAACAGATGGCTTTGCAGACTCTCGCCGGCCGAGGTGCGGGTGGTGAAATCCCACTCGTCGTCATCGTTGCTCGGCAAGCTGCTGGCGCTGGTCTGGTAGACATCTTCCCACGCGGTGTCGACCGGCAGCTCGTTGGGGATGCGCTCGTTCCAGTCGCCTTCCTCGAGGTTGTCCACCGTCGGGGCGCTTTCCTGATACGAGGGCTCCTGAATCTCGGTGTTGGGCTTCTGTTCGACGTTGTCGGCCAGAGGGTCGGAATTGTCGAAATCCTCACCATCTTCCTGGCGTTCGAGCATCGGATTGGACTCCAGGGCCTCCTGGATTTCCTGTTGCAGGTCCAGGGTCGACAATTGGAGCAGGCGGATGGCCTGTTGCAGCTGCGGTGTCATCGTCAGCTGCTGGCCCATTCTCAAGACTAGCGATGGTTTCATGGCAGGGGCTTAACACCTTATTCGCCGGCGCACATGCGCCATCCACTACAGGGCGCCGAAGCGCCAAACATAAGCAAATTATATGCCTGAAACTGAAGTGTTTGCCTAGACCGCTGTAACAATAAAAACTGGTTGATTTTTACTGTTTGTCGCGAACTGTACCGCCATGAGCTTCAGTGCTTACAGGCGGAACTCGTGGCCCAGATACACTTCCTTGACCAGATCGTTGGCCAGGATGGTGTCGGAGTCACCTTCGGCGATCAGTTGGCCATCGTTGACGATGTAGGCGGTTTCACAGATATCCAGCGTTTCACGGACGTTGTGGTCGGTGATCAGCACGCCAATGCCCTTGGCCTTGAGGTGATGAATGATCTGCTTGATATCGCCTACCGAAATCGGGTCCACGCCGGCGAAAGGTTCGTCGAGGAGAATGAATTTCGGGTTGGTGGCCAATGCCCGGGCGATTTCCACGCGACGACGCTCACCACCGGACAGGCTCATGCCGAGGTTGTCGCGGATGTGGCTGATGTGGAATTCCTGCAGCAGGCTTTCCAGTTCCTTGCGTCGGCCAGCCTTGTCGAGTTCCTTGCGGGTCTCGAGAATCGCCATGATGTTATCGGCGACCGAGAGTTTGCGGAAGATCGACGCTTCCTGCGGCAGATAGCCGATACCCGCCTTGGCGCGACCGTGCATCGGCTGGTGGCTGACGTCCAGGTCGTCGATCAGTACGCGACCCTGATCGGCCTGTACCAGGCCGACGATCATGTAGAAGCAGGTGGTCTTGCCGGCGCCGTTGGGGCCAAGCAGGCCGACGATCTGACCGCTGTCGATGGACAGGCTGACGTCACGCACGACCTGGCGGCTCTTGTAGCTCTTGGCCAGATGCTGAGCTTTCAGAGTTGCCATTACTGGGCCTTTTGCTCGTCGGTTTTCTTTTTCGGCTGGATCACCATGTCGACGCGCGGACGCGACTCGGTCACCTTGCTACCCGTGGCGCGACCGGCGCTGGCCAGTTTCTTCTGGGTGTCGTAGACGATTTTCTCGCCCTGGGTGACGTTGTTGTCCTTGTCGATGACTTTGGCGCGGTCGATCAGTACCACGCGATTTTGCGAGGCGTGGTACTGGATGGTTACGCCGTAGCCCTGCACGGGTTTGGTGTCGCCCGCGGTCTGCAGTTGCTCGAAGTAGGCCAGGTTGCCCACCGATGTCACCACGTCGATGTCGCCATTCGGAGCGCGGGTCATGGTCACTTTGTTGCCGGTGACCTTCATCGAACCCTGGGTGATGATGACATCGCCCGTGTAGGTGGCAATACCGTTCTTGTCGTCCAGTTGGGCGTCGTCGGCCTGGATGCGAATAGGCTGCTGTTGATCGTCCGGCAGAGCCCAGGCGCTCACGCTTCCCAGTGCAGCGCTCAGACTGAGCAAAATAGGGAGGGTTTTAACGAGCCTCATACTGTCCTCTTACGTTCGATAGCAGGTGTATCCTGCTTTCTTTCAAATACGCTTTCATTCCCTTGCCAGTCGATACACCGCCAGCGCCGTCGATTCTAACGGGTTGCTCGGTCTGCGCATATTGCTGCTGCGGGAACACCGTCATACGAGTGGTGGTGATCAGGGTTCTGCGGTTTTTCTCATCGAAACGGGTGATGCGTACCGAGTCGATCAGTTCGACCTGGGTGCCGTCTGGATTGACTTCACCCTTATCGCTCTGGACATGCCACGGAAACTGCGTGCCGCGGAACATGTTCAGGTCCGGATTGGTCAGTAGCGTTACTTCAGTCGCTTTCAGGTGCTCGACCTTGTCCGAAGTCATTTCATACTGCAACTTGCCATCGGGCAGGAACTGCACGCTATGGGCATTGATGGCGTAGTAATCAATTGCGCTGTTATCGACCTGCACGACCGGCTTGTCGAGGAAGCGTTCCGGACTGATGTTCCAATAGCCGACCGCGGCGAAAATCGCCGTGATGCAGCCGAACAGCAGTATGTTGCGTATTTTTTTGCTCAGCATGTTTGGCTCACAGGTACGCGGCGTTGGCCGCATCGAGGCGGCCCTGGGCGCGCAGGATCAGTTCGCAGAATTCACGGGCGGCACCTTCTCCACCGCGGGCCATCGTGACGCCGTGGGCGTGCTCGCGCACGAAGCTGGCGGCATTGGCCACAGCCATGCCCAAACCGACGCGGCGAATCACCGGCAGGTCCGGCAGGTCGTCACCGAGGTAGGCGACCTGTTCATAGCTTAAGCCTAATTGCTCAAGAAGACCGTCGAGAACCACCAGTTTGTCTTCGCGCCCCTGGAACAGATGAGGAATGCCGAGGTTTTTTGCCCGACGTTCGACCACCGGGGTCTTGCGGCCGCTGATGATGGCGGTCTGTACGCCGGCGTTCATCAGCATTTTGATGCCTTGCCCGTCGAGCGTATTGAATGTCTTGAATTCACTGCCGTCTTCAAGGAAATACAGGCGACCGTCGGTGAGAACGCCGTCGACGTCGAAAACCGCCAGTTTGATTGCCTGGCCGCGTTGCAACAGGTCGGTACTCATTACATTACCCCCGCGCGCAGCAAGTCGTGCATGTTCAAGGCGCCGACCGGACGGTCTTCGTCGTCAACCACGACCAGTGCGTTGATCTTGTGGTCTTCCATGATTTTCAGGGCCTCGGCGGCGAGCATTTCGGCGCGGGCAGTCTTGCCGTGGGCGGTCATGACCTGATCGATCGTGACGCTATGGATGTCGATGCTGCGGTCCAGGGTGCGGCGCAAATCACCGTCGGTAAAGATCCCGGCCAGTTTGCCATTGGTTTCAAGGATCACCGTCATGCCCAGACCCTTGCGGGTCATTTCCATCAATGCATCCTTGAGCAGGGTGCCGCGCTGGACCTGTGGGAGCTCCTGACCGGCGTGCATGACGTTGTCCACTTTCAGCAGCAGGCGTCGGCCCAGGGCGCCGCCTGGGTGCGAGAACGCGAAATCTTCAGCGGTAAAGCCGCGGGCTTCAAGCAAGGCAACGGCCAGGGCATCGCCCATGACCAGTGCGGCGGTCGTCGATGAAGTCGGCGCCAGGTTCAGCGGGCAGGCTTCGTGCTCGACGTGAACATTCAGGTTCACCTCGGCGGCCTTGGCCAGCGGCGAGTCAGGGTTGCCGGTCATGCTGATCAGCTGGATGCCCAGGCGCTTGATCAGTGGCAGCAGGGTGACGATTTCATTGGTCGAGCCGGAGTTCGACAGCGCGAGAATGATGTCGTCCCGGGTGATCATGCCCATGTCGCCATGGCTGGCTTCGGCGGGGTGGACAAAAAATGCCGTGGTGCCGGTGCTGGCCAGGGTGGCGGCGATCTTGTTGCCGATGTGCCCCGACTTGCCCATGCCGACCACGACTACGCGGCCTTTGCTGGCCAGAATCATCTCGCAGGCGCGTACGAAATCCGCATCGATTTGTGGCAGCAAGCCTTGTACGGCTTCCACTTCGAGGCGAATGGTGCGTTGGGCGGATTGAATCAGGTCGCTGGATTGGCTCATGTCAGAAATCGTTTAGCCTGATGAAAAGGCGGCGATTATAGCGGTTATGATCGAAACCCTCACGCAAGTTCGTCGCGCATTGTCATTCCTTGTTACTCAATCCCTCTAAATGACGCGTCATGGCGGGCATGTGACCGAATATGGCCCGGCTTTGGCCTTGGGCGCGTGACCATTGCAGTGATATAGTTCGCCGCCAGTTCGGCCCGCCCGAGAGGCATGTGCTTTCGTCAGAAAGTCAGGCGTCCGAGTGAGAGGCTGCATCGCAAGGAGTTTAGATGAGTGCCGATAACGCCTACGCGGTCGAGCTGAAGGGACTGACCTTCAAGCGCGGTGCGCGCAGCATTTTCAATAACGTCGATATCCGTATTCCCCGCGGCAAGGTCACCGGCATCATGGGACCTTCCGGGTGTGGCAAGACTACGCTGTTGCGGTTGATGGGCGCACAATTGCGGCCCAATAGCGGCGAAGTCTGGGTCAATGGGCAGAACCTGCCGACGTTGTCGCGCAGCGATCTGTTCGATGCCCGCAAGCACATGGGCGTGCTGTTCCAGAGTGGCGCACTGTTTACGGATCTCGATGTATTCGAGAACGTGGCTTTTCCACTGCGCGTTCACACCGAGCTGCCGGAAGAAATGATCCGGGATATCGTCCTGCTCAAATTGCAGGCCGTGGGTTTGCGCGGTGCCATCGACCTGATGCCCGACGAACTGTCCGGCGGTATGAAGCGTCGTGTCGCGCTGGCGCGGGCCATTGCGCTCGATCCCCAGATTCTCATGTATGACGAGCCCTTCGTTGGCCAGGACCCGATCGCCATGGGCGTATTGGTGCGCCTGATCCGCTTGCTCAATGATGCCTTGGGCATCACCAGTATCGTGGTTTCCCACGACCTGGCCGAAACCGCGAGCATTGCCGACTACATCTATGTAGTGGGCGACGGGCAGGTGCTGGGGCAGGGCACGCCGGACGAACTGATGAACTCGGACGACCCGCGCATCCGTCAATTCATGACCGGTGAACCCGATGGTCCGGTCGCGTACCACTTTCCAGCGACGGATTACCGCGCAGATCTTCTGGGGAAGCGTTGATGCGCAAGATTTCACTATTGGAACGAGTGCGCCGGTTCGGCCACGCCGGCATCGATGTGCTGGCGGTGTTCGGGCGCTCGACGCTGTTTCTGTTTCACGCACTGCTGGGTCGCGGCGGTATCGGCGGCGGTTTCGGTCTGCTGGTCAAGCAACTGCATTCGGTAGGCGTGATGTCCCTGGTGATCATTGTGGTCTCCGGGGTGTTCATCGGTATGGTGCTGGCGCTGCAAGGCTTCAACATTCTGTCCAGCTACGGCTCGGAGCAGGCGGTAGGGCAGATGGTCGCGCTGACGCTTTTGCGTGAGCTGGGGCCGGTCGTGACCGCGTTGCTGTTTGCCGGGCGAGCCGGTTCGGCGCTGACAGCCGAGATCGGCAACATGAAATCCACCGAACAGCTTTCCAGCCTGGAAATGATCGGGGTCGACCCGCTCAAGTACATCATTGCCCCGCGCCTGTGGGCCGGCTTCATTTCCCTGCCGGTGCTGGCGATGATTTTCAGCGTGGTGGGCATCTGGGGTGGTTCGTGGGTGGCTGTCGACTGGCTGGGTGTCTACGAGGGCTCCTACTGGTCGAACATGCAGAACAGTGTGACCTTCACTGACGACGTGCTCAACGGCATCATCAAAAGCATCGTATTTGCCTTCGTCGTGACCTGGATCGCCGTATTCCAAGGCTATGACTGCGAGCCCACTTCCGAGGGGATCAGTCGTGCCACTACCAAGACCGTGGTCTATGCCTCGTTGGCAGTCCTCGGTCTGGACTTTATTCTGACCGCCTTGATGTTTGGAGATTTCTGATGCAAAACCGCACCCTGGAAATCGGTGTCGGCCTTTTCTTGCTGGCTGGCATCCTGGCTTTGTTGCTGCTGGCATTGCGGGTCAGTGGCCTGACCCCGAGCCCGAGCACCGACACCTATAAACTTTATGCGTATTTCGACAATATCGCCGGTTTGACGGTCAGAGCTAAAGTGACCATGGCCGGTGTCACTATCGGCAAGGTCACAGCGATCGATCTGGACCGCGACAGTTTCACCGGTCGGGTGACCATGCAGCTGGAAAAGCGTGTAGATAATCTGCCGGCTGATTCCACTGCATCTATCCTGACCGCTGGCCTGTTGGGCGAGAAGTACATCGGTATCAGCGTGGGCGGGGAAGAAGCGTTGCTCAAGGATGGCGGGACCATCCATGACACGCAGTCGTCGCTGGTGCTCGAGGACCTGATCGGTAAGTTCCTGCTCAATACCGTTAGCAAAGACCCCAAATGAGGAATTTGTAAATGATCTCTACCTTGCGACGTGGCCTGTTGATATTGCTCGCGGCCGTGCCGTTGATGGCTAACGCCGTGGCGGCCCCTTCCGCGCATGACCTTGTCCAGGACACCACCAATCGGATGCTGGCCGACCTGGCCGCCAACAAAGAGAAATACAAGCAAGATCCGCAAGACTTCTATAACGCGCTGAACACGATTGTCGGGCCTGTTGTCGATGCCGAGGGCATCTCCAAAAGCATCATGACGGTCAAGTACTCGCGCAAAGCCACGCCTGCACAGATGAAGACCTTCGAAGAGAACTTCAAGAAAGGTCTGTTCCAGTTCTATGGCAACGCCTTGCTGGAGTACAACAACCAGGGCATCACCGTTGACGCTCCCAAGGAGGAGTCCGGGGACCGCACCAGTGTCGGCATGACGGTCAAGGGCAGCAGCGGTGCGATCTACCCAGTGTCCTACACCCTCGAAAAAATCAATGGCGAATGGAAACTGCGTAACGTCATCATCAACGGCATCAACATCGGCAAGCTGTTCCGCGATCAGTTCGCCGATGCAATGCAGCGCAATGGCAACGATCTGGACAAGACCATCAATGGTTGGGCCGGGGAAGTCGCCAAGGCCAAGGAAACTGCCGAACAATCGTCCGAGAAGCAAACTCAATGAGTGAGTCGGCAGTCCGGATGGACGAAGCCGGCGAGCTGCGGCTCAGCGGCGTGCTGGACTACCGCACCGGCCCGGCCTTGCGTCAGCAGGGGCAGGCGCTGATCAAGGCCAGCAAGGCGGCGACAGTGGTGGTCGATTGTTCGGCGGTAGAAAAATCCAGCAGCGTCGGTTTGTCGTTGCTGCTGTGTTTCATGCGCGACGCACAGGCTGCCGGCAAGGCGCTGAGCATCCGCGCAATGCCGGAAGACATGCGTGAAATCGCTCAGGTCAGCGAGCTGACCGAGCTGTTGGCGCATCCCTAACCCGCATCTATAAAGAAGCCCCCCGTCAGAGTCCTGCTCCGCGGGGTTCGCAGGCGCGGGGCTTTTTTGTATGATGTCCGACCCGCGCGCACAGGGCGCCGATTGAGGTTGAGCATGCAGGCCGTAGAAGTGAAGAGCTTCCTTGAAGGAAAGCTGCCCGGAACAAAGGTTGAAGTCGAGGGCGAAGGCTGCAATTTCCAGCTGAACGTGATTAGCGATGAACTGGCGGCGTTGAGCCCGGTGAAGCGTCAGCAGCAGATCTATGCCCATTTGAACCCATGGATCACCGATGGCAGCATCCATGCGGTCACTATGAAATTTTTCAGCAGCGCGGCCTGGGCCGAGCGCACCTGAGCCCAAGGGCGTCGAGATTCTTATGGATAAATTGATTATTACTGGCGGTGCTCGTCTTGACGGCGAAATCCGCATCTCCGGGGCAAAGAACTCTGCCCTGCCGATCCTGGCTGCCACGCTGCTGTGCGATGGCCCGGTCACCGTTGCCAACCTGCCGCACCTGCACGACATCACCACCATGATCGAGCTGTTCGGTCGCATGGGCATTGAGCCGGTGATCGACGAGAAGCTGGCAGTCGAGATCGACCCTCGCACCATCAAGACCCTGATCGCTCCGTACGAACTGGTTAAAACCATGCGTGCGTCGATTCTGGTACTGGGACCGATGGTTGCCCGTTTCGGCGAAGCCGAAGTTGCCCTGCCTGGCGGTTGCGCCATTGGCTCGCGTCCGGTTGACCTGCACATCCGTGGTCTTGAAGCCATGGGCGCGATCATCGACGTCGAAGGCGGCTACATCAAGGCCAAGGCGCCTGAAGGCGGCCTGCGCGGTGCGCACTTCTTCTTCGATACCGTCAGCGTGACCGGTACCGAGAACATCATGATGGCCGCCGCCCTGGCCAAGGGCCGCAGCGTCCTGGCCAACGCCGCGCGCGAGCCTGAAGTCGTCGACCTGGCGAACTTCCTGAACGCCATGGGCGCCAAGGTTTCCGGCGCCGGTACCGATACCATCACCATCGATGGCGTCGAGCGTCTGCACACCACCACTTACAAGGTGATGCCGGACCGTATCGAAACCGGTACTTACCTGGTTGCTGCTGCCGTGACCGGCGGGCGCGTGAAGGTCAAGGACACTGATCCGACCATCCTTGAAGCCGTGCTGGAAAAACTGCGCGAAGCGGGTGCCGAAATCACCTGCGGCGAAGACTGGATCGAGCTGAACATGCACGGCAAGCGGCCAAAAGCCGTCAACGTGCGGACCGCTCCGTACCCGGCGTTCCCGACCGACATGCAAGCGCAGTTCATCTCCCTCAACGCCATTGCCGAAGGCACCGGTGCTGTGATCGAGACGATCTTCGAAAACCGCTTCATGCACGTTTACGAACTGCACCGCATGGGCGCCAAGATCCAGGTCGAAGGCAACACCGCCATCGTCACCGGTACCGAAAAGCTCAAGGGCGCGCCAGTCATGGCTACCGACCTGCGCGCTTCGGCCAGCCTGGTGATCTCGGCACTGATTGCCGAAGGCGACACCCTCATCGATCGCATCTACCACATCGACCGTGGTTACGAGTGCATCGAAGAGAAACTGCAGATGCTGGGCGCCAAGATCCGTCGCGTTCCGGGCTAGTTCCTGCTGCAGGGGCATAAGGACATGCCCGTTGAATTGTTGAAGTCGAGCCGGTTTCCGGCTCGATGTGTGTCCGGCGCCGTTTGCGACCGGGCATGAGTACCTTGATAAGGACTGACGTTTCCCATGTTGACCATCGCACTGTCCAAGGGCCGCATCCTTGACGACACTCTGCCGCTTCTCGCTGAAGCGGGCATCGTGCCGACCGAGAATCCGGACAAGAGCCGCAAGCTGATCATTCCCACGACCCAGGAAGATGTACGCCTGCTGATCGTGCGTGCCACCGACGTGCCGACCTATGTCGAGCATGGTGCCGCCGACCTCGGTGTCGCCGGTAAAGACGTGCTGATGGAATACGGCGGCCAGGGCTTGTATGAGCCACTGGACCTGCAAATCGCCCAATGCAAGTTGATGACGGCTGGCAAGGTCGGCGCGGTCGAGCCCAAGGGCCGCCTGCGCATCGCCACCAAGTTCGTTAACGTTGCCAAGCGTTACTACGCCGAACAGGGTCGCCAGGTCGACATCATCAAGCTGTACGGTTCGATGGAACTGGCACCGCTGATCGGTCTTGCCGACAAGATCATCGACGTGGTCGACACCGGCAACACGCTGCGGGCCAATGGCCTGGAGCCACAGGATTTCATTGCGGCCATCAGCTCCCGTCTGATCGTCAACAAAGCTTCGATGAAAATGCAGCACGCCCGTATCCAGGCGTTGATCGACACCCTGCGCAAGGCAGTGGAGTCTCGACACCGCGGCTGATTCACCTGCGCGACGCTGAGTCGCGCCGTCTATCCGCCTCATAGCCAGAATTCTCAGGTGCCCAAGCGGATCGAATGTTAGCTTCGGGCGCCTGAGTTTTTTGCCATTCCTATGAGGCTCTCGCTATGACCGCACCGACTGCAATTCGCCGACTCAACGCTGCTGACCCGGATTTCGCGCATCATCTGGATCATCTGCTGAGCTGGGAAAGTGTGTCTGACGACTCGGTCAATCAGCGAGTGCTGGACATCATCAAGGCTGTGCGCGAGCGCGGTGACGCGGCGCTGGTGGACTTTACCCGCCAGTTCGACGGTTTGGACGTTCAGTCCATGGCCGACTTGATCCTGCCGCGTGAGCGCCTGGAGCTGGCATTGACCCGCATCTCCGTGGCGCAGCGCGAAGCGCTCGAAGTCGCTGCCGCCCGTGTGCGCAGCTACCACGAAAAGCAGAAACAGGACTCCTGGAGCTACACCGAGGCCGACGGCACGGTGCTGGGCCAGAAAGTCACGCCGCTGGATCGCGCTGGGCTGTACGTACCGGGCGGCAAGGCTTCTTACCCATCGTCGGTGCTGATGAACGCCATTCCGGCCAAGGTTGCCGGCGTGACCGAAGTGGTCATGGTGGTGCCAACCCCGCGTGGTGAGATCAACGAACTGGTGCTGGCCGCTGCCTGCATCGCCGGGGTCGACCGGGTCTTCACCATCGGCGGTGCGCAAGCCGTTGCGGCATTGGCCTACGGCACCGAAAGCGTGCCGAAGGTCGACAAGGTGGTCGGCCCGGGCAACATCTACGTCGCCACCGCCAAGCGCCACGTGTTCGGCCAGGTCGGTATCGACATGATCGCCGGTCCGTCGGAAATTCTTGTGGTGTGCGACGGTCAGACCGATCCGGACTGGATCGCCATGGACCTGTTCTCCCAGGCCGAGCACGACGAAGACGCCCAGGCGATTCTGGTCAGCCCGGACGCCGAATTCCTCGACAAGGTCGCGGCCAGCATCGCCAAGCTGATGCCGACCATGGAACGCGCCACGATCATCGAAACCTCGATCAATGGCCGTGGTGCGTTGATCAAGGTGCGCGACATGGAACAAGCCATGGAAGTGGCCAACCGTATCGCGCCGGAGCACCTGGAGCTGTCGGTTGCCGATCCACAAGCCTGGTTGCCGCAGATTCGTCACGCCGGGGCGATTTTCATGGGCCGTCACACGTCCGAAGCGCTGGGCGATTACTGCGCCGGCCCGAACCACGTGCTGCCGACTTCCGGTACTGCGCGCTTCTCGTCGCCGCTGGGTGTGTATGACTTCCAGAAACGTTCGTCGATCATCTTCTGCTCAGAACAGGGTGCTTCGGAACTCGGTAAAACCGCTTCCGTGCTGGCTCGTGGCGAGTCGCTGACCGCGCACGCCCGTAGCGCCGAATACCGCATCGTTGACGACAAGAAGGGGAACTGAGATGAGTAAATTCTGGAGCCCGTTCGTCAAGAATCTGGTGCCTTACGTGCCGGGCGAACAGCCAAAACTGGCGAAGCTGGTGAAGCTCAACACCAACGAAAACCCGTACGGTCCATCGCCCAAAGCCCTGGCAGCGATGCAGGCTGAGCTGAACGACAACCTGCGCCTGTACCCGGACCCCAACAGCGATCTGTTGAAGAATGCCGTGGCCAAATACTACGGCGTGCAGAGCAATCAGGTGTTTCTCGGTAACGGTTCTGATGAAGTGCTGGCGCACATCTTCCACGGTCTGCTGCAACACGATCAGCCATTGCTGTTCCCGGACATCAGCTACAGCTTTTACCCGGTCTACTGCGGGTTGTACGGCATCACGTTCGACGCCGTACCGCTGGACGAGCAGTTCCGGATCAACCCGGCGGACTATGCCAAACCGAACGGCGGGATCATCTTCCCCAACCCGAACGCGCCGACCGGTTGCCTGCTGGCACTGGACGCGGTCGAGCAGATTCTCAAGGCGAATCCGGATTCGGTGGTGGTGGTCGATGAGGCGTACATCGACTTCGGCGGTGAAACCGCGATTGCGCTGGTGGACCGCTATCCAAATCTGCTGGTGACCCAGACCCTGTCCAAGTCCCGTTCCCTGGCGGGACTGCGGGTGGGTCTGGCAGTCGGTCATCCGGACCTGATCGAGGCGCTGGAGCGGATCAAGAACAGTTTCAACTCTTATCCGCTGGATCGCATGGCCAATGTCGGCGCCGCCGCCGCATTCGAGGACCGCGAGTATTTCGACAAGACGTGCCGATTGGTGATCGAGAATCGCCAGAAGGTTGTTGCGCAGTTGGAGGAGAAGGGTTTTGAGGTGCTGCCATCGGCGGCCAACTTCATTTTTGCCCGTCACCCGCAGCACGATGCGGCAGGGCTTGCGGCGAAGTTGCGTGAGCAAGGCGTGATCGTTCGGCACTTCAAGCAGGAGCGGATTGCGCAGTTCCTGCGGATCAGCATCGGTACGCCAGAGCAGAACCAGGCGCTGATCGACGGTTTAGGCGATCTCTAAACCGGCCCGGAATCTGTAGGAGCGAGGCTTGCCCGCGAAAAAGGACGACTCGGTAAAAAACGAATACCCATCCATCGTCCTTCGCGTGCAAGCCTCGCTCTTCACTTAAGAGCACGTCAGCTCCCTCGCCACGGGTACAGTGTTCGTCCTTAAGTGAACAGCATTTCGCTCCTACAAGGTTTTATGGGTTACTCGTGATGCGGCTCGCCGAGGAACGTCAGCGAGCTGAACAGCCCGCGACTGTTCACGTCAGGGCTGTCTTTTACCGGCACTTCCATCTGCGCCGAAATCACGTTCAAGCCTTCATTGCGCACCACCACCTGTGCCCGACCCTGTGCATCGGTTTCGGTGCTCAAGGTATTCGGTGCGTTGCGATAGTCCCCCACCAACTTCACGCCCGCCGCCGGTTTGCCATCCAGCAATACTCGCACCGGCAATGATCCGCCCGGCCCTACAGTCAGCGGATCGACCTCAGGCAGAATCAGCAATTTCAGTTGATCAAGTTTGGGCAACTTCGCCCCCGGCTGATAAATCGCCAGGCTGTACTTGAACGTCTGGGTCGCCTCGATCGCCCCCGGCACCTTGCTGCGGCCTTCGTTGATCCATTTCTTGTCGCTGGTCTGCGACCACATGCCATTGTCGAGCGCCACCGCCATCACGGCGGGTGGTTTAAGTGGTTGCAGGCGTGCGTGATCGGGCAGCCGCTGTACCGTCACCGGAATCATTTTTCCATGGCCGTCATAAGCCCAGGCGCCGCTGATTTTCGGTGCCTTGAAAGCATTGTCTTCGGCGCCGTGACCGTAAATGACCTCGATGTTGCCTCGACGTTGTTCGGTCCACAGGCCGTGGGCCGAGACTTCTGTGGCAAACAGCAAGCCGAGCAGTGCCAGGGGTTTGAGTGGGTGCATGGGGACTTCCTTTTACAGAGTGAGTGTCAGGCTGACAGTGAAATTGCGCGGCTCGCCGGGGTTGACCCAGTAGTTGCTGTAGGAGCGCTCGAAGTATTTCTCGTCGAACAGGTTGTTCAGGTTCAGGCCCAGCGTGACGTTGTCGCTGGCCTTGTAATGGGCCAGCAGGTCGACGGTGTGGTAGGCAGGTAATTCAAAGTCGCTGCCGGCCTCACCCGAGCGATCACCGACGTAAGTGAACGCGGCGCCAAGGTCCGACCCGCGCAGTCGACCGTCCTGGAACTCATAAACCCCCAACAGACTGCCACTGCGTTTGGCCACGCCGAGAATGCGGCTGCCGGTGGGAATGACCTTGTCGCCTTCAGTGACTTCAGCATCGATGTAGGCGAAGGCGCCGATCAGCCGGACAGCGTCGGTGACTTGCCCGGTCACTTGCAGATCGATTCCCTGGCTGCGTGCCTTGCCCATGGCGCGGCTGGTATCTGTAGCCGGGTCGAGGGCGAGGACGTTTTCTTTTTCAATATGGAAAGCGGCAAGGGTGCTGCTCAAACGGTCATCGAACAGCTCACTCTTGATCCCGATCTCGTAGCCGATGCCTTCTTCCGGGTCGAAGGGTTTACCGGCCGCGTCCAGGCCATTGTTCGGTTTGAACGAAGTGGAGGCGTTGGCGAACAGGCCGACCTCAGGCGTCAGTTGGTAAAGCAAACCGGCCCTTTGGGTCAGCGCGTCGTGAGTCTGGTTGCTGGTGGCGCCACGGGTACGATCGTCGATGCGTTGCTCGAAGTGTTCGAACCGCACACCGAGCAGCCCGCGCAGTTTGTCGTTGAAAATGATCTGGTCCTGCAGGTTCAGTGCATGGCTCTCGACATGCTCGAAGAAGTCCGTACCGGAACGTGCGCCGTTGGGTTTTGGCTGACCGTAGACCGGTTGGTAGATATCGATGGCGTAGGGGCTGCCGGCAATGGTCGTCACCCGCTCGTTCTTGCGAAAATTCTCGTATTCGCTGCCGATCAACAATTCGTGCTGCAAGTGGCCGGTGTCGAAAAAGCCGCGCAGTTCGAGTTGGCTAATGCTGTCGTGCCAATTGTTGTCACGTTCTCGATAACGGCGGTTGACGGTATGGCCGTCGGCATTCAGCGGGCGCGCCTCCGAGGCGAAGCCCCAGAGTTTGCCTTGCTTGTAATGGCTGGCCAGGCGCAATTTCCAGGTGTCGTTGAGCTGATGCTCGAGGGCGGCCTGCAGCTGATTGTTGTGGTTGTCGATGTCGCCATCGTCGGGTTCGCCGAGGAAGGTCGAACGGGATACGCCACTCCAGGTGTTGTCGGGTGCGACGATGCCGCGATCGAAGGTCGAGCTGTGACGAACGAATTCACTCTCTACCAGCAGGCAGGTGTCCGGGTTCAGTTGCCAACTGAAGGAAGGCGCGACAAACACCCGCTGGCTGTCGACGTGATCGCGAAAGCTGTGGTTGTCCTCGACGGCCAGATTCACCCGCGACAGCACGTTGCCCTGGTCATCGAGTGGCGTGTTGACGTCCAGCGCCGTGCGATAACGATCCCAACTGCCCGCGCTGGTGTGCAGGGTCGCGAAGGCTTCGGGCTGAGGTTTCTTGGTGACGATGTTCACCGTGCCACCCGGATCACCTCGCCCATACAAGCTGGCGGCGGGGCCTTTAAGCACTTCGATGCGCTCGATGTTCGCCACATCCGGCGAGCTCGGGTAGCCACGGTTGGCGCTGAAACCGTCCTTGTAGAACTCCGATGTGGTGAAGCCGCGCACGCTGTATTCGTACAGCGTCAGGCCACCGAAGTTGTTCTGTCTGGAAACCCCGCCGGCGAAGTCCAGCGCGCGCTCAACGTGGGTACTGCCTAGATCGTCGAGCACGCTGACGGGGACCACGCTGATCGATTGCGGGATGTCGCGGATGGCGGTATCGGTCTTGGTCGCGCTGGCAGAGCGGGTGGCGCGGTAGCCAGCGACAGGCCCGGTGGGGGATTCGTAGTCGGAAGTGACGCTGATGGCGTCCAGTTCCAATGCCTGGGATTGTTCGGCGAAGACCGGTTCACCCAGCAGCCCGAGGGCAAGACTTGCCACGCAGGACTTTGTTCGAGACGACATGTTATGTTGTTCCAATTGCTAGAATTGAAACAATATAACATGTCCGATGAGAATGTCTTCCATTGACCCGAATTGATCGGGCCTGGCTTATTTCTCTTCTTTTTCTTTCACCGGCGCCGGCGGCGGACGCAAACCGATTTCCGCCGTCAGTTTGATTTCCTTGCCGTTACGCATGACTTGAATCGTGACCTTGTCAGTCGGTTTGATCCGCGCGACCTGGTTCATCGAGCGGCGGCCATCACCCGCAGGTTCGCCATCGATGGCAAGAATCACGTCGCCCAGTTGCAGCCCGGCTTTCTGCGCCGGGCCGTCACGGAAAATCCCGGCCACGACAATGCCCGGGCGCCCCGAAAGACCGAACGATTCCGCCAGCTCCTGGGACAACGGTTGTACTTCAATACCCAGCCAGCCACGAATAACCTGGCCGTGCTCGATGATCGATTTCATCACTTCCATCGCCAGTTTCACCGGAATCGCAAAGCCGATGCCTTGAGAGCCGCCGGACTTGGAGAAGATCGCCGTGTTGATACCGGTCAGGTTGCCGTTGGCATCTACCAGCGCACCACCGGAGTTGCCGGGGTTGATCGCGGCATCGGTTTGAATGAAGTCTTCGTAGTTGTTCAGGCCCAGTTGATTGCGCCCGGTGGCGCTGATGATGCCCATGGTCACGGTCTGGCCGACGCCGAACGGGTTGCCGATGGCCAGCGCGACGTCGCCGATGCGGATGTTGTCCGAGCGGCCGACAGTGATCGAAGGCAGGTTTTTCAAGTCGATCTTCAGCACCGCGAGGTCGGTTTCCGGATCGCTGCCGATCACGCGAGCCAGGGTTTCACGTCCATCCTTGAGCGCCACGACGATTTGATCGGCACCGGTGGTCACGTGGTTGTTGGTCAGGATGTAACCTTCCGGGCTCATGATCACGCCGGAACCGAGGCTCGATTCCATACGTTTCTGCTTGGGCGAGTTGTCGCCGAAGAAGCGCCGGAACTGCGGATCCTCGAACAGCGGATGGCTGGGTTTGTTGATGACCTTGGTGGTGTACAGGTTCACCACCGATGGCGCGGCGGTGGTTACCGCGTCGGAATAGGAGACCGGGCCTTCTTTCATGCTGGTGGTTTGCGGCGCTTGCTGCAGGTTGACGTCGAGGCTTGGTAGCCCGACCCACTGCGGGTAACGCTGGATGATTAACAGAGCGACAAGCACGCCGGCCAACAGCGGCCAGCCGGAAAAACGCAGCGCCTTGAGCATTAAGCACGTCCTGAGAGAGTTGCAGGCGGAATGAGACCGCTCATAATGACGCGCATTATACGAGGCCGCGCGTGCCTCTGAACGGGATATTTAGGAGTCTTTTATGGCCGTCGCCCTGAGCACCCTGGTCGAAGAAGCCGACCGTTACCTCGCCAGTTCGAAAATTGCCGATTACTGCCCCAATGGCCTGCAGGTCGAAGGCCGGCCGCAGGTGATGCGCATCGTCAGTGGCGTCACCGCCAGCCAGGCCTTGCTCGATGCCGCCGTGCAAGCCAATGCCGATCTGGTTCTGGTGCACCACGGATATTTCTGGAAGGGCGAAAATCCGTGCATCACCGGCATGAAGCAGCGCCGCTTGAAAACCTTGCTCAAGCACGACATCAGCCTGCTGTCGTATCACCTGCCGCTGGACCTGCACCCGGAGGTTGGCAATAACGTACAACTGGCGCGGCAGCTGGACATTACTGTCGAAGGTCCGCTGGACCCGGATAACCTGAAGATCGTCGGGCTGGTCGGTTCATTGAACGAGCCGGCGACCCCTCGCGATTTCGCCCGCCGTGTGCAGGAAGTCATGGGCCGCGAACCGCTGCTGATTGAAGGCAGCAACATGATCCGCCGGGTCGGCTGGTGCACCGGTGGTGGCCAGGGCTATATCGATCAAGCCGTGTTGGCGGGCGTCGACCTGTACCTCAGCGGCGAAGCGTCGGAGCAGACCTTCCACAGCGCCCGGGAAAACGACATCAGTTTCATTGCAGCCGGTCACCACGCCACCGAGCGTTATGGCGTGCAGGCCTTGGGCGATTACCTGGCAAGGCGCTTTGCCCTCGAGCACATCTTCATCGATTGCCCGAATCCCATCTGACCACACCCTCCCTTTGTAGGAGCGAGGCTTGCCCGCGAAGAACGATAACGGGGTGTACCTGACCAAATCGCGTTATCGTTTTTCGCGGGCAAGCCTCGCTCCTACGGGAGCTTGGCCCAAACAGGCAGGCATATTCATATGCTCTTTCGATCTAGTTGGCGTCCTGATTAGAAGAGGTCGCTGTGCTAGGATTCCTCGCTCGAACACGGCCCGCTGGCCGTTCATAAGAAAGATTTCGTGAGTAGCCATGGTCGACAAACTGACGCATCTGAAACAGCTGGAGGCGGAAAGCATCCACATCATCCGCGAGGTGGCCGCCGAGTTCGACAACCCGGTGATGCTGTACTCCATCGGTAAAGACTCCGCCGTGATGCTGCACCTGGCACGCAAGGCGTTCTTCCCGGGCAAATTGCCGTTTCCGGTGATGCACGTCGACACCCGCTGGAAATTCCAGGAGATGTACAAGTTCCGCGACAAGATGGTCGCTGAGCTGGGCCTGGACCTGATCACCCACGTCAACCCTGATGGCGTGGCGCAGGGCATCAACCCGTTCACCCACGGCAGTGCCAAGCACACCGACATCATGAAGACCGAAGGCCTGAAACAGGCTCTGGACAAGTATGGTTTCGATGCCGCTTTCGGCGGTGCCCGCCGCGATGAAGAGAAATCCCGCGCCAAAGAGCGCGTGTACTCGTTCCGCGACAGCAAGCACCGCTGGGACCCGAAGAACCAGCGTCCCGAGCTGTGGAACGTCTACAACGGCAAGGTCAACAAAGGCGAATCGATCCGCGTGTTCCCGCTGTCGAACTGGACCGAACTGGACATCTGGCAGTACATCTACCTTGAAGGCATCCCGATCGTCCCGCTGTACTTCGCCGCCGAGCGTGAAGTCATCGAGAAGAACGGCACGCTGATCATGATCGACGATGAGCGCATCCTCGAACACCTGAGCGATGAAGACAAAGCGCGCATCGTCAAAAAGAAAGTGCGTTTCCGCACCCTTGGCTGCTACCCGTTGACGGGCGCGGTGGAGTCCGAGGCCGAAAGCCTTACGGACATCATTCAGGAAATGCTCCTGACGCGAACTTCCGAGCGCCAGGGCCGTGTCATCGACCACGATGGCGCAGGCTCCATGGAAGACAAAAAACGTCAGGGTTATTTCTAAGGGGTTGTTATGTCGCACGCATCTGATTTGATCAGCGAGGACATCCTCGCCTACCTGGGCCAGCACGAACGTAAAGAGCTGCTGCGCTTTCTGACCTGCGGTAACGTCGACGACGGCAAGAGCACCCTGATCGGGCGCCTGCTGCACGATTCCAAGATGATCTACGAAGATCACCTGGAAGCCATTACCCGCGACTCGAAAAAAGTCGGCACCACCGGAGAAGACATCGACCTGGCGTTGCTTGTCGATGGCCTGCAGGCCGAGCGTGAACAGGGCATCACCATCGATGTCGCGTACCGCTATTTCTCCACCGCCAAGCGCAAATTCATCATCGCCGACACGCCCGGCCATGAGCAGTACACCCGCAACATGGCCACCGGTGCTTCCACCTGTGACCTGGCGATCATCCTGGTCGATGCCCGTTACGGCGTGCAGACCCAGACCCGCCGCCACAGCTTCATCGCCTCGTTGCTGGGCATCAAGCACATCGTCGTCGCCATCAACAAGATGGACCTCAAGGGCTTCGATCAGGACGTGTTCGAGTCGATCAAGGCCGACTACCTGAAGTTCGCCGAAGGCCTGAAGCTCAAGCCGACCAGCATGCACTTCGTGCCGATGTCGGCGCTCAAGGGCGACAACGTGGTGAACAAGTCCGAGCGCTCGCCGTGGTACACCGGCCAGTCGTTGATGGAAATTCTCGAGACCGTGGAAGTGGCGGGCGACCGCAACTTCACCGATCTGCGTTTCCCGGTGCAGTACGTCAACCGTCCCAACCTGAACTTCCGTGGCTTCGCCGGTACGCTGGCCAGCGGCATCGTCAAGAAAGGCGACGAAGTCGTGGTCCTGCCGTCGGGCAAGAGCAGCCGCGTGAAATCCATCGTCACCTTCGAAGGTGAGTTGGAGCATGCAGGTCCAGGTCAGGCAGTCACGCTGACCATGGAAGACGAAATCGACATCTCCCGTGGCGACCTGTTGGTGCATGCCGACAACGTGCCACCGGTGACCGACAGCTTCGAAGCGATGCTGGTGTGGATGGCTGAAGAGCCGATGCTGCCGGGCAAGAAGTACGACATCAAACGCGCCACCAGTTATGTGCCGGGTTCCATCGCCAGTATCGTCAACAAGGTCGACGTCAACACCCTGGAAGAAGGTCCGGCCAGCGCGTTGCAACTGAACGAGATCGGCAAGGTCAAGATCGCGCTCGATGCGCCGATTGCCCTCGACGGTTACGACAGCAACCGCACCACCGGCGCGTTCATCATCATCGACCGCCTGACCAATGGCACCGTCGGCGCCGGCATGATCGTCGCCCAGCCTTTGGCCCATGGCACCAGCACCCACCACGGCAAGCTGGCTCACGTCGCCACCGAAGAGCGTGCCCAGCGCTTCGGTCAGCAACCGGCCACCGTGCTGTTCAGCGGTTTGTCGGGTGCGGGCAAGAGCACTCTGGCGTATGCGGTTGAACGCAAGCTGTTCGATTTGGGTCGTGCGGTGTTCGTACTCGATGGCCAGAACCTGCGTCACGACCTCAACAAAGGTCTGCCCCAGGATCGCGCCGGGCGTACCGAGAACTGGCGTCGTGCCGCGCACGTGGCGCGTCAGTTCAACGAAGCCGGTCTGCTGACGCTGGCGGCGTTCGTTGCGCCGAGTGCCGAAGGTCGTGAACAGGCTCGGGAGTTGATCGGCAAGGAACGTCTGTTGACGGTCTACGTCCAGGCCTCGCCGACTGTCTGCGCCGAGCGTGACCCACAGGGCCTGTACGCGGCGGCCGGGGATAACATCCCGGGTGAGTCCTTCCCGTACGACGTGCCGCTGGATGCCGACCTGGTGATCGACACCCAGTCCGTATCGCTGGAAGAAGGCGTCAAGCAAGTGCTGGATCTGCTGCGCAAGCGTGGCGCGATCTAAGGCTTAGCCGTTAATAAAAAACCCGCCGATGAGTGATCATCCGGCGGGTTTTTTGTGTCCTTGAGATGATCGTTCCCACGCTCGGCGTGGGAATGCAGCTCGGGACGCTCTGCGTCCCCTCCAGAGCCGAACGCGGAGCGTCCGTTGAGGCATTCCCACGCGGAGCGTGGGAACGATCAGGCAACGATCAGTCACAGGGGATCAGCGTTTGGCTGGATACTCGCGGTGCATCTGTTCCAGCAGCGCATCCTTGTCCTGCCACATCTGATTGATCCAGCCCTGGAACTGCAGCCGATACTCACCATCCTGGTCGTAGTTCTTGCCAATGAACTGCGGTGGAATCTTCAGCTCTTCAAAGTGCACCACCACGTCCGCGACGTTGCCGCACAGCAAATCCCAGAAGCCCGGGCGGCCGGCGGGGTAGTGGATGGTCACGTTGACGATGGATTCCAGTTGCTCGCCCATCGCATCCAGCACAAACGCAATGCCGCCGGCCTTGGGTTTGAGCAGGTATTTGAACGGTGATTTCTGCTGGGCATGCTTGCCCTCGGTGAACCGCGTGCCTTCAACAAAGTTGAAAATGCCCACCGGGTTATTGCGAAACTTCGCGCAGGTCTTGCGGGTGGTTTCCAGGTCTTTGCCTTTCTTCTCCGGATGCTTCTCCAGATAAGCCTTGGAATAGCGCTTCATGAACGGAAAGCCCAGAGCCCACCACGCCAAGCCAATCACCGGCACCCAGATCAGTTCCTGTTTGAGGAAGAACTTCAACGGCTGGATGCGTCGATTGAGCACGTACTGCAGCACCAGAATGTCGACCCAGCTCTGGTGGTTACTGGTGATCAGGTACGAGTGCTTGTAGTCGAGCCCTTGCAAGCCGCTGATGTGCCAGCGCGTGCGACGGACCAGGTTCATCCAGCCTTTGTTGAGGCTGATCCAGGCCTCATGAGTGTGGCTCATCAGCCAGCCCGCAAGACGTTGAGTGACAGCGAATGGCAGAGCCTTGACCAGCGCCACGCAGAACAGGAACGAGCAGAGCAGAATCGTGTTCAACGCCAACAGCAATGAAGCGATTACACCGCGAACCGGTGCAGGTAGAAAATCCAGCATTTAAACATCCATAGGTCGGTTGGCTGCCTGAATCGCGGTCAACGCGATGGTGTAGACGATGTCGTCGACTTGAGCGCCGCGTGGCAAATCGTTCACCGGTTTGCGCAAGCCCTGGAGCATCGGTCCGAGGCTCACGCAGTCGGCGCTGCGCTGCACGGCTTTGTGGGTGGTGTTGCCGGTGTTGAGGTCAGGGAACACAAACACGGTAGCGCGACCGGCCACCTGGCTGTTCGGCGCCAGTTGCCGGGCCACGGTTTCGTTGGCGGCGGCGTCGTATTGCAACGGGCCGTCGATCAGCAGCGAGTTTTGCTGTTCATGGGCCAGCAGGGTGGCTTCGCGAACCTTCTCGACTTCTTCACCGCTGGCCGATTCACCGCTGGAGTAGCTGATCATCGCCACGCGCGGCGTGATGCCGAACGCCGCGGCCGAATCGGCACTTTGCAGCGCAATCTCGGCCAGCTCGCTGGCGCTCGGGTGCGGGTTCATCACGCAGTCGCCGTAGACCAGCACTTGCTCCGGAAACAGCATGAAGAATACCGACGACACCAGGGTGCAGCCCGGCGCCGTCTTGATCAGTTGCAGGGCCGGTCGGATGGTGTTGGCGGTGGAGTGAATGACCCCCGACACCAGGCCATCGACTTCATCCAGCGCCAGCATCATGGTGCCAATCACCACCGTGTCTTCCAACTGCTGTTCGGCCATCGGCGCGTTGAGGCTTTTGCTCTTGCGCAGCGAAACCATCGGCTCGACGTAGCGTTCGCGGATCAGGTCCGGATCGAGAATTTCCAGCCCGGGCGGCAACTCGATCCCTTGGGCACGGGCCACGGCCTGCACGTCTTCGGGCTTTGCCAGCAACACGCAACGGGCGATACCTCGGGCCTGGCAGATCGCGGCAGCTTGCACGGTCAACGGCTCGCTGCCTTCAGGCAACACGATGCGTTTGTTGGCGTTCTGCGCTCGCTGGATCAGTTGATAGCGGAACACGGCTGGCGACAGGCGCATTTCCCGCGGCGTGCCGCAGCGCTGATGCAGCCAGTTGGCGTCCAGATGGCTGGCGACAAAATCGGTGATGATTTCGGCCCGTTCGCGGTCGTCGATCGGGATTTCCTTGTTCAGTCCGTTCAACTGGTTGGCCGTGTCGTAGGAGCCGGTGCTCACCGACAATACCGGCAGGCCCGCCTGCAATGCACCCCGGCACAAATCCATGATGCGTGGGTCCGGCAGGGTGTCGCTGGTCAGCAGCAGGCCGGCCAACGGCACACCGTTCATGGCCGCAAGGCTGACAGCGAGGATGATGTCGTCGCGATCGCCCGGGGTTACCACCAGCACGCCGGGCTTGAGCAGTTCTACGGTGTTGCGCATGGTGCGGGCGCAGATGATGATGTTGGTCATGCGCCGGGTTTCGTAGTCACCGGCGTTGAGCACCTGGGCGCCCATCAAATCGGCCACGTCACGGGTGCGCGGCGCGTTCAGTTCCGGTTGAAACGGGATGCAGCCCAACAGGCGGAAATCCCCGCTGCGCAGCAGCGGTGAATGCTCCTTGAGGCGCGCGGCGAAGGCCTCCATGCTCTCGTCGGTTTTAACCTTGTTGAGGATCACGCCAAGGACTTTCGGGTCTTTCGGGCCGCCGAACAATTGCGCCTGCAATTCCACGCGGCCGGAGAGTTCGGTCAGCACCTCGTTTTCCGGCGCCGACACCAGGATCACCTCGGCATCGAGGCTCTTGGCCAGGTGCAGGTTGACCCGTGCGGCGTAACTGGCGCTGCGGGTCGGGACCATGCCTTCGACAATCAGCACGTCTTTGCCGATGGCAGCCTGCTGATACAGGGTGATGATTTCTTCGAGCAGCTCATCGAGCTGGCCGTCGCCGAGCATGCGTTCGACGTGGGCCAGGCCCAAGGGTTGCGGCGGCTTCAAACCGTGGGTGCGGGCCACCAGTTCGGTGGAGCGCTCGGGTCCCGTGTCACCCGGATGCGGCTGGGCGATCGGTTTGAAAAAGCCAACCTTGAGGCCAGCGCGCTCAAGGGTACGCACCAGCCCGAGGCTGATGGAGGTCAGACCCACACCAAAATCGGTGGGCGCGATAAAAAAAGTTTGCATGCGGATTCTCTGAAGGAGCATGGCAAAGGTGAGGGCCTATGACTGGCCGTCTACCGAAATTCAGTCACCAAGGTTATCGCTAACCGAGCCCTGTGCGCACCAACCGCAAGCAAAGGGCTGGCCTATTTTTTCCAGGCGTTGCACCGGGTCCATGACCCAGGCCCGTGATTGCCATGGCGGCTGGTGGCGCAGGTGTTGGGTATGGCCGCAGGAAAGCTCGACCACCCAGTGACCGTCCTCATCCTGATGAAACCCAGTAATCGTCGAATCCCGTCTGTCCGGGTTGTGTTCGCTTTCGGGCGATTGCTTCGCTAAACTGGGTCTTTCTATATTCTTATGCAAAAGGTCTCGCCCCATGCTGATCGCCGCCAATAAGGCTGTCTCCATCGACTATACCCTGACCAACGACGCTGGTGAGGTCATCGACAGCTCCGCCGGCGGCGCGCCGCTGGTCTACCTGCAAGGCGCAGGCAACATCATCCCTGGCCTGGAAAAAGCCCTGGAAGGCAAAGCTGTCGGCGACGAGCTGACCGTAGCCGTTGAACCGGAAGACGCTTACGGCGAATATGCCGCCGAACTGGTCAGCACCCTGAGCCGCAGCATGTTCGAAGGCGTTGATGAACTGGAAGTCGGCATGCAGTTCCACGCTTCTGCTCCGGATGGCCAGATGCAGATCGTTACCATCCGCGATCTGGACGGCGACGATGTAACCGTCGACGGCAACCACCCACTGGCCGGCCAGCGCCTGAATTTCCAGGTCAAGATCGTTGCCATCCGTGACGCCAGCCAGGAAGAAATCGCTCATGGCCACGTCCATGGCGAAGGTGGCCATCACCACTGATTTGTGCGCTAAGCTCAGATGACTGGAGAGGCGCCCCGAGGGCGCCTTTTTAGTCTGCGGCTGTCCCGTGTGACGCCGCCAAGCGGCTGTTTCGAGAAGAACACTGGAATCTGGAGTACGTCATGAGTGCTTTTCACGACCTTAATTTGACAGCCCTGGACGGTCAGGCGCTACCTCTGGCACCGTTCAAGGGGCAAGTCGTGCTGGTGGTCAACGTTGCCTCCAAATGTGGCCTGACCCCACAGTACGCCGCGCTGGAAAACCTCTACCAGCAATACAAGGGCAAAGGTTTCAGCGTGCTGGGTTTGCCATGCAACCAGTTTGCCGGGCAGGAGCCTGGCAGCGAGCAAGAGATTCAGGAGTTTTGCAGCCTCAACTATGGCGTGACCTTTCCGTTGTCCAGCAAGCTGGAAGTCAACGGTCACGAGCGTCATCAGCTGTACAAGCTGCTGGCGGGCGAGGGTGCCGAGTTCCCGGGTGACATCACCTGGAACTTCGAAAAATTCCTGCTGGGCAAGGATGGTCGGGTACTGGCGCGATTCTCGCCACGTACTGCTCCGGATGATCCCTCTGTCATTCAGGCGATTGAAAAAGCCCTGAGCTGATATCTCCCCTGTAGATACTCTGTTCACGGTCAAGCTTTCGCGAGATGTTTTTCGCTAAAAA
>NZ_RCNY01000013.1:0-119260 GCF_004307635.1 Pseudomonas sp. Sample_22
ACCTCTCTCTTTGGACTCAGGGTCAACATACAAGGAGCGAGGCTTGCCCGCGAAGCTTTTAGCGGCATGATGACGCCTTCGCGGGCAAGCCTCGCTCCTACGGGGTATGGGGTGTTGCCCGAATTTCAGGCACAAAAAAGCCGCGTTTCAAACGCGGCTTTTTCTTGGGTCGAGGTTTTACACGTTGAAGCGGAAGTGCATCACATCGCCGTCTTTGACGATGTAGTCCTTGCCTTCCAGGCGCCATTTACCGGCTTCCTTGGTACCGGCTTCGCCTTTGTACTGGATGAAGTCGTTGTAGGCGATCACTTCGGCGCGGATGAAGCCTTTTTCGAAGTCGGTGTGGATCACGCCAGCGGCTTGCGGTGCGGTGGCACCGACGCGCACGGTCCAGGCGCGGACTTCTTCGACACCGGCGGTGAAGTAGGTCTGCAGGTGCAGCATTTCGTAGCCGGCGCGGATCACGCGGTTCAGACCTGGTTCTTCGAGGCCCAGGGCTTCGAGGAACATGTCTTTCTCTTCGCCGTCGTCGAGTTCGGCGATTTCCGCTTCAATCTTGTTGCAGACCGGAACGACCATGGCGCCTTCTTCTTCGGCGATGGCCTTGACCACGTCCAGGTGCGGGTTGTTCTCGAAACCGTCTTCAGCGACGTTGGCGATATACATGACCGGCTTGGTGGTCAGCAGGTGGAAGCCCTTGATCACCGCTTTTTCATCGGTGCTCATGGTCTTCATCAGGCTGCGCGCCGGCTTGCCGAGGGTGAAGTGAGCAATCAATTGCTCCAGCAGGCCCTTCTGAACCACGGCATCCTTGTCGCCGCCCTTGGCGTTACGCGCGACTTTCTGCAGTTGCTTCTCGCAGCTGTCGAGGTCGGCGAAGATCAGTTCCAGGTCGATGATTTCGATGTCACGTTTCGGGTCGACGCTGTTGGAGACGTGAATCACGTTCTCGTCTTCGAAGCAGCGGACCACGTGAGCGATGGCATCGGTTTCACGGATGTTGGCCAGGAACTTGTTGCCCAGGCCTTCGCCCTTCGACGCGCCGGCAACCAGGCCCGCGATGTCGACGAATTCCATGGTGGTCGGCAGGATGCGCTTTGGGTTGACGATGGCCGCCAATGCTTCCAGGCGCGGGTCCGGCATCGGCACGATACCGCTGTTGGGTTCGATGGTGCAGAAGGGGAAGTTCTCGGCCGCAATACCGGATTTGGTCAGGGCGTTGAACAGGGTGGACTTGCCGACGTTAGGCAGGCCGACGATGCCGCAATTGAATCCCATGGTGTTTCCCCTCGGGTAAAAAGTCAGGCCTTCTGGCTGTGCAGGTTTTTCATCGCGCGGTTCCATTCACCGGCGAGGATATCCGGCAGCACGCCGAGGGCAAAGTCGATGCTGGCATCGAGTTTTTCCTGTTCGGCGCGTGGCGCACGACCCAGGACGAAGTTTGAAACCATACTGGCAACGCCCGGGTGGCCAATGCCAAGCCGCAAGCGGTGAAAGGTATTCTGATTGCCCAATTGCGCAATGATGTCGCGCAACCCGTTGTGACCGCCATGGCCGCCGCCCTGTTTGAGCTTGGCGACGCCCGGAGGCAGGTCGAGTTCGTCATGCGCCACGAGGATTTCTTCAGGCTTGATGCGGAAGAAACCGGCAAGGGCCGCGACGGCCTGGCCGCTGCGGTTCATGTACGTGGTGGGAATCAGCAGACGAACATCCTGACCCTGATGCGAAAAGCGACCGGTCAGGCCGAAATATTTGCGGTCCGCCACAAGGTTTACGCCTTGTGCGTTCGCGATGCGCTCAACAAAAAGGGCCCCTGCGTTATGCCGGGTCTGTTCGTATTCAGCGCCTGGATTTCCCAGGCCAACGATCAGTTTGATGGCAGTCACGATAGGGGCCCTTCCTAGGAGTGGTGGATAACATCGCCGCAATCAGGGAGAGCGGCGAAAGTGGACGAAAATTGCTCATTTACCATGATGTAAACTCCGCGTTCTCGCCCGCTTTCTCGCTATGCTCTAGTCCGCGATGTTTCCGGTCACTCCGGCGAACAGAGTGAAATTACTCTGCTGCGCCTTCTTCGGTAGCTTCTGGAGCAACACGTGGAGCGTGGACGTTGGCAACAGCCTTGTCATCGCCGTGTGCCAGAGCCACGAACTCAACGCCTTTAGGGGCTTTGAGGTCCGACAGGTGAATGATCGAACCGATTTCGGCGTTAGCCAGATCGACTTCGATGAATTCAGGCAGGTCTTTCGGCAGGCAGGAAACTTCGATTTCCGAAGTAACGTGCGAGATTTCGCCGCCTTTCTTGGTCGGTGCTTCTTCGTTGATGAAGTGCACTGGAACGATAGCGGTCAGTTTCTGGCCAGCGACTACGCGTACGAAGTCAGCGTGCATCACGTGGCCTTTGGCCGGGTGACGCTGCAGGGCTTTGATCACGACGTTCTGCTTGGTGCCACCAACGTTCAGCTCGATGATGTGGCTGTAAGCCGCTTCGTTTTCGAGCAGTTTGGCAACTTCTTTGGCCAGCATGCTGATGGATTCAGGGGCTTTGTCGCCACCGTAAACTACAGCTGGAACCAGGCTTGCGAGACGACGCAGGCGGCGGCTCGCACCTTTCCCCAGGTCGGAACGCACTTCAGCATTCAGAGTAAAATCGTTCATGTTGTATCTCCAAAATAACCACACTCGCCCCAGCGTTTGCGACCAGCGCTAAAGGCGATATGGGCAAAAAAGCCCCGCCCCGACAGGAATGCCGGGGCGGGGCGCTTTTCGTCAACGAGACATTCGAAAAGGGCAGGGCCCTTAGCGGAACATCGCGCTGATCGATTCTTCATTGCTGATGCGGCGGACCGCCTCGGCAACTACCGGTGCGATATCCAGTTGACGGATACGCGCACAGGCTTGTGCTGCAGCGGACAGCGGAATGGTGTTGGTCACCACCAGCTCGTCCAGCACGGAATTTTCAATGTTTTCGATTGCCCGACCCGATAGCACAGGGTGCGTGCAGTAGGCGAAAACCTTGGCTGCGCCATGCTCTTTCAAGGCCTTGGCCGCGTGGCACAGGGTGCCGGCGGTATCGACCATGTCATCGACCAGAATACAGGTACGCCCTTCGACATCACCGATGATATGCATCACTTCAGAGTGATTGGCTTTCTCACGGCGTTTGTCGATGATCCCGAGATCCACGCCCAGGGATTTGGCGACGGCACGTGCACGCACGACGCCACCAATGTCCGGGGAGACGATCATCAGGTTTTCGAAGCGCTGATCTTCAATGTCATCCACCAGAACCGGGGAGCCGTAGATGTTATCTACCGGAATATCGAAGAAACCCTGGATTTGGTCAGCATGCAGATCAACCGTGAGAACACGGTCGATGCCGACTACGGTAAGCATGTCAGCCACGACTTTCGCGCTGATTGCCACACGTGCGGAACGCGGACGGCGATCCTGACGGGCATAACCAAAGTAAGGAATAACAGCAGTGATACGAGTAGCCGAGGAGCGGCGGAAGGCGTCAGCCATCACTACCAGTTCCATCAGGTTATCGTTGGTCGGAGCGCAAGTCGGCTGAATAATGAAGACGTCTTTACCGCGAACGTTTTCATTGATCTCGGCTGTGATTTCGCCGTCGGAGAATTTGCCGACAGAGATGTCACCGAGAGGGATATGCAGCTGACGTACGACACGCCGAGCCAGATCGGGGTTAGCATTCCCCGTAAAGACCATCATCTTGGACACGCGCAGTACCTAGAGGCTGAGGGTAACCTGGATGAGTATAGAAAATGGCAGGGGCGGCTGGATTCGAACCAACGCATGGCAGGATCAAAACCTGCTGCCTTACCGCTTGGCGACGCCCCTGTATCTGTTGCAACGATTACCCAGTAATCGGTTCTTTTAGAGCAGACTTTGCAGCTTGCGATGCAACATCGAGACGTTGCTTCCTTTTGCTACAAACCCTGTAAGGGTCTCTGTAAGAAGGGCCGAGACTTTATCAGCTTCAGCTTTGCTTGGGAAGCCCCCAAACACACAACTTCCAGTTCCGGTGAGTTTTGCTTCGGTAAATTTACCTAACAAATTCAAAGCGTTACGTACCTCTGGATAACGCCTTGTTACCACCGGCAAGCAGTCATTACGACTGTTTCCCTTGGGAACGGGGCGCACTTTAATGGGCGGCGTGTTACGTGTCAACAACGGATCGGAAAAAATTTCTGCCGTACTTACAGAGACTTGCGGAACGAGCACCACATACCACGGTTCTTCCGGGTCGACAGGGGTCAGTTTCTCTCCGACACCCTCGGCGAAAGCTGCGTGGCCGCGCACGAAAACCGGGACGTCGGCACCCAGCGTCAGGCCCAGTGCAGCCAACCGATCCTCATCCCAGCCCAGATGCCAGAGATGATTCAGGCCGAGCAGAGTGGTCGCGGCGTTCGAACTGCCGCCGCCGATCCCGCCACCCATGGGCAGAATCTTGTCGATCCAGATATCGATGCCCAGTTTGCTGCCAGATTGCTCTTGCAGTTTTTTGGCAGCCCTGACGATCAGGTTGCTGTCGTGGGGCACGCCCTCGAACTCGGTGTGCAGGCAAATGACACCGTCATCGCGAACAGCGAAGGTGATTTCATCGCCGTAGTCGAGAAACTGAAACATTGTCTGCAACTCGTGGTAACCGTCTTCGCGGCGACCCAGGATGTGCAGCATCAAATTGAGTTTGGCTGGCGAGGGCAAGGTCAGGCGATTGGCCGGCATGTCACTGCCCCAGTTTGCGAGGTTGCCAGGCCTTGATCACCAACGTGACATCAAGGTCGGTGCCGTGGAGTTTGATCCGCTCGGGCAACCAGTAGCCGTTTTGTTCGGTATAGGCGGTGTACTCCACCTGCCAGCCATCCTGTTCGAGATTGGCCAGGCGGCTGTCGCCATCCAGCGTCAGGCGGCTTTTACTGTCCGGAGCCGGAAGCCCGCGGACCCACCACGCCAGATTGGACACCGGCAATTTCCAGCCCAATTGTTCTTCCAGCAACACATCCGGAGAGGGGGCTTCATAGCGCCCCTGATTGGCCACTTCCAGGGAAACCTTGCCCGGGCGCCCGGTCAGGCGAGCGGCCCCGCGACCCAATGGGCCGGAGAGGCGGATGTCGTAGTAATCCTGGCGCTGCAACCAGAACAGCGTGCCGCTGCCTGAGTCCTTCGGTGCGCGGATGCCGATCTTGCCGTCGATCTGCCAGCCATCGAGGTTGGCCAACTGCTGTTTGTGCTCGCGCCATTGGGCAGGGTTGCCGTGGCCTTCGACCGATTCGCGAGCGCCGAAACCCGCACAGCCGGCGAGCAGGGCGATTAAGCTGAAAACAATGATGTGGCGCAAAAACATAATCTTAAAGGGTCTCTGATCCGGTCAGGCGCTTGATGGTACTGCGCAGAATAGGGCTGTCGGGTTGTTCCTTGAGGAATTTGCTCCAGATCTGCCTGGCTTCGCGTTGTTTGCCATTGGCCCACAGGACTTCGCCCAGATGCGCGGCGACTTCCTGGTCCGGGAAACGCTCCAGGGCTTGACGCAGCAAACGCTCGGCTTCGTCGAGGTTGCCCATGCGGAAGTTCACCCAGCCGAGGCTGTCGAGAACGGCCGGGTCTTCCGGGTTGATCTGGTGTGCCTGTTCGATCAAGGCCTTGGCTTCGACATAGCGAGTGGTGCGATCGGACAGGGTATATCCGAGCGCGTTCAGCGCCATGGCATTGTCCGGGTCACGCTTGATGATCTGGCGCAGGTCTTTTTCCATCTGCGCCAGGTCATTGCGTTTTTCCGCCTGCATGGCCCGGGTGTAAAGCAGGTTCAGGTCGTCCGGGTATTTTTGCAGTGCTTGTTCCAGTACCGCCCAGGCCTTGTCGGGCTGGTTGTTGGCGGACAGGGTTTCGGCTTCGATCAGGTAAAGCTGAATCGCATAGTCCGGCTGTTCGTCGCGTTCGGCCGCGAGCTTGCGCTGGGCTTCGGCGGTCCGGCCGTTGTTGATCAGGATGTCGGTCTGGCGCAACTGTGCCGGCAGGTAGTCGTTGCCAGGGCCGACCTGGCCGTACTCGATCAGCGCGCCTTGCGGGTCATTGCGTTCTTCGGCGATGCGGCCCAGGTTCAAATGCGCCGAGTCAACGTGGCTGTCCCGTGCGATCAGGTCTTCCAGGTAGCCCTTGGCCTCGTCCCAGGCCTTGGCTTCGAGACAGACCAGTGCCAGCGAATAACGCAGTTCGTCGTCATCCGGGTATTGCTGGACCAGGCTGGAGAACTCGGCCTTGGCGTCATCCATGCGGTTCTGCTCGACCAGCATGCGTGCGTACGTCAGGCGCAGGCGCTTGTCCTCCGGGTACTTCTTGATGCTTTTTTGCAGCAGCGGCAATGCTTCGTCGCCGCGGTCGAGGCTTTGCAGCAGCCGCGCGCGCAGCAGAATCGGGGCGATTTCGCCTTCGTCCGGCGGGTTGTCTTCCAGCAGGGTCAGTGCGCCTTTGGAGTCGCCGTCCTGTTGCAGCAACAGAGCCTTGCCGAAAATCAGTTGGCCATTGTTCGGGTGGCGTTGCAGCAAACGGTTGAAACTCTGCATCAAGCCGTTGCGGGTGTCCTGGTCGGTATCGGCCGCAGACAGCGCAAGGAAATCGAAATGCGTGTCGCCCTTGCCTTGCAGGACTTTCTCCATATAGACCATGGAGTCGTCATAGCGCCCGGCGCGTGCCAGTTGAATGGCCGCCGCCCGTTGTGCCTCGAGGTCGTCCGGGGCGTTTTTCGCCCAGATCAGCGCGGTGTCCAGGGCGGCTTGATCGGCACCCAGGTATTCGGCGATGCGAAATGCCCGCTCGGAAATGCCCGGATCCTGAGTGTTGATGGCCTGGGTCACGTAGTTATCCAGCGCAATGTCGAAGCGATTGCGCTGACCAGCGAGTTCGGCACTCAGCAGGCTGAAGACCGTGTCTTCACTGAATGAGCTGTAAACCTTGGGCTTTTCGGGCACCGGAGTGCTGTCTTCCACCGCGGACGAACTGTCCGGCGACACGGGGGCCAAGGCCTGGCAGCCGCTGAGGAAGACAAAAGCGAGGAGCAACGCGGAAGATCTATTCATATAGGAAGAAGGACGACTAACCTGCGGTCGGATCATCATGACACAAGCCTTGGGCCAAACATAACCGGCCCGGCAATTTACCCGCGCGCCGGGTAAACGAGAAGCGCTCGCAACTCGCGGTACTTCCTGTGGGGGCGATAGATATCGAGTAGTTGTTCTCGATCTGTCGAAGTAGGACAATTGCCGGCTTCACGTCACCATCAGCGACTTTGAATGGCCTTCCTTGCACTCGGTATTAACCACAAGACTGCTTCAGTAGACGTCCGCGAGCGCGTGGCCTTTACCCCTGAGCAGCTGGTTGAGGCCTTGCAGCAGCTCTGCCGACTCACCGACAGCCGCGAAGCTGCGATCCTCTCCACCTGCAATCGCAGTGAACTCTATATAGAACAGGATCACCTGTCGGCGGATACCGTGCTGCGCTGGTTGGCCGATTATCATCATTTGAGCCTGGATGAACTGCGTGCGAGCAGTTATGTGCACGAAGATGATGCGGCAGTTCGTCACATGATGCGCGTGGCTTCCGGGCTCGATTCGCTGGTGTTGGGTGAGCCTCAGATTCTCGGGCAGATGAAATCGGCGTATGCCGTGGCTCGCGAGGCGGGCACCATCGGGCCGCTGCTCGGGCGCTTGTTCCAGGCCACGTTCAATGCCGCCAAGCAAGTGCGCACCGACACCGCCATCGGTGAGAACCCGGTGTCCGTGGCCTTTGCCGCGGTCAGCCTGGCGAAACAGATTTTCAGCGACTTGCAGCGCAGCCAGGCGCTGTTGATCGGCGCGGGCGAGACCATCACCCTGGTCGCCCGCCATCTGCATGATCTGGGGGTCAAGCGTATCGTTGTGGCCAACCGCACTCTGGAACGCGCCAGCATTCTGGCCGAGCAGTTTGGCGCGCATGCGGTATTGCTGTCGGATATTCCGGCTGAACTGGTGCGCAGCGACATCGTCATCAGTTCAACCGCCAGCCAGTTGCCGATCCTCGGCAAGGGCGCTGTGGAAAGCGCGCTGAAGCTGCGCAAGCACAAACCTATTTTCATGGTGGACATCGCCGTTCCGCGGGATATCGAGCCGGAAGTCGGCGAGTTGGACGACGTTTATCTCTACAGCGTCGACGATCTCCACGAAGTTGTCGCCGAGAACCTCAAGAGCCGCCAGGGCGCCGCCCAGGCCGCGGAAGAGATGGTCTCGGTCGGTGCCGAAGATTTCATGATCCGCTTGCGCGAACTGGCGGCAGTCGACGTGCTCAAGGCCTATCGTCAACAGAGTGAACGTCTGCGCGACGAAGAATTGCAAAAGGCCCAGCGTCTGCTGGCCAACGGCGGCAGCGCCGAAGAAGTGCTGGTGCAACTGGCGCGGGGCCTGACCAACAAACTCTTGCACGCACCCAGCGTGCAGTTGAAAAAGCTCTCTGCCGAAGGTCGCCTCGATGCGCTGGCGATGGCCCAGGAACTCTTTGCCCTCAATGAGGGCTCATCGGATAGCTTTTCGGATAAGAAACCGCAATGAAAGCGTCACTGCTCAATAAGCTGGACATCCTCCAGGACCGTTTCGAGGAACTGACCGCCTTGCTTGGCGATGGCGAGGTCATTTCCGATCAGAACAAATTCCGCACCTACTCCAAGGAATACGCGGAAGTCGAGCCGATCGTCGAAACCTATAAACAGCTGCTCAAAGTGCAAGGCGACCTCGAAGGTGCCCAGGCACTGCTCAAGGACAGCGACCCGGACATGCGCGAGATGGCCGTGGAAGAAGTCCGCGAAGCCAAGGAACGCCTGGTCGAACTGGAAGCCAGCCTGCAACGCATGCTGTTGCCCAAGGACCCGAATGACGGACGCAACGTGTTCCTCGAAATCCGTGCCGGCACCGGCGGCGACGAGGCGGCGATTTTCTCCGGCGACCTGTTCCGCATGTATTCGCGATACGCCGAGCGTCGCGGCTGGCGCGTGGAGATCCTTTCGGAAAACGAGGGTGAGCACGGCGGCTATAAAGAAGTCATCGCCCGGGTCGAAGGCGACAACGTCTACGGCAAGCTGAAGTTCGAATCCGGTGCGCACCGCGTGCAACGGGTACCGGCTACCGAGTCCCAGGGTCGTATCCATACTTCGGCCTGTACTGTGGCGGTGTTGCCCGAGCCGGACGAGCAAGAGGCCATCGAGATCAATCCGGCGGATTTGCGGATCGACACTTACCGCTCCTCGGGGGCCGGTGGTCAGCACGTGAACAAAACCGATTCGGCCATTCGTATCACGCACTTGCCATCCGGCATCGTTGTGGAATGCCAGGAGGAGCGTTCGCAGCACAAGAACCGCGCCCGTGCGATGTCCTGGTTGTCGGCCAAACTCAACGACCAGCAGACCAGCGCCGCGGCCAACGCCATTGCCAGCGAGCGCAAGTTGCTGGTCGGTTCCGGTGACCGCTCCGAACGCATTCGCACCTACAACTTTGCCCAGGGCCGGGTCACCGACCATCGGGTCAACCTGACGCTGTATTCGCTCGATGAAATCCTCGCCGGTGGCGTCGATGCGGTGATCGAGCCGTTGCTGGCCGAATACCAGGCTGATCAACTCGCGGCGATAGGTGAGTAAATGACGATCATTGCCAGTTTGTTGCGCGCCGCCGATTTGCCCGACTCGCCCACGGCGCGCCTGGACGCCGAACTGTTGCTGGCGGCGGCGTTGGGCAAGTCCCGCAGTTTTTTGCACACCTGGCCGGAACGTATCGTGCCGAGCGAAGCGGCGCTGACCTTCGCCGAGTTTTTGCAACGCCGTCGTGGCGGTGAGCCGGTGGCCTACATTCTTGGCCAGCAAGGTTTCTGGAAGCTTGATCTGGAAGTGGCACCACACACATTGATTCCGCGCCCGGATACCGAACTTCTGGTCGAAGCCGCACTTGAATTGCTGCCCGCCACGCCGGCAAAAGTACTGGACCTCGGCACCGGCAGTGGCGCAATCGCCCTGGCCCTGGCCAGCGAACGTCCTGCGTGGAAGGTCACGGCCGTAGACCGCGTGCTGGAAGCCGTTGCCCTGGCCGAGCGCAATCGCCAGCGTCTGCACCTGCACAATGCCACGGTTCTGTGCAGCCACTGGTTCAGTGCGCTGCAAGGGCAACGATTCGAGTTGATCATCAGTAATCCGCCTTACATCGCCGCCGCCGATCCGCATCTGGTGGAAGGCGACGTGCGCTTCGAACCGGCCAGCGCTCTGGTCGCGGGTGTCGACGGGCTCGATGATTTGCGCTTGATCGTCGCCCAGGCACCGGATCATCTGGAAGCGGGTGGCTGGCTGATGCTCGAACACGGTTACGATCAGGCCGAGGCGGTGCGCGATTTGCTCTTGACCCGTGGTTTTGAACAGGTCCATAGCCGCACCGATCTGGGGGGGCATCAACGCATCAGCCTGGGACGCCTGCCATGCTGAATGATCAGGAATTGCTGCGCTACAGCCGACAGATCCTGTTGCAGCACATCGACATCGACGGTCAATTGCGCTTGAAGGACAGCCGCGTGCTGATCGTCGGCCTCGGCGGTCTGGGTGCTCCGGTGGCGCTGTATCTGGCGGCGGCGGGGGTGGGTGAAATGCATCTGGCGGACTTCGACACCGTCGACCTGACCAACCTGCAGCGCCAGATCATCCATGACACCGACAGCGTCGGCATGAGCAAGGTCGATTCAGCGATCAAGCGCCTGACGGCCATCAACCCCGAGATTCAACTGGTTGCCCATCGCACGGCATTGGATGAAGACTCCCTGGCCGCGGCGGTGGCCGGCGTGGATTTGGTGCTCGACTGTTGCGACAACTTTTCCACCCGTGAAGCGGTGAATGCCGCGTGTGTGGCTGCCGGTAAGCCACTGGTCAGCGGCGCGGCGATTCGTCTGGAGGGGCAATTGTCGGTGTTCGACCCACGCCGCCCGGAAAGCCCGTGCTACCACTGTTTGTACGGGCACGGCAGCGAAGCCGAATTGACCTGCAGCGAGGCCGGAGTGGTGGGGCCGCTGGTGGGTTTGGTGGGCAGCTTGCAGGCGCTCGAAGCGCTGAAGTTGCTGGCCGTTTTCGGCGAGCCACTGGTGGGGCGCCTGTTGTTGATCGATGCCTTGGGCTCGCGCTTCCGTGAATTGCGGGTCAAGCGCGATCCGGGTTGCAGCGTCTGTGGGCCAAAGCATGCGTGAAGCGCCGATCGGCGTGTTCGACTCCGGCGTCGGTGGACTTTCGGTGCTGGCCGAAATCCAGCGTTTGCTGCCCAACGAATCACTCTTGTACGTCGCCGATTGCGGGAATATCCCTTACGGCGAAAAGACGCCGGAATTTATCCGCCAGCGCTGCAGCGTCATGGCCAAGTTCTTTGAGCGCCAGGGCGCCAAGGCCCTGGTACTGGCCTGCAATACGGCGACGGTTGCAGGGGTTGCTGACTTGCGTCGCGATTATCCGCAGTGGCCCATCGTCGGCATGGAACCTGCCGTCAAACCGGCCGCCGCCGCCACCCGCAGTGGCGTGGTCGGAGTGCTCGCCACCACCGGCACCTTGCAGAGCGCCAAGTTCGCCGCGCTGCTCGACCGTTTCGCCACTGATGTTCGGGTGATCACCCAGCCTTGCCCCGGGTTGGTGGAGCTGATCGAGAACGGCGATTTGCACAGTACGGCTTTGCGTGAAATGCTTGAGGGTTACGTCGGGCCGCTGCTTGGCGCAGGCGCTGACACCATCATCCTGGGGTGCACGCATTACCCTTTTCTCAAACCGTTGCTCAGGCAGATGATCCCCGACGACATCAGCCTGATCGATACCGGCGCGGCGGTCGCCCGACAACTTCAGCGGCTTTTGGCCGATCGCCAATTGCTGGCTGAAGGACCTGCGCGTCCTGCACAGTTCTGGAGCAGTGCCGATCCAGACCATTTCGCAAATATATTGCCGGTTTTGTGGAATAAAGCTGGGGTTGTGCGAAGCTTTGAAGCGTAGGCAAGTCTTAGGGGGGCGTTGAAAAAAATCGGGGTGAACTTCTGATAAATCGCCGACTTCTATAGCTGTGAATGTCGAGCAACAAAAATACCAAACGTAATCGTTCGGAAAAGGAAGTTTCTAATGAAGCGTCTATTTTGTTTGGCCGCGATTGCGGCTGCATTGATGGGGCACAGTTTCACTGCACAGGCCGCAGGTGTGGAATTTGCGGTCGGCCAGACCGGCGAGTCAACCATGACTTATCGACTGGGCATGCAGTTCAATTGGGACCAGAGCTGGTGGCAAACCGACGTCGGTCGCCTGACCGGTTACTGGAGCGGCGCTTACACCTATTGGGAAGGTGACAAGACTTCGAGTAACAACAGTCTGTCGTTCTCGCCCGTGTTGGTTTACGAATTCGCCGGCCAGAACGTCAAACCCTACGTCGAGCTTGGGGTTGGCGTGGCGCTTTTCTCCGACACTGAAATCGAAAACAACGATCTGGGTAGCTCGTTTCAGTTCGAGGACCGTTTCGGCGTTGGCCTGCGCTTTGCCGGCGGGCATGAAGTCGGTGTTCGGGCCACTCACTATTCCAATGCCGGGATCAGCAGTCCCAATAACGGGGTAGAGAGCTACGCGTTGCATTACACGATGCCTTTGTAAGGCTGATACAAGATCCCATGCAGGAGCGAGCAGGCTCGCTGCTGCATGGGTAATCAGCGATACGCCGTCGAAATCCCCTGGCGCTCCTCAATGCATTCCGGCGCACCCATCTCGAACTCACGACAGATCAACGGGCGTTTCTCGTAGATGGTGCACATCATCGTGTTGCGATCCAGCGCGGCACACCAGCCGTCATCCAGACGCAACATGACCTCGCCACCCCAGTCATCGGTATCGATATAGCGTTCGGGTACGCCTGTATCGGTGATCAACATGACTTCGAGCTGGCAGCAGCAGGCGGCACAAGTCGAGCAGGTCACCGCGGGAATGGCGATTTGCGTATGAGGGATGGTTTTCATGGCGCGCAGTGTAAGGCAGTGGCGCGGTGCTGTGTGAAAGTGCAGACGGGCGCGGTGTCAGGGCTGGTCCTTGATTGGCGGGTTGCGGCGCACCATTCTTTTGCCGATCTCCAGTTTTACCTGATCCGGCATTTTCGACATTGGCCATAGGGCGGCCATGAACATTCCTGGAAACGTTATCTCCAGCGGCCGATCCCTGAGTTTGCTGACGATGTGCCGTGCGGCTTTGTCCGCAGGCCAGCTCTGGGGCATGGGAAAGTCGTTTTTCGCCGTCAGCGGTGTATTGGCCAAACCAGGACTGACCACGGTGACTTCAATCCCTTGTGGGGCAAGGTTGATACGCGAGGATTCGAACAAGTAACGCAAGCCGGCCTTCGAGGCGCCATGGGCTTCTGCCTGCGGCAGCGGCAGGTAGGTCACCGAACTGGCCACCCCCACCAGGTGCGGGGCGATGCCTTTGCGCAGCAGAGGCAAGGCGGCTTCGATGCAATAGCTGCTGGCGAGCAGATTGGTGCGCACCACATGCTCGACGATCGAGGTGTCGAATTGCTTGGCATCCACGTATTCACAGGTGCCCGCATTGAGGATCACCGTATCCAGAGAACCCCATTGCTCGGCGATCTGTTCGCCGATTTCACGTACGGTCTGACTGTTGGTCAGGTTGCCTGCCACCACCAGAACTTGTCCCGGATAACGTTGGGACATGTCTTTGAGCTGCGTCAGCGAGCGTGAGCTGACGGCCACGTGGGCACCGGTCTTGAGGATTTCTTCGGCCATCGCGGCACCAATGCCGTTGCTGGCACCGGTCAACCAGTATCGACGTGGCGGTGTCAGGATCATCCCTTTCTCCTTTTCAGCCTGGTAATCAACTGGCCCGACAGGGGGTTGTGTTTTTGGAGAGCAGCACCGGCATCGAAGTGATGTTGGTGGCAAAAAATGTTGTCGTGCTGTTGCAGGAAGCTAATCATGCAAGCCTCCGGCATTTTGCCGTGTCGGCAGGTTTTTGAATGCAGCCAGGGCGCGCGCGCGCGATGCGCTCAGATCGACAATCGGCGATGGATAGTTGGCTACGCCGAACAACCCACCGAGGTGAGCGGGGTTGTGCAGCTCTTTTTTGTTCAGCCCGGACAGTTCCGGCAGCCAGTGCTTGATGAATACACCTTCAGCGTCGAACTTTTCCGACTGGCTCAACGGATTGAAGATCCGAAAGTAAGGCGCTGAATCAGTGCCGGTGGACGAGCTCCACTGCCAGCCGCCATTGTTGGCGGCGAGGTCGCCGTCGATCAGGTTACGCATGAAAAAACGCTCGCCCTCGCGCCAGTCGATCAGCAGATTCTTGGTCAGGAACATCGCCACGATCATGCGCAGACGGTTGTGCATCCAACCGGTTTCCAGCAGCTGGCGCATGGCGGCATCAATGATCGGCAGTCCGGTACGGCCCTCCTGCCAGGCTGCGAGCTCTTCGGGGGCGTGGCGCCAGGCCAGGGCTTCGGTTTCCGGGCGGAAGGCACGATGACGGGAAACCCTCGGGTAGCCCACCAAAATGTGCTTATAGAACTCGCGCCATAGCAGTTCATTGATCCAAGTGACTGCTCCGACTTTGCCACTTTCGAACTCGCCCTGATTGCTTTGCAGTGCGGCATGCAGGCATTGACGTGGTGAAATCACCCCGGCGGCGAGGTACGCCGAAAGTTGGCTGGTGCCGGGCTTGGCCGGGAAATCGCGCTCGCTCTGGTAATAGTCGATCTGTATGTCGGCGAAAGTATCGAGCCGCTGGCGGGCTTCGGTTTCTCCGGCGGGCCACAGCGCTTGAAGGCTGGCGGCAGGTGTCTCGAATCCTTCGACACGGGTGGGGACCGGATCGCTGAGAATCCCAAGCGGCGCCTGGGCCATTGGTGTACTGACCAATCGCGGCAGCGCATGGTGCAGGCGTTCGTAGCAGACCTTGCGGAATTGACTGAAAACCTGAAAGTACGTGCCGGTTCTGGTCAGGATACTGCCCGGCTTGAACAGCAACTGATCAAGGTAACTGTGGAATTCGATGCCTTGGCCTGCCAGTGTTTTCGCAACGGCAGCGTCCCGGCGGGTTTCGTGAATGCCGTATTCCTCGTTTACATGTACAGCTTCGATGCGCAGTTGCCGGCAAACATCGAGCAGTACTTTCGGTGCGTCATCCCAGCGCGCAGCCTCGCGAATCAGCAGCGGAATGTTCAATTGGCTCAGCACCTGGCTCAGCTGATCGAGATTGCGTAACCAGAAATCCACTTTGCACGGCGCATCGTCGTGTTCCAGCCATTGCTCCGGGCTGAGCAGGTACACCGCCACGCACGGGCCAACCGCAGCGGCAGCCGAGAGGGCGGTGTTGTCATGTGAGCGCAAGTCGCTGCGCAGCCAGATCAATTGCATGTGATGTCCGTACCAAACCTTATAAAAACGCTACTAAATGAGCCCACGCTGAACCAGCACCTGATGTGCCAACAATGGATCTTCGGCCAGGTGTAAATCGGCAATTTCTGAAGCTTTAGCGGACAACTCGGCGTGGTGAATGCACACCGTTGGTCCAACGATCAATTTTGGGCAGCTGACGTTGTTCAAAAGTTTCGGCAATTGCGAAATGTTTATGGCTTTGCTGGAAAAAAGCAGTACGCCGCGAGCTTGCAGATAATCCGCTGCGACGGCCAGTTCGCCAACAGGCAGCGGCCAGTCGAACACTTCCACCGGGCAATCGGCGCTGCTGATCAGCCAGGCGGTGAGCCACAGGTGAGGTTCCAGTGGCAGGTCCGAATGGTTGATCAAGAGCAATGGCGGTGCGTGCAACTGACGATTGTTGTGGTAGATGCGCGCCCCGAATTTGCTGCGCAGCCAGGAATAAAAAAATACCCGTTCCATCTGTGCGCCGAACTGGCCTTGCCAGCGTTGCTCCAGCTCCGCCAGCAGCGGCAACAACAATTGCTCACACAGTGTTCGCGGCGGATAGAGCGCCATGGCCTGATTGACGGTGTCGTCCAGAGGGCGTTCGGTCAGTTTCGTGACCGCCACCAGCAAGCTATGACGCAGCCTTTGCCAGTCGTTCTCCACCGGTTGGCTGAAAGTCTGTGGGGTATCGAGCAGTTGTTTGACCTGGCTGACGGCAACACCACGGTTGAGCCAGGTGAGGATCGTGTGGATGCGCTGTATGTGTTCGCTGGAAAACAGACGATGCCCCTTGGGCGTACGTTGCGGAACGATCAGGCCGTAGCGCCGTTCCCAGGCGCGTAGCGTCACGGCGTTGACGCCGGTCTGCCGGGCTACCTCGCGGATCGGCAACCAGCCTTCATCCAGGGCCTTTTTAAAGTCGTCGCCCAAGTCCTCGCTGGCGCTGCTGTCAGCTAGGTCTTTCATCAGATTGCGTTTCGCAGGCTGAGATTTTCCGGGTGCGGTTGCAGGTAGACCTGCTGCGCGATGTACGGGTCGGGGTGTTGCCGAAAGTGATGCTTGAGCAATGTCAGCGGCACCACCAGAGGCACGATGCCGTGGCGGTATTGGCCGATCACGTGTTGCACTTCCTGTTTGTCGTCGGCGCTGAGGGTTTTTTTCAGGTAGCCACTGAGGTGTTGCAGCACGTTGGTGTGGGTGCGGCGGGTTGCACACTTTTTCAGTGCAGCCATCAATTCGCTGAAATATTGCGGGCCGAGTGTTTCTGGATCGGTCTTGCCCATGTTGCCCAGCAGATTGCCCAAGGCTTTGTACTGCACCGGGTTGTGAGCCATCAGCAGGTACTTGTAGCGCGAATGAAAGTCCGTCAGGCCACGGCGACTCAGGCCTTCTTTGAGTAAATGCTGCCAGGCGCTGTAGGCAAATACGCGGGTAAGGAAATTCTCGCGCAACACCGGGTCGTTGAGCCGCCCGTCTTCTTCCACTGGCAAGTCCGGGTGCTGCGCGCAAAAAGCCCGGGCATAAATCCCCTGGCCGCCGCCGTCCACCGGCGCACCGTTGGCGTGATAGACCTTTACGCGTTCCAGGCCGCAAGACGGGGATTTTTGCATGAAAATGTAGCCGCAAATGTCGCCGAGTTCCGCCGCCATTTTCCGTCCGTACTCGGCCAGCGGCCGGGTGACGTTGATCTCACGATCGACCGTGCCAACGGCTTGCGGCTGGAGCGGATCACCCACCAACCGAATGGGCTCGCGTGGAATGCCCAGGCCAATGGCAACTTCCGGGCACACCGTTACGAAATCGAAGTAATCGGTGAGGGTGCGACTGCACAGCCGCGACTCCTTGTGCCCGCCGTTGTAGCGCACCTCGGCGCCCATCAGGCAGGCACTGATGGCGATTTTCGGTTTGTTGGGGGGCAGGGGCATCGGAATACCTCGGAATCAAAACCTATACAGATGAAAAATTCTGTACAACTTGGGTTCATCATAGATTCAAAGGTGTGCAAGTCAAATCTTTTGTATAAGTTTTTCTCGATGCTCGCTTGTTGCAGAGGTTCTTACGACCAGCCCAACCGCCAAGTGCTGCTGTCCTGCAAGGTTTGCCATGCACAGCGTTCACTGCGTCGGGTCAATACGGCCTGCAGTTCGATTTCCCGGACCGTTCCCTCGTCGTCACGAAACAGCTCGGTGACCAGAAAGTGTTTTTCGCGGTTCTGCGGGTGGGCTGCTGTCCATTTCGACAGCAGCAATTTGCTCGGATTGATGCGGTTCACTGCAAGTGCTCATGCAGACGACGGGCTGCTTCCTGGCCGCTGAGCCAGGCACCTTCGACACGTCCGGACAGGCACCAGTCGCCACAGGCATACAAGCCCAGATCGGCATCCGCCAGCGTGCCCCATTCGTGGCTGCTGGCTGGACGAGCGTAGAGCCAGCGGTGGGCCAGGCTGAAGCTCGGCGCGGGCATCGAATCATGTAGCAGTTCGGCGAACGCACCGTGCAATTGTTCGATCACTGCTTCCTTTGGCAAGTCGATGTGCTGGCGGCTCCAGGTGCTGGTGGCGTGCAGCACCCACGTGTCGAGCGTGTTGTCGCGCCCTGGCTTGCTGCGGTTGCGGGCCAGCCAGTCGAGCGGGCTGTCTTGCACGAAACAGCCTTCCATCGGCGTTTCCAGCGGCGTTTCGAAAGCCAGGGCGACGGCCCAGGTGGGGTCCATTTTGACCCCGGCGGCAGCCCCCGCGAGCTTCGGTGCAGAGGCCAGCAGTGCCGTCGCTTGCGGTGCCGGCGTAGCGATCACTACGTGACTGAAGGGGCCGTGGGTAAAACCCTCGGCATCCTGCAGGTGCCAGTGTTGTTCGCCGCGATAGACCTCGGTGATCCGGCAGGCGAAATGCACTTCGAGGTCACCGAGCAGCGCCCTCGTGATGGCGCTCATGCGCGGCGTGCCGACCCAGCGGGTCTGCTCATCCGGCGACAGATTGAGCTGGCCGCCATGGTAGGTGTACAGCTGCGGCGTCCACTCGGCCACCCAGCCGTTGGCTTGCCAGCGTTGCACTTCAGTGACGAAGCGGCGGTCGCGGGCAGTAAAGTATTGCGCACCCATGTCCAGAGCGCCCGCATCGCTGCGCTTGCTCGACATGCGTCCGCCACTGCCGCGGCTTTTATCGAAAAGTTGCACGACATGCCCTGCATCTGTCAGGGCTTGTGCGGCTGAGAGTCCGGCGATGCCGGTGCCGATGATTGCGATAGGTACAGTCATAAGGGCCTCGTTTACCTTTCTGTACAGACTACGCCGGGGTTGAAACCTGTACAATATTGTTTTTTGGTATAACTTTTAGCGTTATCGTTCTGACAGCTTGGCCTATTGTTAAACACAGAGCCTGCCCGATATCAAAGATCCCTTGCTTATAAAAATAGACTAGTGATCAAGGTAAAACGCCACGCGAGGAAGAAGTCATGCACATATTGCTGACCGGCGGTACTGGTTTGATAGGACGTCAGCTTTGTCGACACTGGTTGAGTCAGGGGCATCGCCTGACGGTCTTGAGTCGTACGCCCGATAAAGTTGCGAAAATTTGCGGCGCTGCAGTGCGTGGTGTCGCACTGTTGGAAGACCTCGGTCAAGAACCGATTGACGCCATTATCAACCTGGCGGGTGCGCCGATTGCCGATCGACCATGGACGTCCAAACGTAAAGCGCTGTTATGGAGCAGCCGGATTACCTTGACCGAAACCCTGCTGGCCTGGCTGGAAAAGCGCGAGCAGAAACCCCGGGTACTGATCTCCGGCTCTGCCGTGGGTTGGTACGGTGATGGCGGCGAGCGGGAGTTGACCGAAGAATCACCGCCGGTGATCGACGACTTCGCCAGCCAGCTGTGCATCGCCTGGGAAGAAACCGCGCAGCGTGCGGAGGCCTTGGGGATTCGGGTGATCCTCATTCGCACCGGTCTGGTGTTGTCTGCCGACGGCGGCTTTTTGTCGCGCCTGCTGCTGCCGTTCAAATTCGGGCTGGGCGGGCCGATCGGCAACGGTCGGCAGTGGATGCCGTGGATTCATATCAACGATCAAATCGCCCTGATTGATTTTCTTCTGCATCGCAATGAAGCCAGCGGTCCATATAATGCCTGCGCACCGAAGCCGGTACGTAATCGCGAGTTTGCCAAAACCCTGGGCAGCGTATTGCATCGCCCGGCGTTCATGCCGATGCCGGCGCTGGCGTTGAAGGTCGGCCTGGGCGAGATGTCATTGTTGTTGCTGGGTGGTCAACGGGCCACGCCGGCGCGTTTGCTCGAAGCAGGATTCACCTTCCAGTTCACTGATTTGCGCGCGGCCCTGGACGATCTTTCCAGCCGCCTCTGAAATAGGACGTTGCATGACCGATCACGCGTTGCTTCTGGTCAACCTGGGCTCACCGGCCTCCACTTCGGTGGCGGACGTGCGCCGTTACCTCAATCAGTTTCTGATGGACCCCTACGTGATCGACCTGCCTTGGCCGGTGCGGCGTCTGCTGGTGTCACTGATCCTGATCAAGCGTCCCGAGCAGTCGGCCCACGCGTATGCTTCGATCTGGTGGGACGAAGGCTCGCCGCTGGTGGTGCTCAGTCGTCGCTTGCAGCAAGCGATGACTGCGCACTGGCATCACGGCCCGGTTGAGTTGGCCATGCGATATGGCCAACCGTCCATCGAGTCGGCGCTTACACGACTGATCGCCCAAGGGCATAAGCGGATAACCGTGGCGCCGCTCTATCCACAATTTGCCGACAGCACCACCACAACAGTGATCGAAGAGGTCCGGCGTGTATTGCGCGAGAAAAATCTCAATGTGCAACTGTCGATACTCCAGCCGTTCTACGATCAACCGGAATACCTTGATGCTCTGGTGGCCACGGCCGGACCGTACCTGCAACAGGATTACGACCACCTGTTGCTGAGCTTTCACGGCTTGCCTGAGAGGCATCTGACCAAGCTCGATCCGACCGGCCAGCATTGCTTCAAGAATGAAGACTGCTGCAAGAACGCTTCGCCAGCGACCCTGGCGACCTGTTACCGCGCCCAATGCCTGCGTAGCGCAGCGGAGTTTGCCAAGCGCATGGGGCTTGCGGACGGCAAATGGTCGGTGTCGTTCCAGTCGCGTCTGGGGCGTGCCAAATGGATTGAGCCCTACACCGAAGCGCGTCTTGATGAGTTGGCCAAGTCGGGTGTGAAGAAACTATTGGTCATGTGCCCGGCGTTCGTTGCCGATTGCATCGAGACGCTGGAGGAAATTGGTGATCGCGGTAAAGAGCAGTTCCGCGAAGCGGGGGGCGAGGAATTGGTGTTGGTGCCGTGTCTCAATGATGACCCGCGTTGGGCACAGGCATTGACCAAGTTATGCGAAAGAGCGCCTTTGGCTCTCTAGGAACCCAACCTGTGGCGAGGGAGCTTGCTCCCGCTGGGTCGCGAAGCGGCCCCAAAATCTTGCAATAAATGAAGATTTTGTGGCTGCTGCGCACTGGTGCGCCAGACCGGTCAAGCGGGAGCAAGCTCCCTCGCCACAGGGATCGCCTGTTACACCAGCGGCTCTTCCGCCTTCTTGTGCTTCCAGCTGTCATTGCCCGGCAGGATCAGGTTCAGCGCAATCGCCACCACCGCGCACAGCGCAATGCCTTTGAGGCCGAAATCATCCGGGCCGGTGCCGGTACCCACCAGCACACCGCCGATCCCGAACACCAGGGTCACCGACACAATCACCAGATTGCGCGCCTCGCCCAGATCGATCTTGTGGCGGATCAGCGTGTTCATGCCTACCGCTGCAATCGAACCGAACAACAGGCACAGAATGCCGCCCATCACCGGCACCGGAATGCTTTGCAGCAGTGCGCCGAATTTGCCGATGAATGCCAGGCTGATGGCGAATATCGCCGCCCAGGTCATGATTTTCGGGTTGTAGTTCTTGGTCAGCATCACCGCGCCGGTGACTTCGGCGTAGGTGGTGTTGGGTGGGCCGCCGAACAGACCGGCTGCGGTGGTGGCAATGCCGTCACCAAGCAGCGTGCGGTGCAGACCGGGTTTCTTCAGGTAATCGCGACCGGTCACGCTACCCACGGCAATCACACCGCCGATGTGTTCGATAGCCGGGGCCAGGGCCACCGGAACGATGAACAGGATCGCCTGCCAGTTGAATTCCGGCGCGGTGAAGGCCGGGATGGCGAACCATGGCGCCGCGGCAATCTTCGCCGTGTCGACCACACCGAAATAGAATGACATGGCAAAACCCACCAGCACGCCGGAAATGATCGGCACCAGGCGGAAAATGCCTTTGCCGAACACGGCGACGATCAGGGTGGTCAGCAGCGCCGGCATCGAGATCAGCATTGCGGTCTGATAGTGAATCAGCTCGCTGCCGTCTCCCGCCTTGCCCATCGCCATGTTGGCGGCAATCGGCGCCATGGCCAGGCCGATGGAGATGATGACCGGGCCGATCACCACCGGTGGCAACAGGCGGTCGATGAAACCGGTGCCTTTGATCTTCACGGCCAGGCCGAGGAAGGTGTAGACGAAGCCAGCCGCCATCACACCGCCCATGGTCGCCGCGAGGCCGAATTGACCCTTGGCGAGAATGATCGGGGTGATGAAAGCAAAACTCGACGCCAGGAACACCGGCACCTGACGTCCGGTGACCACCTGAAACAGGATGGTTCCCAGGCCGGCGGTAAACAGCGCCACGTTCGGGTCAAGGCCGGTAATCAGCGGCATCAACACCAGGGCGCCGAAGGCCACGAACAGCATCTGTGCGCCGGACAGCACCGTGCGCCAGAGCGGATCGTTGAACTCTTGCTGCATGCTCACGCGTCCTTCTGCTTGGTGCCGAAGATCTTGTCGCCAGCATCGCCCAGGCCCGGGATGATGTAACCGTGTTCGTTGAGTTTTTGATCAATGGACGCGGTGTAGATGGTCACGTCCGGGTGAGCTTTCTCGACCACCGCAATGCCTTCGGGCGCGGCAACCAGCACCATGGCGCGGATGTCCCTGCAACCGGCCTTTTTCAGCAAGTCGATGGTCGCGACCATCGAGCCGCCGGTGGCGAGCATCGGGTCGATGATCATGGCCAGGCGTTCGTCGATTTCCGGTACCAGTTTTTCCAGGTAGGTGTGGGCTTCGAGGGTTTCCTCATTGCGGGCCACACCCACGGCGCTGACTTTGGCGCCCGGGATCAGGCTCAACACACCTTCGAGCATGCCGATACCGGCACGCAGAATCGGTACTACAGTAATTTTCTTGCCGGCGATTTTCTCGACCGACACCGTGCCGCACCAACCTTCGATATCGTAGGTTTCGAGCGGCAGGTCTTTGGTGGCTTCATAGGTCAGCAGGGCACCGACTTCCTGAGCGAGCTCACGGAAATTCTTGGTGCTGATGTCTGCGCGGCGCATCAGGCCAAGTTTATGACGGATCAGCGGGTGGCGGATCTCGAGGATGGGCATGGGAAAGGCTCCGGCGGCGGGCAAAAAAACCGGCCTAGATTAATCTATCCGAGGGTGTTGTCCTATAGACATAGAGTACGTTAGTCCACAAACGCTTGATCTGGCCTCGCTTGATGCGTACCTTTGCCCGCTTTTCCTGAACCGCCACCCCCCTCAATCCCCTGGAGAGCGCCATGTCCGCTGATCTCGAGCATATCCGTCAAATCATGCGAGAGGCTGACTGCCTGTACACCGAAGCTGAAGTCGAGGCGGCCATCGCCCGCGTGGGTGCACACATCAATGAAGAACTGGCGGACAGCAACCCGGTGGTGTTCTGCGTGATGAACGGCGGGCTGATTTTTGCCGGCAAACTGCTGACCCATCTACAATTCCCGCTGGAGGCGTCCTACCTGCACGCCACCCGTTATCGCAACGAAACCAGCGGCGGTGAGCTGTTCTGGAAGGCCAAGCCGGAAGTGTCGTTCATCGACCGTGACGTTTTGATCATCGACGACATTCTCGACGAAGGTCACACCCTGGGTGCGATCATCGACTTCTGCAAACACGCCGGTGCCCGCAAAGTGCACACCGCCGTGCTGATCGACAAGGATCACGACCGCAAGGCTCGCCCGGACCTGAAAGCCGATTTCGTCGGTCTGCCGTGCATCGACCGTTACATCTTCGGCTACGGCATGGACTACAAGGGCTACTGGCGCAACGCCAACGGGATTTTTGCCGTTAAAGGAATGTAAGACATGGATACGCCTCGCTTTCTCGATCAGACGTTGTTCGCGGAACTGGCCGGGAAAGCCGCGGCCAATCCTCGTGGACGCCAGCATTACAACTTCCATCAGATGGAAGACGCTTGCCATCGCATGGCGGTGGCGCTGCAGCCGTCCACCTACATTCCGCCTCACCGGCATCTGGGTGACAACAAGGCTGAAACCCTGCTTGTCCTCAAAGGACGCCTGGGTGTGTTGATCTTTGACGAGAACGGTACGGTGCTCAGCAAGACCGTGCTTCAGGCCGGTGGCGACTGTGTTGGCGTGGATCTGCCGACAGGCGTATTCCACGGCCTGGTGGTGCTTGAAGACGATAGCCTGATGTTCGAATGCAAGGCAGGGCCTTACCGCCCGGTCGGTGAAGGTGAACTTGCCGGCTGGGCGCCGCGCGAAGGCGAGCCTGGTGTTGCCGAGTATCACGCCTGGATGCGCGCGCAGTTCGATTGATCCAAGCCAGATCAAAGCATCGCAGCCTTCGGCAGCTCCCATAAGGGCCTGATGTACACCCTGTAGTCGCTGCCGAAGGCTGCGATCTTTGCTTTTAAAGCCATGATAGAGTGCTCGGCCCCGCCCTCCGGAGCCTTGTCATGAGCCTTTTGTTTCGCAGCTGCGCCGCTCTGTTGCTGACCCTCAGTCTGCCCCTGGCCGCTGCCCCGGCACCGATGCACGGGCAGTTCCTGCCACCGGATGACCTGACTCTGCGTGACGCAGAGCCCGAGCAGCAGCAGTTGTTGCAAGTCACCGAATATTCGGTGGTGGTCGGCAGTCAGCGCCAGTCCAATCAGCAGCCGATCCCGGTGACCTCGCCGCTGCTGGTTCGCCTCAAGGGCAAATCCCTGAACAAGGGAGCAACCATCAGTCAGGTGCTGGTCAATTTCGACGGCGAAAGCAAAAGCCTGAAGAAACCGGTTTACGACGACAAAACCAAGACCCTGACCCTCTATTACCCGCTGGCGCAGTACCGGGTGGTGATCGATCTGTTGCGCAATGACACGGTGTATTGCCAGTTCTTGAGCTATGCCAATGGCCACATTTGGGCCGATCTGCACACTGGCGCCGTTCGTCCGCGTTGAGCCCGGCGCCCGCGCAGGGGTAAACTGCCTGCCCTGTGAAATGTCTGCGAGCTGGAGTCGGCAATGCGTAAAGATAAGAAACAAGTGATTGGTGACGAGATCGGCGATGAGCAGATCAAATTGTTCCTCGATTTCGAACCGGTCGACGCGACTTCTCCGTCCCTGCACAAACTGGTCAAGGCCTACCGTGGCCTGCGCATTGATGACTTCGAGCGCTTCCTGACGTTCTTCGTCGAGGCCGGTTTTGACGTCAACGGCAAAGACGAGCAAGGCAATGACTTCATTGCCTTGATCAAGGATCAGCGTAATGCGGCCGAGTACATTGAACTGATCGACAAGGCTCGCGGCTGATCAATTTTTCCCTGTAGCGAGGGAGCAAGCTCCCTCGCCACAAAGAAGGTTTGACCGCCCATAAAAAAACGCCCCGTTCTCAAAGAGGACGGGGCGTTTTTCATGGGGCCGAATCAAGCGTAGCTTTCGGTCTCGCTGCTGGCTTCAACCAGTTCCAGGGCAACGTTGTTCTGCGTGTTGATCTTGCGATACAGCGCAGCGTCGGCTTCCAGGACTTTTTCACGGGCCGGGAAAATTTCTGCCAGTTTGGCAGCCCATTCGCCTTTGGCCTGGTTCGGGAAGCATTTTTCGATCAGTTCCAGCATGATCGAAACCGTTACCGAAGCACCCGGCGAAGCGCCGAGCAGGGCGGCGAGAGAGCCGTCCTTGGCCGCGACCAGTTCGGTACCGAATTGCAGGATGCCGCCTTTTTTCGGGTCTTTCTTGATGATCTGCACCCGTTGCCCGGCCACTTCCAGGCGCCAGTCCTCGGCTTTCGCTTCAGGGTAGAAGCGACGCAGGGACTCCAGGCGCTGTTCCATGGACTGCATCACTTCGCTGACCAGGTACTTGGTCAGGTCCATGTTGTTTTTCGCCACGGCCAGCATCGGGCCGATGTTGCCGGCGCGAACCGACATCGGCAGGTCCATGAAGGAGCCGTGCTTGAGGAACTTGGTGGTAAAACCGGCATAAGGTCCGAACAGCAGGGACTTCTTGCCGTCGACGACGCGGGTGTCCAGGTGCGGCACCGACATCGGTGGCGAACCCACGGCAGCCTGGCTGTAGACCTTGGCCTGGTGGTGCTTGACCACTTCCGGGTTATCGCAACGCAGCCACTGGCCGCTGATCGGGAAGCCGCCGAAGCCTTTGCTCTCTTCGATACCCGAGGCTTGCAGCAGGGGCAGTGCCGCGCCGCCAGCGCCGAGGAAGACGAATTTGGCGTCGACTTCACGGGTGTTGCCGCTGTTGACGTCCTTGATGCTGACGGTCCAGCCACCGTTTTTGCGCTTGAGGCCGGTCACGCGCTTGCAGTATTTGACCTGGGCATCGGGTGCGCTGGTCAGGTGCTTGAGCAACTGGTTGGTCAATGCGCCGAAGTTGACGTCGGTGCCATTGATCACGCGGGTGGCGGCAAGGGTTTCGCCGGGGTCGCGCCCAGGCATCATCAACGGCATCCACTCTGCCATTGTCGCCTTGTCTTCGGTGTATTCCATGTCGGCGAAGGCGTGGTGCTTGCTCAGCACCTTGAAGCGTTCCTTGAGGAAGGACACGCCGCTGTCGCCCTGGACGAAACTCAGGTGTGGCACCGGGCTGATAAACGATTTGCACGAGCCGAACGTGCCTTTTTTGGTCAGGTACGACCAGAACTGCTTCGACACCTCGAACTGGGTGTTGATGTGCACGGCTTTCTTGATGTCGACGGAGCCATCGGCAGCCTGTGGCGTGTAGTTCAACTCGCACAGGCCGGCATGACCGGTACCGGCGTTGTTCCACGGGTTGGAACTCTCCGCGGCACCGGAATCCATCAGCTCGACGACTTCCAGCTTGATCGCGGGGTCGAGCTCTTTGAGCAGTACTGCCAGGGTGGCACTCATGATGCCGGCCCCAACCAGTACTACGTCGACTGCTTCGTTATGCGCCATTTAACGCGTCTCCAAAATCTGCAGCACCAAATTGACGGCATGGCTGCCAGGCGTTCCGGGGCGAGTCAGTAATGCCCCTCGAACTCATGGCAGGATCGCCATGTCCGAATCTTCGCAATTTTTTGCAACTTCGACGGACGCTACCGGCCGGGTCTAATCAGAGTCCTATGAACTCATTTCAACGGGCGGCTGGCAATTCGACTTATGGTCGAGACATCCGTTTGTGCAACCAAATCCGTAGCGGACAGGCTTCAGGCTCCGGTGTTCGAGGCGTACTCGGTCCTGTGTCGTTGGGCTGTTCTAGACGCTAATGGTGCATGTTCAGACGCAAAACTATTCATTTGCTCGCCACACTCTTGTGAAGTTGTGAAAACCCGTTTTTTTCACGCTCTTTTGAAGACGTGAACCTCAAAAAAGGGCTGCCTCTGCCTGGCACCGTGCCCGAATGCTTTGCCGCCAGGGAGTTCATGGCAGGCAAAACGGGCAAACAGCTCAGTGACCGAGCGTCATGACAGCTCTGCAGATTCGCGAAAAGTGGAGGTTTTGCTTGATGAACAGCAAGCGCGCCAGCTTCACTCGATCTGTGTGGGCGGCTCTCTGTGGGCGGTGCGGGGTGCCAAAACCGAAGCATTGACGATGCTGCGAGGCCCGATCAGGAGACGTCCTTATAATCGGGGGGAGATTGTAGCGAAGAAACGTAGGGAATTGGTCGTGTTTAATGACTTTTATTAGGCGTTCGGTCAGGTGGTCAACAGTTGCTGTGCCCGCGAGCGTGGCTGGCGTGCAATCACGCGGGCGCTGGCAGGCAAGGGCTTGTGCAGCCAGTTGAGGCGGATTTCTTCGATTTCGACCCAGCCATCGCCCATGGGCTGCAGGCTGCATTGTTTGAATGCCTGGCAATGGCCGTTGCGGTCGAGCAGCGCAAAGCTGCGGTGATGCGGACGTGCTTCTAACAGCGAAACGAGAAAACGCATGGCGAGAGACCTCTTGGGTGATTGACCATTACGTTCGCAGCCACTCGTGACGTGCAAGTGAAGGCTGGGTGAAAAATCTGTGACAGGAACCGTGATCTCTCGGGTTTGTCAGAGATTTCAGTAATCGTTGCATGACCCTAGTTAGCCGCAGTGGCCCACCGCTATACTGCCGGCCTGTTTGTGCCTGATTCTGGAGAGAAGAGCATGTTGCAACGCCTGTTGTTCGGTTTGATCACTGTGACCAGCTTGACGCTGGTCGGCTGCGCCCACAGCCCGCAACAACTGAACCCGGAACCCAAGTTGACGGCCCAACTGGCGCCGGTCGGCCACGGACAGCCGGTGGTGGTGCGTGTAGTCGACGGTCGTCCGTCGCCGACCCTGGGTACCCGCGGCGGTCTGTATCCGGAAACCAGCGCGATTACCGTGCAGGGCGCGCAGATCCTGCCGAAACTGCAAGCCCAGGCCGAAGCGGCCGTGCGGCTGCTGGGGTTCACCCCGAGCACCAACGCGCCGAACGCGCCGCAAATCACCGTGACCCTGGCTGAATTGAAGTATCAGTCGCCTAAAGAGGGCATGTATGTGACCGAGGCCACTATTGGCGCGACTTTCCGCTCCGATGTGCAGAACGCCAACCGTCGCTACAGCGGTCGCTACGGTGCGTCCCTGGACCAGCGTTTCGGCATGGCGCCGAACCAGGAAACCAACACCAAGCTGGTCAGCGATGTGTTGAGCGATGCGTTGACCCGTCTGTTCAAGGACCCGACCGTGGGTCAGGTACTCGGCGAATAAGCGTTCGCAAGATGTAAGAAAGCCCGGTGCCAGCAATGGTCCCGGGCTTTTTCATGTCTGATGTACACCCTTCCCTGTAGGAGCTGAGCTTGCTCGCGATGGCGGCATGACATTCAACATTGTTGTCGACTGACAGTGCGCGATCGCGGGCAAGCCTCGCTCCTGCAGGGGGCGAGGTATCACGCGGCTTGCGAGTAGAAGTCCAGCACACTGACTCCGGTCAGCAAATCCGCCTCCGGCAAATCCGCATGTTGGTGGCCGCCGAGTGCGCAATACACCAGCCAATGGCGGTCCTGAACATTGAAGGCGAGGCTGCCGACGAGGGTTTGTTGTTCGTCGTTGTGGGCGATGAGATAGAGGCGATCCTGGTTTTCGGCGTGAAGCATGACGCAGTCCGTGTCGGTTTCGAGGCGCGCATGTTCGCCGATGCAGATGACGAAGCTGTGACGCAGGACAGCCATTGGTCATTTGTTTCGTTATTTGTCGTAAAGGGGAGTGCAGGTACAGAGGCTTTCGGTAGAATCCGCGCCGCGGTCGTCGGTCTGGCGCTCGCCACACCGGTTTTGCTTGAGGTTTGTGATGTCGCTGCATTTGATGACGCTGTTTACCGCCCATCCCGCCAAGTTGATCAATCTGCTGGCCTTGTTCTTCGCCTTTCCGGGCGGCTGGTTGCTGCATGCCACCCGTCGTCGTGAACAACGCGCGATGGCCAATCTGCAAGCGCAACGCGAGAGTCGCCCCAGCGAAGAACCGACGCTGGACTGGGCCACCCTGCGCATGAACCGGTTTTTCTACAGCTTCGGCTTCGCCTGCATGGGGCTGGCATTGCTGGTGTCGTGGATCAGCACGCAAGTCTAGATTCAACAAAAACGGCGCCCGAAGGCGCCGTTATCGTATCCAGCCGAAACCGCTTACAACGGCAGTCCAGCCTTGACCCGGTACTGATTGCGCACCGGTGTTGCATATTGCAGCACCAGGTACGGACGATGCTCTTCAGGGCAAGCGTCCAGGCGTTGCTGCCATTGCTCCTGGGCCTTGGCCAATTCGTCCGCCGCGAACATCTCGGCAGCGCTCGGTACCTGCAATTGCGGGTCGGCGTCTGTCCATTGTGCATAAGCCAGGTAGTGCACCGGGAACAAGCGGTACCCGCCCAGAATTTGCTTGTCCATTTCGACGGCCAATTGCTTGGTGTCTTCGAACAGCTCGGTGATCGGCGCGGCAAAGTTCACGTGCACCCGGCCCTTGTAGCCGGTGATGCCCTTGGCGATGCTCACGTCATCTTCGCCCGGCGCCTTGGTGTAAGTGCCGGTGGTGGCGCGGATGTAGAGCTCGCGGGCCTTGGCCTGGTCGCAAGGGTCATATTCGTAGCTGATCGACACAGGCGTGAGGTTCAGCGAACGGATCACTTCGCCGAACGGTTCGTCCTTGCGGCTCATGTGGAACATCTTGAGGATCGCCGACTCGGTACGGTCATCGCCGTCCTTGGCCCGGCCTTCGGCTTGGGCGATCCAGATCGAGGCGCAATCGTTACGGATCGAATGATTGATATACGCTGACAACAGTTGATACGCCGCCATCTTCTCGCGGCGACCCGTAATCGAACGGTGCACGATGAAGCTCTTGTTCAGACGCATCAGGTCACTGACAAAGGGCTTTTGCAGCAGGTTGTCACCAATTGCGATACGCGGGGTCGGCAGGCCGGCGTGGTACACGGCGTAGTTGACGAAGGCCGGGTCCATCACGATGTCGCGGTGATTGGCAATGAACAGATAGGCGCTGCCGGACTTGAACTGCTCGACACCGGAATAGGTGACCCCATCGGTGGCGCGTTCAATGGTGTGGTCGACGTAAACCTCGACTTTGTCCTGCAAAGTGGCGACCGAATTGACGCCAGCGAACTCACGGCGCAGCCGATGAGCTATAAGGGGTTTGAGTGCCCAGCCTAAAGCACCGGCAAAACGCGGGAAGCGGAAGTGGGTGAGGATATCTAGAAACGCCTTGTCGCCGAGCAGCCGGTCCAGTACTGCCGGGACTTCGCTGTCGTCGTAAGGTCGGATGGCATCGAATTCGCCCATCATGCTCTCTTGTTAGAAACGGCTAGGGTAAGTAAAGGTTCTGATCGAAAACCGGCGGGGTACGGTCTGAAAAAGTAGTCAGACAAAAATAGCCCTGCAAATAGACCGGCGATTATACGCACAAGTCACCCGGGAGACCGCGATGCTGGAAAACGCGCTGTATGAATGTCCGTATTGTGGTGAAGAAGTCGAGACGACGGTGGACCTCTCCGGCGGCGATCAGACCTACATTGAGGACTGTCAGGTGTGCTGTCGGCCAATCACTTTTGTATTGCAGGTTCATGGTGAGGATTGGTTTCTGGAAGTCTTCAGCGAAAACGAATGAGGGGCGCATATGCAGCGCATCTACGAACCGGAAAACCTGATGGAAGGCGAGCTGCTGCAAGGCATGCTCGCCAGCGAGGGCATCGAGGCGCATCTGGTGGGCCGCGATCTGGTCGGGGCCACCGGTGAATTGCCGATCTTCGGCCTGCTGGGGTTGGCGGTGGATAACGATCAGGCCGAATACGCCCGCGAGCTGATCAGCGCGTACAATGCCGCGCTGCCGCTGTCCGGCGATGAACCGGAAAGCTTCCCCGGCACGCTGGTCTGTTAGGCTGGCGTTCGTTTGATCAAGAGTCGTGCTGCCCCATGTGTGGACGTTATGCCCTGTTTCGCTGGAACCGCGACTTCGCGACCCTGCCAGGTTTTCCCGCCGATCAGCAGGCGCAGTGGAACATTTCCCCCAATGATTCGGTGTTGATGCTGCGTGCCGGTGCGCACGGCCAGCGGGAACTGGCGCGCGCGCGCTGGGGCCTGACGCCGCCGTGGCTGACCGATCTGTCCCGAACCCCGGCCCATGCCCGCGCCGAAACCGTGGCCGAGCAACCCATGTTTCGCGAAGCATTGCGACTGCGGCGCTGCCTGCTGCCTGCCAACGGTTTCTACGAGTGGCGCGGCACCACGCGCAAGCGCCCATACTGGTTGACGCCGGGAGAGGGTTCGTCATTGTTTTTCGCGGCGATCTGGGAAGCGTATCCGGTGCAGGAACAAGTCTGGTTGAGTACGGCGGTCATCACGCAGCCGGCGGCGAGCCAGCGTCGGCCGCTGATTCTGGATGAGGCGGGGCAGGCGGCATGGCTCGATCCCGAGACGCCGCTGCACACCTTGCAAGCCCTGCTGGCCAGTGAGCCCGCCGCGTTGCGCGAGCGCGTGTTGGCCAATATGGTCAATGATCCGAAGCTCAACGGGCCGGAGTGTTTGACCCCGGGTTGATGGGTTGTCTGTGCTGACCCAATCGCTGGCAAGCCAGGCTCCCACAGGGTTTTGCGGTGTTCACGAAACCTGTGGATCAGATCCTTCCACAGTGTTTTGCGGCGCACGCAAAACACTGTGGAAGCCTGGCTTGCCCGCGATGGGGCCTTTGGATCAGACCTTGAACTGATTGATCAGCCGCCGCTGCTGTTCGGCCAGTTTGGTCAAATCCGCACTCGCCGCGCTCGATTCATCCGCACCGCTGGCCACTTCATTGGCCACTTGCCCGATATTGATCACGTTGCGGTTGATGTCATCGGCCACCGCGCTTTGTTCTTCGGCGGCGCTGGCGATCTGGGTGTTCATGTCGTTGATCACCGACACGGCTTGCGTGATGGTTTCCAGCGCTTGGGCCGCCTTCGCCGCGTGTTGGACGCTTTCGTCCGTGCGGTTCTGGCTGTCTTCCATGACCCGCACCACATCCCGTGTGCCCTGTTGCAACTGTTGAATCATGGTCTGAATTTCTTCGGTGGCCTTCTGGGTTTTCTGCGCCAGGTTGCGCACCTCATCGGCCACAACGGCGAAGCCGCGACCCTGTTCACCGGCCCGGGCGGCTTCGATGGCGGCGTTCAGGGCCAGCAGGTTGGTCTGCTCGGCAATCCCGCGGATGGCGGTGAGGATCGCGTTGATGTTTTCACTGTCCTTGGCCAGGGTTTGCACCACACCGACCGCGCGTCCTATTTCCAGGGCCAGAGCACCAATGGAATTCGAGGTATCACGGACGATTTGCATCCCCTGGCTGGCAGCCTGATCTGCATGGCTGGCGGCTTGAGCCGCTTGCGTCGCGTTACGGGCTACGTCCTGGGCGGTGGCGGTCATTTCGTGCACCGCCGTGGCGACCTGATCGATCTCGGCCATCTGCTTGTGCACGCCGGTGTTGGTGCGGATGGCGATGTCGGCGGTGTGTTCCGAAGAGTCGCTGACGCTCTGCACCGACGTCACCACCTGAGTGATCATCGCCTGCAACTTGCTCAGGAAGGTGTTGAAGCCTTTGGCGATCGAGCCCAATTCATCGGCGCGGTCGCTGCTCAGGCGGCGGGTCAGGTCGCCTTCGCCCTGGGCGATATCGTCGAGCATCGCGACCATTTGCTTCAACGGACGGGCAATGCCGTGGCCCACCAGCCAGATCACCAGCAAACCGATACCGGCAATCAACAGGCCGACCATGGCCATGCCGAACGTGTCCGACTTGCGCTGGGAGTCGAGGTCCGCCTGGAGTTTCTGCAGATCGGCCATGACCGCATTCAGTGGGAGTTGCAGCATCAGGGTCCAGCGGGCGTCGGTCTGGCCGATGCCGAAGGGCAGATACAACTCGATCCGGCCCTGGGCCTTGTCGACGGTATAGGTGACTTCGCCACGCTTGAGATTGGCCATGTTGGCAATCTGCTTGCTGTCGAGAATGTCGCTGACTTTTTCGCCGAATTTGCTCGGATCCTTGGTGTAGGCAACGATTCGTCCATTGCCGCCGATCAGGGCCATTTCGCCAGCGCCGCTGTAGAGTTTCTGGTTGGCGCCGAGGAGCATTTCCTGAATGAAGTTCACTGACAGATCGGCACCGACGATGCCCTGGAAGGCGCCGTTGAGCATGATCGGCTCAATAAAGGAGGCGAGCATGACGATTTTGTCGCCGACCTTGTAAGGGGCCGGATCGATCACACAGGATTTTTTGGTTTCTTTCGAGCACAGGTAGTACTCGCTGGCGCGCACCCCGGTGGACAGGGTTTTCTGGTCATCGACGTCCACCAGTTTGTCCAGCCCAAGGCTGCCGTCTTCATTGCGGAACCACCAGGGCAGGAAGCGCCCGTTGCTGGTGTCGATGCCAGCGACCTGGGTGCCGACGTACGCCGCATCGTTGTGATCCAGCGCGTCTTTTTCCCAGCCGATGTAGGTGCCGAGGATCTTCGGGTTCTTGGCTACGTTTTCCTTGATCAGGCCGATCAATTGCTCGCGGCTGAGGCTCAGGGCAGGTTGGCCATCGGCGCCGGGCGTGCCGATCAGCGCGTTGACCCGCACCAGGCCGCCGGCAATCAACAGGGGGGCTTCCAGCTCGCGCTGGATCTGACTGACCTGGGTTTGCGCCAGTGAGGTCAGGCGCTGCTCGATGACTTGCTCGAATTGCGCCTGGGTCCGTTCCTGGACCATGTCTTGCGTCCGGGCACCGGAGAACAGCGCATAAACGACCAGGGCCGCCACCACACTCAGAACGATGGCGCCGGCCAGGGCCGCCACGGAAAACTGGATCGACTTGAATTTCATGGTTGCTCCGCACGCAAAAGGACATCCGCGGAGGTGTATCGGCAGGGGGTTGAAGGGGCATGAGCGGGCGTCACTGAAATGACTGTTTTGGGGTGCTCGATGTCGCAAATGAATCATTGCCCGCGCTTTACGGACGGTGGCTTACCCGGTTTCGTGAATTTTTTACTGCAGTGACGAGAGCTTTGTCTGAAATGCGCGTCATATATGCCGTTGTATCTGGCGTCGATACATTTCCGCGCCTAGGATACGGTCATGTTTTCAGGGAGTTTTTTGATGAACAAGACATTGGTTTCGTGTGCGCTGAGCGCAGGTCTGTTGCTCGCCGGTTGCCAGTCTGTCAACACCACCAGCGGTGGCGCGGTGGGTGTTGAGCGCAAGCAGTACATGTTCAGCATGTTGTCCTCGCAAGAGGTCGACCAAATGTATGCCCAGTCTTATCAGAAGACCGTCGGCGAAGCGTCCAGTAAAGGCGTGCTGGACAAAACCAGCAGCGATGCCAAGCGCGTACAGGTGATCGCCGATCGGCTGATTGCCCAGACGCCGAACTTCCGCCCGGATGCGGCCCAGTGGAAGTGGGAAGTCAACCTGATCAAGAGTGACGAGCTCAACGCCAACTGCGGACCGGGCGGCAAGATCTTTTTCTACACCGGACTGATCGACAGTCTGCAATTGACCGACGATGAAATCGCCGCGGTGATGGGCCATGAAATTGCCCATGCCTTGCGTGAGCACGGTCGTGAAGCGATGTCCAAGGCCTACGGCATGGAAATGGCGAAGCAGGGCGCTGGTGCGTTGTTCGGGTTGGGGCAGGATACCCTGGCGCTGGCCGACACCGTGGCCAACTACGGCATGACCTTGCCCAACAGCCGCGGCAATGAGAACGAGGCCGATCTGATCGGCCTGGAGCTGGCTGCTCGCGCGGGTTACAACCCGAATGCCGCCATTACCCTGTGGAACAAGATGAGCAAGGCCAGCGAAGGTGCTCCGCCAGAGTTCCTCAGCACGCACCCGTCCTCTAGCACCCGGACTGCAGCGTTGAAGGCGGCGATTCCGAAAGTCATGCCACTTTACGAACAAGCCAAGAAGTCCTGATCTGCGCGCGAGGGCACTTGTGGCGAGGGAGCTGGCTCCCGCCCGGCTGCGCAGCAGTCGTAAATCCGGATGACGCGTCGAGTCTGACAACACGCGATCATCTGGTTTGGGGCTGCCAGGCCGCCCAGCGGGAGCCAGCTCCCTCGCCACAATGATTGCCTACCGCGTCAAACCCATCCGCTAGCCTGCATCGCCTTGTATACCGCAACAATCGCCAGAATGAAGAACGCCGACGCCGCCAAGCGGCGAATCAGGGTCAACGGCAGTTTGTCTGCAGCGAAGTTACCCGCCAAGACCACCGGCACGTTGGCAATCAACATGCCCAGGGTGGTGCCGATGATCACCAGCCACAATTCCGGATATTGCGCAGCCAGCATCACGGTCGCGATCTGGGTCTTGTCACCGATTTCCGCGAGAAAGAACGCGATCAACGTCGTCAGGAACGGCCCGAACTTGCGGGCGGTGCTGGCTTCGTCGTCATCCATCTTGTCTGGCACCAGGGTCCACAAAGCGGTGGCGGCGAAGCTGATTGCGAGGATCCAGTGCAGTAACGTATCCGAGAAGAAACTGCCCACCCATGCGCCAACCGCACCGGCTGCCGCGTGGTTGGCAAGGGTCGCGGCAACGATACCGGCGATGATCGGCCAAGGCTTGCGGAAACGGGCTGCGAGAATGAGCGCGAGCAGTTGCGTCTTGTCGCCGATTTCGGCCAAGGCAACGATTGCGGTGGGAACGAGCAATGAATCCAGCATCAGGGGTTTTCCTAAGGGGCGGGTCGACACGGCTATGACACGTACAGCCTTCCCGCCCCGGGTAAGGTGTGCGTGTCATAGGTCTTGTCAAACCCTGCGATCCGTCTGATGCGGACGCTTGGGTCGCATACGCCATGGTCTGAGGACCAAGTATGTTGACGTATGCCGGACGAGCATGGCGCTCGTGGGAGACTACTCCCCTAGGACGGAGCGGATTCTGCCTAGGCAAAATCCATTCGGCAAGTACAAATTTCTACCCGCGTTTGGCTCGGTAGATCCTGAAACCCTGACCTTCGGCCTTGATGGCGCACACGCCAAGGTGCTCTTCGATCAATGGTTGATACTTCAGGAAGCTATTGGCTACCAAGCGAAGTTCCCCACCATTTTTCAGATGTTTGGCTGCTTTTCGCAGCAAATTCTCGGTGGCGAAGTAATCGGTGTGCACGCCGACATGGAAGGGCGGGTTGCTCAGGATCGCACTCAAACCCATCGGTGCAGCGTCGATGCCGTCGCCGGTAATCACTTCGGCTTCCAGACCGTTGGCGGCTAACGTCAGGCGACTGCTGGCGGCGGCGAACGCGTCGACGTCGAGCATTGTCACCTGATTGTGCGGATAGCGCCGTTTTACCGCGGCGCCTAAAACACCTGCACCGCAACCGAAGTCCAACAGGTGACCACTGGGCAGTTTGTCCAGATGCTCCAGCAACAGTGCGCTGCCGCGATCCAATCGACCATGGCTGAACACGCCCGGCAGGCTGATGACTTTGAGCGGGCCTTCAGCCAGTGGCAGTTCGTAGGTCTGGGCGAGGCTTTCCAACGGTTTGGCTGCAGGCGCATTGGCCACAGTCACCAGCCACAGCTGGCAGTGTCGCGCGCTGTCGAGTTTGCGCGGCTTGCCGAACGGATTGAGTTGTTTGGCGGCGCCCTCGATGCCGCTTTTTTTCTCGCCCACCAGGTACAGCTCGCGCCCCGCCAGCCGCGAGGCCAAGGCGTTGAGGATGTAGTCGGTCAAATCCTTGGACTTGGGCAAAAACACCACGGCGGCGTCAAACGGGTGTTCCGGCACGTGTACGCCAAAATCGCTGCGCTCGGCGAAACGCGCGTCCAGTACGGCTTGATCACCCGCATGCCAGCACCAGCCGCGAGCGTCGGGCAGGCGGCCCAGCAAATCGTCGGCGGGAAGACCGGCCAACAAGACTGGCCCCTGGAATAATTCAGCCTGACGAAGCAGTACTTCACTGCGCGGATCCATAACTGCTCCTGTGAAAAAAAGTGTCGCAGTCTATCAACTGACGACCCGCAGCGCCTTACCGCTGAAGTAGGCGAGGGCGTTTTCAGTGACTTGGCCGACGATGCGCTGGCGTGCCTCGCGACTGCCCCAGGCGTTGTGCGGTGTGACAATCAAGCGCGGGATGTCATTGGCCAGCAGCGGATTGCCGTTGACGGGCGGTTCGACACTCAGCACATCGGTAGCGGCACCGCCGAGGTGACCCTTGCGCAACGCGTCGGCCAGGGCCTGTTCATCGATCAGGCCACCGCGAGCGGTGTTGACCACAAAAGCGCCGGGCTTCATCGAGGCCAATTCACGGGCTCCAATGAAATGGCGGGTGTGCTCGTTGAGCGGGCAGTGCAGGGTCAACGCGTCGACTTGCGGCAGCAGCTCGTCCAGCGGCAAACGATCCGGGCGGGCAGGGCGCCCCGGGATCTGGCCCAGCAACACACGCATGCCGAACGCTTCGGCCAGCCGAGCGACGGCACCGCCCAATTCGCCATGGCCGAGCAAGCCGAGGGTTTTGCCTTCCAGTTCGACGATCGGGTAGTCCAGCAGGCAGAACTGCCGGGCCTGCTGCCAGCGACCTTCGCCCACGGCTTTCTGATAGTCGGCCAGACGCGTCGCCAAATTGAGCAGCAGCATGATCGTGTGTTGCGCCACGGACGGTGTGCCGTAACCCTGACAATTGCACACGGTAATGCCGTGGGCACGGGCGGCCGCAAGATCGACGTTGTTGGTGCCGGTGGCGGTGATCAGAATCAGCTTCAGCTCGGGGCTGGCAGCCATGGCCGCGGCGTCGATCAGGATTTTGTTACTGATCGCCACGGTAGCGCCCTTGAGGTGATCGATCACTTGATCCGGCAAAGTCTGCGAGTACAGCTGCAGCTCGCTGAAACAATCCCGTAGCGGCTTGAGATCAAGGTCGCCCAGATCGAGGGACGGGTGGTCAAGGAAAACGGCGCGGCGAGTGTTCGTCATCAACTGTACCTTTTGTGCAATGAACTGAAGGCGTAATCTGCCGAGCCTACCAGATGAAATAAATAGTTACGCTTGGCCTGAAGGAGCCCTCATGTACTGGACCGAGTTCTTGACCGTTGCCTTGATCCACTTGCTGGCTGTGGCCAGCCCTGGCCCGGACTTTGCCGTGGTGGTGCGTGAAAGCGTCACTCACGGTCGTCGCGCGGGCACCTGGACAGCGCTGGGTGTCGGTACGGCAATTTTCCTGCATGTGGGGTATTCCCTGCTGGGTATCGGCTTGATCGTTTCCCAATCGATCATGCTGTTCAACGCCCTGAAATGGGCCGCTGCCGCTTACCTTTTGTACATCGGCTTCAAGGCATTGCGGGCAAAACCTGCCAAAGCGGTGACTGACGATTTGCACAAGGAAGCGGGCGAGCGCACCGCTCGCGGCGCCTTCACCTCGGGCTTCGTGACCAACGGCCTGAATCCGAAAGCCACGCTGTTTTTCCTGTCGTTGTTCACCGTCGTGATCAACCCGCACACGCCGCTGGCGGTACAGGCCGGTTACGGGGTGTACCTGGCAGTGGCGACGGCGATCTGGTTCTGCCTGGTGGCCATGTTGTTCAGCCAGCAACGTGTGCGTGCCGGGTTCGCCCGCATGGGGCACTGGTTCGACCGAACCATGGGCGCGGTACTGATCGCCATCGGCGTGAAGCTGGCATTTACCGAGATGCACTGATTGTAACGGTCTTCAAACACCGGCAAATGCTGGCGCAACGCTAGCATTTGCGCGGCCCTGCAAATCATTCCTTTGGCTGATTTGGCTGACGTTCAGGCGCACTACAGTGCGTACTTAACAGCCACGACCGTGCAGTCAGAAAAGGGATTCTTATGTTGCAGACTCGCGTTATCCCCCCAGCCGAAGGCGCTTACCAGTATCCGCTGCTGATCAAACGGCTGCTCATGTCCGGCGCGCGTTATGAGAAAACCCGCGAGATCGTTTACCGCGACCAGTTGCGCTACAGCTATCCGACCCTGATCGAACGGGTCGCGCGGCTGGCCAACGTATTGACGGCCGCCGGGGTCAAGCCCGGGGACACCGTGGCGGTCATGGATTGGGACAGCCATCGGTATCTGGAATGCATGTTCGCCATTCCGATGATCGGTGCAGTGATCCACACCATCAACGTGCGTCTGTCGCCGGAACAGATCCTCTATACCATGAACCATGCCGTGGACCGCTTTGTCCTGGTCAACAGCGAGTTCGTGGGGTTGTACAACGCGATTGCCGGTCATCTGACCACGGTCGAGAAAACCTTGCTGCTGACCGACCTGCCGGAAAAAACCGCGGACCTGCCCAATCTTGTGGGTGAGTACGAGCAATTGCTGGCCGCCGCGAGCCCGCAGTACGACTTCCAGGACTTCGACGAGAACTCGGTAGCCACCACGTTCTACACCACCGGCACCACCGGCAATCCCAAGGGCGTGTACTTCAGCCATCGACAACTGGTGCTGCACACCATGGGCGTGTCGACGATCATGGGCGCCATCGACAGCGTGCGCCTGCTGGGCACCAACGACGTGTACATGCCGATCACCCCGATGTTTCACGTCCATGCGTGGGGGCTGCCTTACGTGGCGACCATGCTTGGGCTCAAACAGGTCTATCCGGGCCGCTATGACCCGGAGTTCCTGGTGGAGCTGTGGCGCAAGGAAAAGGTCTCCTTCTCGCATTGTGTGCCCACCATCCTGCAAATGGTCCTCAATGCCAAGGCGGCACAAAACACCGACTTCGCCGGCTGGAAAATCGTCATTGGCGGCAGCGCGCTGAACCGTACGCTGTACGAAGCCGCGAAGGCCAAGGGCATCCAGTTGACTGCCGCCTATGGCATGTCGGAAACCGGACCGCTGGTGTCCTGTGCGCACCTCAACGACGAATTGATGGCCGGCTCCGAGGATGAACGCACCACCTACCGGATCAAGGCCGGTGTGCCCGGGCCATTGGTCGAAGCGGCGATTGTCGATGCCGAAGGCAACTTCCTGCCGGCCGACGGCGAAACTCAAGGGGAGCTGGTGCTGCGCGCGCCGTGGCTCACCGAAGGCTATTTCAACGAGCCGCAGAAGGGCGCCGAGCTGTGGGCCGGGGGCTGGTTGCATACCGGTGACGTGGCAACGCTCGACAGCATGGGCGTGATCGATATCCGCGACCGGATCAAAGACGTGATCAAGACCGGCGGCGAGTGGATCTCCTCGCTTGATCTGGAAGACCTGATCAGCCGCCATGCAGCGGTACGCGAAGTAGCAGTGGTGGGGATCGCCGACCCGCAATGGGGCGAGCGTCCGTTTGCCTTGCTGGTGGTACGCGAAGGCCATGTGATCGGGGCGCGGGAACTCAAGGAACACCTCAAGCCATTTGTCGAACTGGGGCACTTGAGCAAGTGGGCGATCCCGAGTCAGATCGCCCTTGTTACTGAAATTCCCAAGACCAGTGTCGGCAAACTCGACAAGAAGAAAATTCGCGTCGACATCACCGAATGGCAGGCCACCAACAGCACCTTCCTTTCGACGCTTTAAGTCTCTTGCGGCGTGCCCGAAAAGGCACGCCAGCCCCACCAAGCAAGCGCTTGGCTTGTCAAATCCGAAATTTCAGCCATTCTTGCCGTGCCGACAGGTGTCGGCTTGGCAAAGGACTGTTCCAGAGTGGCTGGCAGCTGCAAATCACACTTTAGAGGGATCAAGCACTACTACCTGCTGGCTATAGTCCGCTCAAGGATTTTTAAGAACGGGGCAAACGCACAAACCGGGGCGATGCAACTTTGGAGTGACTTTGGGATGCCGTGGCTCCCTGTTATCCAAGCGTTTTTAAAAGTGCTCACTGCCATAACAATAAAATGCACATGGAGTAGCGTCGATGACATCAGTAAACCAGTTCTGGCGCCGGGCTAAACTGCCTCTGGCCGTCAGCCTTGCCTCTACGCTCGCCGGGCCTGCATTCGGCGTCAGTTTCAACGTTGGTGAAATCGAAGGTCAGTTCGACTCTTCCCTGTCGATCGGTGCGAGCTGGTCTACCCAAAGCCCCAACAAGAACCTCATCGGCGTCAACAACGGCGGCCGTGGCCTGTCCCAGACCTCCGATGACGGGCACCTGAACTTCAAGAGCGGCGAGACCTTCTCGAAGATCTTCAAGGGTATCCATGACCTTGAGTTGAAGTACGGCGACACTGGCGTTTTCGTCCGTGGCAAATACTGGTACGACTTTGAACTCAAGGACGAAAGCCGTCCGTTCAAGGACATCAGCGACAGCAACCGCAAAGAAGGCGCCAAGTCGTCTGGCGGTCAGATCCTCGATGCATTCGTCTACCACAACTACTCGGTTGCCGATCAGCCGGGCTCGGTTCGTCTGGGCAAGCAGGTAGTGAGCTGGGGTGAAAGTACTTTCATCGGCAGCGGCATCAACTCGATCAACCCGATCGACGTGTCCGCGTTCCGTCGACCAGGCGCCGAGGTCAAGGAAGGCCTGATCCCGGTCAACATGTTCTATGTGTCCCAGAGCCTCACCGACAACCTGTCGGCGGAAGCCTTCTACCAGCTCGAGTGGGACCAGACTGTCGTCGACAACTGCGGCACCTTCTTCTCCCAACCGGACATCATTGCCGACGGTTGCGACAATAACCTGCGCGTGCTGAACAAACGTTCGACCATTCCGGCCGCGGCTCTGCCTACGCTGACCCGTCTGGGCGTCAACGTAGACAACGAAGGTGTGCTGGTTCGCCGTGGTGCGGATCGCGATGCACGTGACAGCGGCCAGTGGGGCGCGTCGCTCAAATACATGTTCGAGCCGCTGGACACCGAGTTCGGTGCCTATTTCATGAACTACCACAGCCGTGCGCCGATCTTCAGCGCCACAGGTGCCCCAGCATCGGTCTATGCCGGCGCAGCGGCCCTGCCGGCAGCCTTCCGTGCACTGGCGCCACTGATCGTCGCGGGTAACTCGAGCTATTTCGTCGAGTATCCGGAAGACATCCGCCTCTATGGCCTGAGCTTCTCCACCACCCTGCCTACCGGTACGGCGTGGAGCGGTGAGGTCAGCTACCGTCCGAACGCACCGGTGCAGCTCAACTCCACCGACATCCTGTTCGCCGGTGTGCGTCCGTTGGGCGGCGCGCTGACCAATGCTTCGCTGCTGACCGGTGTACCGGGCCAGGACTTGCACGGCTATCGCCGCAAGGAAGTGACCCAGTTCCAGACCACCCTGACGCACTTCTTTGATCAGGTCATGGGCGCCAGCCGTCTGACCCTGGTGGGCGAAGTGGGTGTCACCCACGTTGGCGGTCTGGAAAGCACTTCCGACGTTCGTTATGGCCGTGATCCGGTCTACGGTCCTGGCGAGCTGCCTGCCACTGGCGGTGCCAACACCTGTGTGGCCCTCAACACCAGCACCATCAACGGTGCCGGCCCGGGTACCCCGACCAACAACGTCGCCCGTAACTGCAACGACGATGGCTTCACCACGGCCACCTCCTGGGGTTATCGCGGTCGTGCCATCTGGGAATACAACGACGTGTTCGCTGGTGTGAACCTCAAGCCTAACGTGGCCTGGTCCCACGACGTTGACGGCTACTCGCCTGGTCCTGGCGGCAACTTCGAGGAAGGTCGCAAAGCGGTCAGCCTGGGCGTCGATGCCGAGTACCAGAACACCTACACCGCAAGCCTGGCGTACACCAACTTCTTCGACGGCAAGTACACCACTGTGGATGATCGCGACTTCGTTGCGCTCAGCTTCGGCGTGAACTTCTAAGCACTGTATTTTCAGGACGAACACAAAAATGAAAATAACCAAGAGTCTGTTTCACATCGGTGTCCTGGGGCTTTCGCTGTTGGCAACCGGCGTCATGGCGGCGGTCCCGGCCGCCGAAGCGGACAAGCTGGGCAAGAGCCTGACCCCGATGGGCGCCGAAATGGCAGGTAATGCCGACGGTTCGATTTCTGCCTGGAAGCCGCTGCCAAAGAATGCTGGCAGTGTCGACAGCAAAGGCTTCCTGTCCGATCCGTACCCAGGTGAAAAGCCACTGTTCACCATCACCGCGCAGAACGTCGACCAGTACAAGGCAAAGCTCGCGCCGGGTCAGTACGCGATGTTCAAGCGCTACCCGGAAACCTTCAAGATGCCGGTCTACCCGACCCATCGCGGTGCCACCGTGCCGGATGAAGTGTTCGCCGCCATCAAGAAGAACGCCACCAACACCAAGCTCGTTTCCGGCGGCAACGGCCTGGAAAACTTCGAAACGGCGATTCCGTTCCCGATTCCGAAGAGCGGCGTTGAAGTGATCTGGAACCACATCACCCGTTATCGCGGTGGTAGCGTGACCCGTCTGGTCACCCAGGCCACGCCACAGCCAAACGGCTCGTTCAGCCTGGTGTACTTCCAGGACCAGTTCGTGTTCCGTGACAAGATGAAGGACTACGATCCGGCCAACCCGGGCAACATCCTGTTCTACTTCAAGCAGAAAGTGACTGCCCCGGCACGTCTGGCCGGTGGTGTGCTGCTGGTGCACGAAACTCTCGACCAGGTGAAAGAACCGCGTTCGGCGTGGGTCTACAACGCCGGCCAGCGTCGTGTGCGTCGTGCGCCACAAGTGTCCTATGACGGCCCGGGTACTGCTGCCGACGGCCTGCGTACCTCCGACAACCTGGACATGTACAACGGTGCACCGGACCGCTACGACTGGAAGCTTGAAGGCAAGAAAGAGATGTACATCGCCTCCAACGCCTACAAGCTCGACGATCCGAAACTGAAGTACGCCGACATCATCAAGGCCGGCCACATCAACCAGGACCTTGCGCGGTACGAACTGCGTCGTGTGTGGCATATCGTTGCAACGCTGAAGGAAGGTCAGCGCCACATCTACGCCAAGCGTGACTTCTACATCGACGAAGACACCTGGCAAGCGGCGGTGATCGATCACTACGACGGTCGCGGCCAACTGTGGCGCGTCGCCGAGGCTCATGCCGAGAACTACTACGACAAGCAAGTGCCGTGGTACGCCCTGGAAGCCTTGTACGACCTGCAATCTGGCCGTTACCTGGCGCTGGGCATGAAGAACGAAGAGAAGTCGGCGTATGACTTCGGCTTTACTGCCACCACCAGCGACTTCACCCCGGCGGCATTGCGTCAGGATGGTGTTCGCTAACGAGCGCTGAAACGAGGCCGCATCCTCTGCAAACGCCCCGACTGGTTCGGGGCGTTTTCTTGTGTGTAGACTTTTTGTAGCCATTTGTAGCAATAACCTTCATTCCCTCTTCGTTTACAGCTAGTCTGCGGACATCTGCAACGCCGCCACCCGCAATTCAAACAAGAGCCGGCCATGACTGATCTGTCCCCACCACCCGCTCCCGCAAGCGTCGCTGTCGCTGCGCTGGACGGGCGTTTTTTCCGACCGCCATTGCCCGACGGCCATGTGCTGCGACCTCGACTGTGCGAGCGTCTGAGTGCGGGGCTCGGTGGCCGGTTGCTGTTGGTCAGTGCACCGGCGGGGTTCGGCAAGAGTTCATTGGCGATAGAGTTTTGTCAGGCATTGCCGGCGCATTGGCAAAGTCTGTGGTTGGGCCTGAGCCCGCGAGACAGCGATCCGGGGCGATTCCTCGAGCGACTGCTCGAAGGCCTTCAAGACTATTTCCCGCAGCTGGGCAGGCAATCCCTCGGTTTGCTGAAAATGCGCCAGCGTCATCAACCGTTCGCCTTCGAAGAATGGCTGGACGGCTTGCTCGACGAACTGGCCGTGCACTTGTCCACCGCCACGCCATTGCTGCTGGTGCTGGATGATTATCATCTGGCCCAGGGGCCGGTTCTGGATCGCTGCCTGCAGTTTTTCCTCAATCATCTTCCCGATGGTTTGCTGGTGATGGTCACCAGTCGCCAGCGCCCGGATTGGCATCTGGCGCGGCTTCGCCTGTCACGGCAACTGCTTGAGTTGCACGAACAGGACCTGCGGTTGACCCACGATGAGGCCCTGAGTCTGCTCGACCGGCATAGCAGTTCACTGCGTGGCGAGGCGATGGAAAACCTCATCCAGCGCAGTGAAGGCTGGGTAGCCGGCTTGCGATTCTGGCTGCTGGCAGCCTCCGAGGCCGGTACCGACGGTGCTTTACCCCAGGCGCTTAATGGCGGGGAAGGTCTGATCCGCGATTATCTGCTTGAGGAAGTCATCGATTGCCTGCCCGCCGAGGTCCAGGCTTTTCTCTACGACACCGCCCCTCAGGAACGCTTTTGCAGTGAGTTGTGCGACGCCGTTCGCGACGCCCATGACAGCGCCGAGATCCTGCGCTTTCTGGCGGCGCACCAGGTATTCCTGGTGCCGTTGGACGAGCATGGCCACTGGTACCGTTATCACCACCTGTTCTCGGATCTGTTGCGTACCCGGCCCACCGCGCAGACGATGGTGCCGGCCGGCACGCTGCATTTGCGTGCCTGTCGCTGGTTCAATGCCCAGGGGCTACTCGATGAAGCGGTGGAACAGGCATTGCGTGCCGGGCATCTGGACGTTGCGGCAAACCTGGTGCAAAACCTTTCGGAGGAACAACTGCTCGCCGAACAGAATGTCGGCATGCTGCTGCGCTGGAAAATGGACTTGCCCGACAGCCTGCTGATCAGCACGCCGCGTCTGATCGTGCTCTACAGCTGGGCGTTGGGACTGGCCTGCCAACTGGATGCTGCCGAGGAGTTGGCCAGTCATCTGAGCCGTTTCCTGCCGGCCCCGTCGGCTACCGCGCAGAAGTCGATGCTGGCGCAATGGCTGGCCCTGAGCGGGATCATCGCTCGCGGGCGTGGCAACCGTGAACTCACGCTGCTCTATTGCACCGAGGCACTCGAAAGCCTTCCCTGCAAGCGTTACGGCCAGCGGCTGATGTGTCTTTCGACATTGTCCAACCTGGCCATTGCCGACGGCGACCTGTGGCGTGCGCGCGGGTTGAATCGCGCTTCTCTGGAGTTGGCACAACGGGTCGGCAACCCACTGTTCGAAGCGCTGGCCCATTATGACCGTGCCCGGGTATTGCAGGCGCGCGGGGAAGTCCTGCGCGCCCTTGCCGAAGTTCGCCAAGGGCTGCAGCGTTTGCAAGGTTTGTCACCGCAACGTCTCTATGCCATCCGCGCCCGGCTGACCTTGTACGAAGGGTTTCTGCTGGCTCTGCGCTTGCAACCACACGCGGCGAGAGCGCGTTTGCAGGTGGGCTTGAACGAGGCTCGCGCCTGTCGCGACATCAGCGTGTTGATCGGCCATTGTGTCATCGCCCGGCTCGAAGGCAGCAGCGGCGAGTTTGCCAAGGCCTTTGCCGAACTGGCTGAAGCCGAACGCCTGATGCACATCTGGGACGTGCCGCCGATCTACTATCTGGCGATGATCACCTTGGTCAAATGCGAACTCTGGCTGGCGCAGGGGCGCACAGATCTTGCCGAAGCCTGGCTGGCGCGACTGGGGCAAACCTACAATGGCGAGCATGCTGCAGCGCCACCGGAATTCCATCCGCAATTGCCGTTGCATATCGAACTGCAACAAGCCCTGCTTGAGGTTATACAGGGTCAGCCGATGCTGGCCGAGGGGCGTTTGAATGTCTTGCTCGAGCAGGGTCAGCAAACCGGGCGGCAGATGCTCAGCGCGATGGCGCTGACGCAAAAAGTGTCGCTGTTGCTCACCACCGGCCGCGAGCCCGAGGCCCGCAAGGCGCTGATCCAGGCATTGGACGCCGCTGGCGGGGGCATACTGCAATCGTTCGAAGGTTTGATGGCAGGGTATCCGGAGTGGTTGCGTGGCCAATTGCAGCTATGCGCGACGACTGAAGTCATACAGAGCCTGACGGAGAAACTGCCTGCTCCGCCCGCGCGTCAGGTGCTGGACCCGGCTCCTGCCGCTGAACAACTGAGCACCCGCGAATTGGCTGTGCTTCGACTGATTGCCCAAGGCTGTTCGAATCAGGAAATCAGTGACCAGTTGTTTATTTCCCTGCACACAGTCAAGACCCACGCCAGCCATATCAACAGCAAACTGGGGGTCGAGCGCCGTACACAGGCCGTTGCCCGGGCCAAGGAACTGGGGGTTCTGGGGTAGGGAATATTTCACATTACACATCGCAGACATTGGCGGGATACTGATGTGTGCGAACATTACCCGTCCCCGTTTACCGAGCAGACCCCGATGTCCCAACACCCCGGCCTCATCCGCGAAACCTTCCCCGTCGGCCCTTTGCAGTGCAACTGCACGATCATCGGCGATCCAGTGACGAAAAAGGCCATCGTTGTCGATCCGGGTGGCAATCATGAGCTGATCCTCGCCCGTCTGGACGCGTTGGGCCTGAAGGTGGTCAGTATCATTCACACCCACGCACACCTTGATCATTTCCTGGCCTCCGGTCAGTTGAAGGAAAAAACCGGCGCCACCTTGCACTTGCACAAGGAAGACCAATTCCTCTGGGACAATCTGGAGATGCAATGCCAGATGTTCGGGGTGCCCTACACGCCGGTGCCATCGCCGGATCGCTGGCTGGCTGACGATGAAGAATTGGCGTGTGGGTGTGGCGTAGCGCTGCATACGCCGGGTCACACGCCGGGTTCGATGAGTTTCTGGTTTGCCGATGCCAAGCTGCTGATTGCCGGCGACACCTTGTTCAAGCGTGGAGTGGGGCGTACGGATTTATGGGGTGGCGATCAGGCGACTATCGTGCGCTCCATCAAACAGCGTTTGTACACCCTCGATGAAGAAGCCGTCGTGGTGGCCGGGCATGGTCCCGATACCCGACTTGGCGATGAAATGCGTGAGAACCCGTTCGTTCGAGCCTGATTTGTAACAGGTGGAATTTTCAGGCATCGAAATGATCCAACGCCCGCAAAGGCCGATGCCTTGGTCTGATGCACCACAGAATGCAAAAAGTAGGAGCTCTTCATGTTCACCACCCGTCGTTTGATTATTGTCGCTACTGCCGTGGCGCTGTTGTCCGGTTGCGCATCGCCCAACCCTTACGACAACCAGGGACAGGCCGATAGCGGCTCCACCGGCATGAGCAAAACCGCGAAGTACGGTGGCCTCGGTGCACTGGCCGGCGCGTTGGCCGGTGCCGCCATTGACCACAACAACCGTGGCAAGGGCGCGTTGATTGGCGCCGCCGTGGTGGGTGCTTCCGCCGCCGGTTACGGTTACTACGCCGACCAGCAAGAGAAAAAACTGCGGGCCAGCATGGCCAACACCGGTGTCGAAGTGCAGCGTCAGGGCGATCAGATCAAACTGATCATGCCAGGCAATATCACTTTCGCCACCGATTCGGCGAACATCGCTTCGAGTTTCTACCAGCCGTTGAACAACCTGGCCGGCTCGCTGAAAGAGTTCAACCAGAACCAGATCGAAATCGTCGGTTACACCGACAGCACCGGCAGCCGCCAGCACAACATGGACCTGTCCCAGCGTCGTGCGCAGAGCGTGGCGACCTACCTGACTTCGCAAGGTGTCAGCGGTGCCAACCTGAGCGCCCGTGGTGCCGGCCCGGATAACCCGGTTGCCAGCAACGCTGACGTCAATGGCCGCGCGCAGAACCGTCGTGTCGAGGTCAACCTCAAGGCGATTCCGGGTCAGCAGTATGGTGCTCAGCAACAGCCGGGCACCGTTCAGCAGTACCCGTAACACCCGCGACATAAAACCTGTGGGAGCGAACCTGCTCGCGATGGCGGTCGGTCAGTCAACATCAATGTTGAATCTGACTGCCCCAACGCGAGCAGGCTCGCTCCCATTTTTTTATGTGCGGCGTTTCAGTTGGCTTCTTTTACCGCACTGAGAAACGCACAGGTACGCTCCTGCTGTGGATGTTCGAAGATCTGCGCCGGGGTGCCCTGTTCGTGGATCTGGCCCTTGTAGAAGAAGCACACACGATCGGCAAACTCCCGGGCAAAGCCCATCTGGTGCGTGACCATCAACATGGTCAGGTTATGTTCGGCGCCGAGCTTGCGGATCACATTGAGTACTTCGCCGCACAGTTCCGGATCGAGCGCCGAGGTCACTTCGTCAAACAGCATGACTTTGGGGCGCATGGCCAAGGCGCGGGCGATCGCTACCCGTTGCTGCTGCCCACCGGACAGCTGCGAAGGGTAATGCCCCAGCTTGCTGCCCAGACCCACCAACTCCAGCAGATCCGCCGCGCGCTCCCGTGCTTCGGCGGGTTTCATGCCCAGAACCTGCACCGGCGCTTCGATGACATTTTGCAATGCGGTCATGTGCGGGAACAGGTTGAAACTCTGGAACACCATGCCGATCTTGCCGCGTACACGGCGGATGTGTCCGTCGTTGGCCGGCACCAGCACGCCATTGCGATTGGGCATGTGCGTCAGCAGATCGTCTTCAACGCGGATCACTCCGTCATCGATGCCTTCGAGGGTCATCAGGACCCGCAACAGCGTGGATTTCCCCGAGCCGCTGGGGCCGATGATCGCGACTTTTTCACCGGGCGTGACGTCCAGGTTCAAATGATCGAGCACGGTGAAACTGCCATAGCTTTTGGTGACATCCTGAAAGCTGACTATCGGCTTGACCGCTTTCGTTTGATGCATGGCCGTGGCCTCTTGCGGATGCAGCGGCGTCAGATTGCCGCGCCGGGAAAGGTCGTTTGAAGTCGAAAGTGGAGAAGTCATTAACGTAGCTCCAGGCGCAGTTCGAGGCGCCGTACCAGATAAGCCAAGGCGATGCTCAGGGCGAGGAAGAACAGACCGACCATGGTGATCGGTTCCAGGTAGCGGAAGTTTTCGGAACCGATGTTCTTGGCCTGCTGCATGATTTCCACCACGGTGATGGCCGACAGCACGGGCGTGTCCTTGAGCATTGCCACCAGGTAATTGCCCAGCGGCGGCAGGATCGGCCGCAGAGCCTGGGGCAGGATGATGTTGCGGTAGGCGCTGTACGGCGCGATGTTCAGCGCGGTCACCGCTTCCCATTGCGCACGAGGAACCGCATCGAGTCCGCCGCGATAAACCTCGGCGATGTAGCAGGCGTAATGCACGCCGATGCCGATGATCCCCACTTGCATGGCCGACAGGCTGACGCCGTAGTTGGGCAGTACGTAGTAAAGGAAATACACCTGGATCAGCAGCGGTGTGCTGCGGATGAACTCGATGACCCCGGCGATCGGCCAGGACAACCAGTACAAGCGGCTGCGCCGGCCGATGGCGAGGAACAGCCCCAGCACAATGGCGATCAGGAAACCGACCAGGGTAATGCCCACGGTGTTGAGCGAAGCGCGCAGCAAATCGGGAAGGATCTGCCAGGCGTATGTCCAGTCGAACAGGGTCATGACAAACCTCCACGCATCCGGCCACGCGCCAGACGCCGCTCGATGCTGCGCATGCCGAGGTTGATCGCTTGTGCCAGGATGAAATACATCACCAGCGCCAGGCTGAAGATTTCCAGGGTCTGGAAGGTAGCCTGATCCAATTGTCGAGCGCGGAAACTCAGGTCGGACAAGGTGATCAGCGACACCAGCGAAGTGTTCTTCAGCAATTCGATCAGCAGGTTGGTGCCTGGTGGAATCGCGGCGAGCAAAGCCTGAGGCAGAATGATTCGGCGAAAGCGTTTGTAAGCGCTGAAGTTCAGCGCGGTCGCCGCTTCGTACTGACCTTTCGCCACGGAGCTGATCGCACCGCGCATCACCTCGGCGCCATAGGCGCCGATGTGCAGGCCCAGGCCGACGATGGCCACACTGTAGGGGCTCAGTTCCAGATTGAACGGTGGCAGCGGCAACACGAAAAACAGCCAGAACAATTGCACCAGCAACGACGTACCGCGAAACACTTCAATGTAGGCGACCGAGAACCAGCTCAACGGCCGCCACGGCGACATGCGCCCCAGCGCCGCCAGAATGGCCGCGACAATTGCCAGGATCGAGCCGAAGAAGGTCACCTGGAGCGTGACCCAGGCGCCTTGTATCAATAGCGGAAGTAATTCACCCATTGTTCACACCTGCGTGGTTCAACATCCGGAGTCAGCAGGGATAGGCATCGCGCCACAGCGCCATGCCTGTCTCGACTATTGAGCGCAGAGCTCGGCAGCCGTTTTGCTGGTCACGTTGGATTTGTCGAAGCCGAACGGGGCGACCGTCTTGAGGTGCTCTTCAGAGCCCAGCCACTTTTTCAGTTCGGCATTGACCGCATCCCGCAGGTCCTTGTCTTCCGGACGGAAGGCGAGGGCGCCGTAACCGGTATGCGACGGGTCATCCTTGAACTCGGTAACCGCTTCGACCTTTTCACCGCCTTTGGCGGCCAAGCCTTTCATGGTCAATTGGGTGCCTACGGCGGCATCGGCGCGACCGGCGCGCACGGCTTGCAACTGGGCGGTGGTGTCGGGCACCTGGAGAATTTGTGCGTCCTTCACCCCGGAGTCCCGTGCGTATTTCAGATTGACCGTGCCGGCCATGATCGCCAGTTTCACATCCGGGTTCTTGGCGATGTCTTCATAGCTGTGGAGGTTTTTCGGGTTGCCTTTGGCGGTCAGGAGGGCATCGGGCAACTGGTACTGCGGATCGGTGAAGATGACTTGCTTGCAGCGTTCGGGCGTGATGTACATGCCGGCGGCAATCACGTCGAAGCGCCCGGCGCGCAGGCCCGGAATCAGCGAGCCCCATTCGGTCAGCACGCCATCGACTTGCTTGATGCCCATTTTGGCGAAGATGACTTTGGCGATCTCCGGCGATTCACCGGTGACCCGGCCATCGGTTTCGGTGAAGGCGAATGGCGTTTCGTTGGCGTAGCCGATGCGAATGCTGCTGTTCTTCGTGATGGTTTCCAGCGTCGTGGCGGCATGGGCGCTGGCGGCCAGACCGAACATCGCACAAGCCACGAACAGGTGACGCAAGACATGGGAACTGCGGGGAATGGAATTGCTCATCGATAAAATCTCCTGTTTCTTGTGGACCCGTCGAAGACGGCTCTGTGGTAGGAGGCAGTGTGACAAGAGCAAAGCGTACGAGAGCCGTTTTCCTGTTGAGCCGAAGCTTTGGGCCACAGTTCCGGTACAGATCGATTGGTTGTTGTTGGCGGCGGGTTCGGCCGCCTGTGCATCGACCTTGGACCGAGCATACAAAAGCCCTGAGCCACATTGCATTGCACTAGGACAATTGCTTTGCATGGTTTCTCGCGGGATGCTGTCGGCACTGGCAAACACGTGGGTTCGGCGCCGATGGACAAGTGGAAGGCAGCACTGCAAATCGCCCGCAGCGGCGAATCGAAATACAAGATCCTGGTGCAGGCGATTGCCGACGACATCGAGCAGGGCGTGCTGGTCAACGATCAGCGCCTGCCGCCGCAACGACAGGTTGCCGATGCGGTGGGCATCAGCGTGCAAACGGTCACCAACGCCTATAAGGAGTTGGAGCGCCAGGGGCTGGTGCGTTGCGAAGTGGGGCGTGGCAGCTTCGTCTCGCGGCGCATGAGCGACCGGGTCGCCACCTATATTCTCGACAGTCCCGAACGCGCGCTGGTGGATTTTTCCATTACGCGGATCATGCACACCCGTGAACATGACCAGTTCTGGCGCGAAACCTGCCGCGAACTCAGTACCGAAGACGATCAGCCGTGGATTCACGCATTCCGTCCGATTGCCGGGTTCGAGTCGCACCGGGAAGCGGCGATGCACTGGATCGCCCGCCAAGGCCTGCGCGTCGAGCGCGATGACATCCTGATCACCAACGGCGCGGCCCACGGAATTTTCCTCGCCCTGGCTTCGCTCGCCGGGCCTGATGATGTGGTGCTTTGCGAAGGTGTCACTGACCACGGCGTGATCGGCAATTCCCAGGTGCTGGGGTTTACCCTCAAGGGCCTGGAAATGGATCGCTACGGCATTGACCCGGAACATTTCGAGGACATGTGCAGCAATGAACGGATCACCGCGCTGGTCTGTACGCCGAACCTGAACAACCCGACCACCAGTCTGATGCCTGACAACCGGCGGCGTGAAATTGCCGAGATTGCCCGGCGTTTTGGTGTGCACATCATCGAAGATGATGTCTACGGCCCGCTTCTGGACGAGCGCCGTGCGCCGCCGATCAGCCATTACCTGCCGGAGCTATCGTTCTATTGCACCAGCATGACCAAATCGGTGCTCACCGGTTTGCGCATTGGTTATCTGGTGATGCCCAAGCGTCTGGCGCTGCGCACCGAAAGCATTTTGCGGGTCAACAGCTGGATGGCGACGCCCATGGTTTCGGAAATCGCCACGCGCTGGATTCGCGATGGCCGCGCCGAGACGCTGGTGGGCGTGCAGCGCAAGCTGTTGAGCGGGCGGCAGGCGATGGTCAGCGAATACCTCGGCGAGTACCTGCTCGGCCAGCATCCCTATGCCTTGAACGCCTGGATCGGCATCCCGCCGCATTGGGAACTCGACAGCCTGGTGCGTGCGTTGCGCCACAAGCATATTGCAGTCACGTCGCCCGACCCGTTTACCGTGCGCGGTACGCCCCGGCCACGGGCGGTACGGGTATGCGTAGGCGCTGAATGCAGTGACGAGGAAATGCGCGATGCGCTGATGGGCATGCGCGAAATCTTTGGTCAGTACCCGCAAATCCACGATTTTTGAGCCGCAAAAGACGTCGAAAAATTTGTCGACTAAATTGCCCTAGTACATTCAGCGCGACAATCCAGCCCTCTTAGACTGCGCCCAATACCTCATCGGGATGCGGTCATGTCAGCGCTACAGCTCAACGATATCTACCTCGCCCGCCAGCGGATCGAAGCGCTGGTACGGCGCACGCCGATGGAACATTCCCCCAGCCTGTCGCGACAGTCGGGCGTGCCGGTGTACCTCAAGCTCGAATCCCTGCAAATCACTGGCAGCTTCAAGTTGCGCGGCGCGAGCAATGCCGTGGCACAACTCACTGCCGAGCAAAAGGCGCGTGGCGTGGTCGCCGCGTCCACCGGCAATCATGGGCGGGCACTCGCTTACGCCGCATCGCGGCAAAACGTGAAGGCGACGATTTGCCTGTCGCACCTGGTGCCGGGAAACAAAGTCCAGGCCATCCGCGATCTCGGCGCTGATGTGCGTATTGTCGGTCAGTCCCAGGATGATGCCCAGCGTGAAGCCGAGCGGATTGCCCACGAACATGGCGCAACACTGCTGCCACCGTTCGATCATCCGGCGATCATTGCCGGGCAGGGCACGCTGGGCCTGGAGATCCTCGAACAGCAGCCAGACGTCGCCCAAGTACTGGTTCCATTGTCCGGTGGCGGCCTGTTCGCCGGCGTCGCGCTGGCGCTGAAAAGGGCCAACCCGCAGATCGTCACTCACGGTGTCAGCATGCAACGCGGTGCGGCCATGCACGCCAGCCTCGCGGCCGGGCATCCGCTGGAGGTCGAAGAGCTGCCGACCCTGGCTGACTCGCTCGGCGGCGGCATCGGCCTGGACAACCGTTACACCTTCGCCATGACCCGCGACACCTGCGATCACTTGCATCTGCTCAGCGAAGCCGCCATCGCCAATGCCATCCGCCATGCCTATCGCGAAGAGCGTCTGGTGTTGGAGGGCGCGGCGGCGGTGGGGATTGCCGCGTTGCTCGAGGGCTTGATCGAGCCGCTCGGGCCAATCGTGGTGGTAATCAGCGGACGCAACGTCGATGTCGAGCAACACCTGCGTGTGCTCGCCGGCGCCGATGCATGAATGCCAACAATAACGACTCGATGGAGTGCCGCGTTGATGAGTGAAATCACCTTGCTGAACGAAGCGGACCTGCGCGCCTGCGTGTCGCTGGACCTGCCAAGTATCGAAGCCATTGAGCAGGCCTTCGTACTGCTGGCCACCGCTGCCGTGGCGATGCCGCCGATCCTGCGCCTGGACATTCCCGAACATAACGGCGAAGTGGATGTGAAAACCGCTTACCTGCCGGGGCTTGAACGCTTTGCGATCAAGGTCAGCCCGGGTTTTTTCGACAACCCGAAACTGGGCTTGCCCAGCCTCAACGGCATGATGATGTTGTTGTCTGCGCGCACCGGCTTGCTGGATGCCTTGCTGCTCGATAACGGTTACCTGACCGCCGTGCGCACAGCGGCGGCCGGTGCCGTGGCGGCGCGGGCGCTGTCGCGGCAAGACAGCCGTAGCGTGGCGCTGATCGGTGCCGGAGAGCAGGCCGCGTTGCAGTTGCAAGCGCTGCGTCTGGTGCGGCCGATCGACAGCGTGCGGGTCTGGGCGCGGGACGTCGCCAAGGCCCAGGCCTTCAGCGTCGAACTGGCCCGGGACAGCGGTCTGGCGGTCAAGCCGTGCGCCAGCATCGACGAGGCGATGTCCGAGGTCGACATCGCGATCACCTGCACACCAAGCCGTGAGCCGTTGATCGATTTGCGCCATTTGCATCCCGGTCTGCACATCACGGCCATGGGCTCGGATGCCGAACACAAGAACGAAATTTCTCCCCGTGCGCTGGCACAGGTCGACCGCTACGTGGCGGATCGATTGAGCCAGACGCGCATCCTCGGCGAGCTGCATCACGCCCTTGCGGCGGGTGTGGTCAGCGACGAATCGAACTTCGCAGAACTGGGGCAGGTGTTGGCCGGCCAAAGGCCCGGTCGTACCGATTCAACGCAAATCACCCTGTGCGACCTCACGGGCACCGGCGCCCAGGACACGGCCATGGCCAACCTGGCCTTCGAACGTGCGCGTGCGGCCGGCAAAGGTTTTCAGTTCGGCAGTTAAAGCGCTTTTTTCATCCGTGCGTCATTTATCAGAGGGCATGTGCATGTCTCAGATAGTCGTCAATCTCCCGTTTCAACGGGAGGAATACGCCCAGCGTCTGGCCAAGGTGCGAGTGGCCATGCAGGCGCAGGGCATCGAGTTGTTGTTGGTCACCGATCCGTCGAACATGGCCTGGCTGACCGGCTATGACGGTTGGTCTTTTTACGTTCATCAATGCGTGCTGCTGGCGCTCGATGGCGAACCGCTGTGGTTCGGTCGCGGCCAGGACGCCAACGGCGCCAAGCGCACCGTCTTCATGCAGCAAGAGAACATCGTTGGCTACCCGGACATTTACGTGCAGTCGCGGGAACGTCATCCCATGGACTACCTGTCGCGCGAAGTGATCAGCGCTCGAGGTTGGGATGCACTGACCATCGGCGTGGAAATGGACAACTATTACTTCAGCGCTGCCGCTTATCTGTCGCTGCAGAAAAATCTGCCGAAGGCCAGATTGATCGACGCGGTCGGGCTGGTGAACTGGCAGCGGGCGGTCAAGTCGCCGCAGGAAATCGCCTACATGCGCATCGCCGCGCGCATTGTCGAGAAAATGCACGGGCGGATCCTGGAGCGCATCGAACCGGGCATGCGCAAAAACGAACTGGTGGCCGAAATCTACAGCAGCGGCATCCTCGGGGCTGACGGTCATGGCGGCGATTATCCGGCCATCGTGCCGTTGTTGCCGACCGGCGCCGATGCCAGTGCGCCGCACCTGACCTGGGACGATTCACCGTTCGAAAAGGGCGCCGGCACCTTTTTTGAAATCGCCGGCTGCTACAAGCGTTATCACTGCCCGTTGTCGCGCACGATCTATCTGGGCAAACCGCCGCAACATTTCCTCGACGGCGAGAAAGCCGTGGTCGAAGGCATCGCGGCAGGGCTGGAAGCGGCCAAACCGGGCAATACCACCGGCGACATTGCCGTGGCGTTTTTCAAGGTGCTGGAGAAGTTCGGCATCCACAAGGACAGCCGTTGCGGCTACCCGATCGGTATCAGTTATCCACCGGATTGGGGCGAGCGCACCATGAGCCTGCGTCCCGGCGACACCAGCGTGTTGCAACCGGGCATGACCTTCCACTTCATGCCGGGCCTGTGGATGGATGACTGGGGGTTGGAGATCACTGAGAGCATTCTAATCACCGAAACCGGCGTCGAGACGCTGTGCAATGTGCCTCGCCAATTGTTCGTGAAGGATTGAGCCATGAGTGAACTGCCTGACAACCCGATCAGTGCCACGGTGGATTTCAGCCGCGAAGGCGTGCAGCACGGTTTTCTCAAGCTGCCCTATTCCCGGGACGATTCTGCCTGGGGCGCGGTGATGATTCCGCTTACGGTGATCCAGCGCGGCCAGGGACCGACCGCGCTGCTTACCGGCGGTAACCACGGTGATGAGTACGAAGGGCCGGTGGCTTTGAGCAAACTGGCGCAAAGCCTGACGGCCGCCGACGTCAGCGGACGGGTGATCATCGTCCCGTTCATGAATACCCCGGCGTTCCACGCCGGGCGGCGTACGTCGCCGATCGACAAGGGCAACCTCAATCGCAGTTTTCCCGGCAAGCCGGACGGTACGGTGACCGAGAAGATCGCCGACTATTTCACCCGCACGTTGCTGCCCCTGGCCGACATCGTGCTGGACATTCACTCCGGTGGTCGCACCCTGGATTTCCTGCCGTTCGCCGCCTGTCATGTGTTGCCGGACAAACGGCAGCAGGCGCAATGCGAGGCCGGCATGCGTGCGTTCAATGCGCCGTACAGCATGCGCATGCTCGAACTCGATGCCGGGGCGATGTACGACACCGCTGCCGAGTCCCAGGGCAAGATTTTCGTCACCACGGAGCTGGGCGGCGGCGGTTCGTCTACGGCGCGCAGTGTGGCGATCGCCGAACGCGGCGTGCGCAATCTGCTGGTGCATGCGGGGATTCTTGAGGGCCAAGTGCAGGCTTCGACATCGATCATGCTCGACATGCCCGATGGCGATTGCTTCATCGCCAGCGAGCACGACGGCCTGCTGGAAATGTGCCGTGACCTGGGCGATCACGTAAGCAAGGGCGAAGTGATCGCCCGCGTCTACGACACCACCCGCAGCGGCGTGGCCCCGGTGGAATATCGCGCGGCGCGCAACGGTCTGCTGGCGGCGCGGCACTTTCCGGGGCTGGTGGGGTGCGGCGATACCATCGCAGTGATCGCCGATATCGTGACCTGACAACCATCCCTGTGGGAGCTGGTTTGCCAGCGATAGCGGTATGTCAGTCACATCAATGCTGGATGTGCTACCGCCATCGCTGGCAAGCCAGCTCCCACAGGTTTTTTATTAACCTGAGGGATATGCCCATGCACAAGCTCGATCGCTATGACCTGAAAATCCTGCGAATCCTCGCTGACGACGGGCGTATCACCAAGTCGAGCCTGGCCGAGGCGATCAATCTCTCGGTGACCCCGGCCTGGGAGCGGGTGCGCAAACTCGAAGCCCTCGGCCTGATCAAGGGCTACCGGGCACACATCGACTGGGGCGCGGTGTTCAAAAGTCAGCAGGTGCTGGTGGAAATCACCCTGGCCCGGCACACCGCGCAGGACATGCGGCGTTTCGAGCAACGCATGAGCGACGCACCCGAAGTCGCGTTCTGTTATGCCACCGGTGGCGGTGTCGATTACATGGCAATGATCCAGGCACCGGACATTGACCATTACCAACGTTTCATCGACCAGTTGCTGCTCGATGATCTGGGAATCGAACGCTACTTCACCTACATCGTCACCAAAACCATCAAGACCGGCGGCGCCTTGCCGGCCGAATTGTCGCAAGAATCCTGAACACTCAATAAACCTGTGGGAGCCGAGCCTGCTCGTGATGGCGGCCAGTCAGAAACCGTGATGTCAACTGACACACCGCTATCGCGAGCAGGCTCGCTCCTACAGTCGATTTGTGTGGATTCAGGTGTCGTGTTCACACCGCAAAAAACGCTGTTCAGCCCCGCTCAATCAGAAAAAACCACCTGCCAAACCCCGTTCAAACGCCAAATTCCCAAGGCTTGGCTGCCCTAGCATGGTTCCACGCACACGGATTTGGAGTGAACGCCATGACTTACAAACATCCACTGTTGTTCAAGGCCCTTTGCTATGTCGATGGCCATTGGGTGCACAGCGACAGCGGTCACAGTATCGCGGTGCACAACCCGGCGGATCAAAAACTGATCGGCCATGTACCGATGCTCGACCAGTCCCAAATCGCCGCCGCCGTCGATGCTGCGCACCGTGCGTTCGCCGACTGGCGCGAACAAAGCCTGGAGGCGCGCGGGGCGATTCTGCGGCGCTGGGCGGCATTGATTCTTGAGCATCAGGAAGACCTGGCGCGGATTCTCAGCCTGGAGCAGGGCAAGTCCCTGGCCGAGTCCCGTGGCGAAATCGCTTATGCCGCCAGTTTCATTCCCTGGTTTGCCGAAGAGGCGCGGCGCCTGTATGGGCAAAACATTCCCAGCCACATTCCAGGGGCGCACCTGGGCACGGTCAAGGAGCCGGTCGGCGTCTGTGCATTGCTGACGCCATGGAATTTCCCTTCGGCAATGATCACTCGCAAAGCCGCTGCCGCCCTGGCCGCCGGTTGCACCGTGGTCATCAAGCCGGCCCATGAAACGCCGTACTCGGCGTTTGCCCTGGCGCAACTGGCCGAGGAAGCAGGTTTCCCTGCCGGCGTATTCAATGTGGTGTTGGGCGAACCGCAGATGGCCATGCAGACCCTGGTGCAGGACAGTCGCGTGCGTTCGGTGAGTTTCACCGGCTCGACCCGCGTCGGTAAGTTGGTGCTGCAAGCCGCAGCCCAGGACGTAAAAAAGGTGGCACTGGAGTTGGGCGGCAACGCGCCGTTCATTGTCTGCGCCGATGCCGACCTTGAGCTGGCGGTGAAAGTCGCGGTGGCCGCCAAATTCCAGACCTCCGGCCAGGATTGCTGCGCGGCCAACCGCATCATGGTCGATCGCTCTGTTTATGCGCAATTTCTCAAGGGGTTTACCGCGGCGGTACGTGAGTTGCGGGTTGGCCCGGCGATGCTCGGCGACCGTGAGCAGCAGGTCGATGTCGGCCCATTGATGCATCAGGCCGCTTTCGATGTCACCACCGAACGGGTCGCCGATGCCTTGCAACACGGCGCGCAACGACTGGTGGGCGGTGAGGCCCATGCACTGGGCGGTTTGTTCTATCAGCCAACGGTGCTGGCCGATGTCACGCCACAGATGCGCATCTACCGCGAAGAAAACTTCGCGCCGATTGCCGGGGTGATGCCGTTCGACACCCTCGATCAGGCGGTCGAGATGGCCAACGACACCGAATACGGTCTGGCCGCCTACATTTGTTCCAATCGTCTGGACCTGATTTACCCGCTGATCCGCCGCCTCGACCACGCCATGGTCGCGGTCAATGGCGTCAAGTTTACCGGCCATCCGATCCCGTTCGGTGGCATGAAAGCCTCGGGGCTGGGCCGGGAAGGCGGCACCGAGGGCTTCGAAGCCTTTGTCGAAACCAAATACTTCTGCCTGCACCATCAAGGCCAGTTCTGAGGAGATTCACCATGAACCAAGAATTTGACTCGCTGTTCGAGCAAGACCGTGCGCACTTCATGCACCCTTCGACTCACGCCCATGATCATGCCAGCGGCGCGCTTAAAGGACGGATCATCAAAGGCGCGTCGGGTATCCGCATCCGCGACCACGAAGGCCGCGAGCTGATCGACGCCTTCGCCGGCCTGTATTGCGTGAACATCGGCTACGGGCGCACCGAAGTTGCTGATGCGATCTACAAGCAAGCCAGGGAACTGGCCTATTACCACACCTACATGGGGCATTCGACCGAAGCGATCATCGAGCTTTCGAGCCGTATCATCGACTGGGCGCCTGAAGGCATGAAGAAGGTCTATTACGGCCTTTCCGGGTCTGACGCCAACGAAACCCAGATCAAACTGGTGCGTTACTACAACAACGTGCTGGGTCGCCCGCAGAAGAAGAAAATCATCTCCCGCGATCGCGGCTACCACGGTTCGGGCATCATGACCGGCAGCCTGACCGGTCTGCCGAGTTTTCATCAGCATTTCGATCTGCCGGCCGAAGGCATCAAGCACACCGTGTGCCCGCACTGGTATCGCAAGGCGCCGACCGGCATGGATGAAACGGCCTTCGTGCGCTATTGCGCCGACGAGCTGGAAAAAATGATCCTCGCCGAAGGTCCGGACACCGTGGCGGCCTTCATTGGCGAGCCGCTGATGGGGACCGGCGGGATCATTGTTCCACCCGCCGGGTATTGGGCAGCGATCCAGGCAGTGCTGAACAAATACGATGTGCTGTTGATCGCCGACGAAGTGGTCTGCGCCTTCGGTCGGCTGGGGTCGAAAATGGGTAGCCAGCGTTACGGCATGCGCCCGGACCTGATCACTACCGCCAAAGGCCTGACCAGCGCTTATGCGCCATTGTCGGCGGTGATCGTCGGCGAAAAGGTTTGGGACGTGATCGAAAAAGCCTCCGAATCCCAAGGCGCCATGGGCCATGGCTGGACCTATTCCGGCCACCCCATTTGTGCGGCCGCGGCGCTGGCCAACCTCGATATCCTAGAGCGGGAAAACCTCACGGCCAACGCCGATAAGGTGGGCGGTTATCTCAATCGGCGGCTGCGCGAAACCCTCGAAGGCCATCCGCTGGTGGGCGAAGTGCGCGGTGACGGCATGCTCGCGGCGGTCGAGTTCATGGCGGATCGTGAACAGCGCACGCCATTCGACGCCGCCTTGAAGGTCGGTCCGAAAGTCTCGGCGGCTTGCCTGGAGCGCGGGATGATTGCCCGGGCGATGCCCCATGGCGACATCCTCGGCTTTGCACCGCCGTTGGTCCTGACCGAGGCCGAGGCGGACTTGATCGTGGGTATCACCAAGGATGCGATCGATCAGGTGGCGGGGGAGGTGTTGGGCTGATTATCTGATCCTGTTGTGTGGTCTGTACTGGCCTCATCGCGGGCAAGTCCGCGATGAGGGCGGGACATCCAGCCGAGATGCTGGATCAGAAATAAAAAAGCCCTCGGACAACCACTTGTCCGGGGGCTTTTTGTCGCGTGAAACCTGATTACTTCTTCAGGCCGTAATGCTCATCGAGCATGCCCGGGGCGTTCGGGGCTTTGGGTGCGTAGTCGCGTGGCGGTTCCTGATTGCGCGGCGGCGTCAGGCGCTCGCGCGGAGTCTGCGCCGCGTCGGCGTGCAGCGAAGCCAGCAAGCGTTGGCGGGTTTGTTCATCCAGGGCCAGACGGTTGGCACCCTCGGCGAGATGATCCTGCACTTCCTGATAGCTCTGAGTCAGTTTCTTGACCAGTGTCGCAGTGCTGTTGAAGTGGGTCACCACCTCGTTCTGATAACTGTCGAAACGTTCCTGAATATCGTCCAGCTGACGTTGTGTGCTGCTGGGCGCGGCATTCGGCGCCAGGCGAGCGATCAGGAAACCAATGGCGACACCCACAACCAGGGCAAGAGTCGGCAACAACCAAACTAAGAGCGAGTGTTCCACGAGTCCTTCCTCTATAAACGGCTTTGCTTTACGTTAACGGCTCGAACCTGCGCTGTATACCGCGATTCGCTCGCAATAGACAGTTGCAGACAATTTGCTAGACGAGTCGACCCGTTTCGAGGTCACGGAGTTCTTTCCTTGCTGATGCGTGAAACCCCTGTAGTGATTGATGGCCCGGTCGGCCAGCTCGAGTCTCTTTACCTGGACAACGAACAGCCGCGCGGCCTGGCGCTGATCTGCCATCCAAACCCGGTGCAGGGCGGCACCATGCTCAACAAAGTGGTCTCGACCCTGCAACGCACCGCACGCGATGCCGGTTTGATCACCCTGCGCTTCAATTACCGTGGCGTCGGCGCCAGCGAAGGCAGCCACGACATGGGCACCGGTGAAGTCGACGATGCCCAGGCAGTGGCCCAATGGTTGCGCAACAAACACCCGGATCTGCCGCTGACCCTGTTCGGGTTCTCCTTCGGCGGATTTGTTGCCGCAAGTCTCGGCGGACGCCTGGAAGCGCAGGGCGAACAGATCAAGCACCTGTTCATGGTCGCACCGGCCGTCATGCGCCTGGGCGCCCAGGATCAACTGCCACGGCACGGCGAGCTGACCCTGATCCAGCCGGAAACCGACGAAGTGATCGATCCTCAAGTCGTTTACCAATGGTCCGACAAGCTCGAACGTCCCCATGAGCTGCTGAAAGTGGCAGAATGCGGACACTTTTTTCATGGCAAGCTGACCGATCTCAAGGATCTGATCCTGCCGCGTCTCTCGAATTGATTGCAGTCTGACAAGCGATTACCCATGACGACTCGTACCCGTATCCTCACCGGCATCACCACCACCGGCACGCCGCACCTGGGCAACTACGCCGGTGCCATCCGCCCGGCGATCCTTGCCAGCCGTGACAGCAATGCCGACTCGTTCTACTTTTTGGCGGACTACCACGCCCTGATCAAGTGCGATGACCCGCTGCGCATCCAGCGCTCGCGTCTGGAAATCGCCGCGACCTGGCTGGCCGGTGGCCTGGACGTGGACCGCGTGACCTTCTATCGCCAGTCCGACATTCCGGAAATCCCCGAGCTGACCTGGCTGCTGACCTGCGTCGCCGCCAAGGGCCTGCTCAATCGCGCTCACGCCTACAAGGCTTCGGTGGACAAGAACGTCGAGACCGGCGAAGACCCGGATGCCGGTATCACCATGGGCCTGTACAGCTATCCGGTACTGATGGCCGCCGACATTTTGATGTTCAACGCGCATAAGGTCCCGGTCGGTCGCGATCAGATCCAACACGTGGAAATGGCCCGGGACATCGGCCAGCGCTTCAACCACCTGTTCGGCAAAGGCAAGGAGTTCTTCACCATGCCTGAGGCGCTGATCGAAGAAAGCGTCGCCACACTGCCGGGTCTCGACGGCCGCAAAATGTCGAAAAGCTACGACAACACCATTCCGTTGTTCAGCAGCGCCAAGGAAATGAAAGACGCGATTTCGCGGATCGTCACCGACTCCCGAGCGCCGGGCGAAGCGAAAGATCCGGACAACTCGCACCTGTTCACCCTGTTCCAGGCATTCGCCACGCCAGCGCAAGCCGACGAGTTCCGCAGCGAACTGTTGCAGGGCCTGGGCTGGGGCGAAGCGAAAAACCGTCTTTTCCAGTTGCTGGACAGCGAGTTGGGCGAGTCGCGCGAGCGTTATCACCAATTGATCGAACGTCCGGCGGATCTGGAAGACATCCTGCAGCACGGCGCACAAAAAGCCCGAGCGGTGGCGACCCCGTTCCTCAACGAGTTGCGTGAAGCGGTGGGCCTGCGCTCCTTCGTTGCCCAGACCCAAGTGGCGGCGACCACCAAGAAAAAGGCCGCGAAAGCGGCGCGTTTTGTCAGCTTCCGCGAAGACGACGGCAGTTTCCGCTTCCGGCTGCTGGCGGCCGATGGCGAACAACTGTTGCTCTCGCGCAACTTTGCCGACGGTAAAACCGCAGGGCAAGTGACCAAGCAGCTGCAATCGGGCCAGGCACTGGATGTGCGCAATCAAGACCTGGGCTTCAGCGTCTGGCTGGAAGGCCAGTGCGTTGGCGACAGCCCGGCCTTCGCCGACAGCTCTGCCCGCGACGCAGCCATCGAAGCATTGCGGATTGCCCTGACCCCGGTTCAGGAATAAACAGCGGCGCGGTCCGACCAAGGGCCGATTGCCATTCCTGCGGGCCATCGCTACAGTGACGGCCCGTTTTTGTTGCCTTGCTAACGAATTATGACGCCCCTAGAACGATATCAAGCTGATCTGAAACGCCCGGAATTCTTCCACGACGCCGCCCAGGAAACTGCCGTGCGTCATTTGCAGCGCCTGTACGACGATCTGGTCGCGGCCGAGCAAAACAAACCGGGCCTGCTGGGCAAACTGTTTGGCAAAAAAGATCAGACCCCAGTCAAGGGCCTGTACTTCTGGGGCGGTGTAGGTCGCGGCAAGACTTACCTGGTCGACACCTTCTTCGAAGCGCTGCCGTTCAAGGAAAAGTCCCGCACCCACTTCCACCGCTTCATGAAGCGCGTGCACGAAGAGATGAAGACCCTGGGCGGCGAGAAAAACCCGCTGACCATCATCGCCAAGCGCTTCGCCACCGAAGCCCGGGTCATCTGCTTCGATGAGTTCTTCGTTTCCGATATTACCGACGCCATGATCCTCGGCACCCTGATGGAAGAACTGTTCAAGAACGGTGTAACCCTGGTCGCAACCTCGAACATCGTGCCGGACGGACTGTACAAGGACGGCCTGCAACGCGCGCGTTTCCTGCCGGCCATCGCGCTGATCAAGCAGAACACCGAAATCGTCAACGTCGACAGCGGCGTCGATTATCGTCTGCGTCACCTCGAACAAGCTGAGCTGTTCCACTTTCCGCTCGACGAAGCGTCCCACGAAAGCCTGCGCAAAAGCTTCCGCGCGTTGACGCCGGAATGCACTGCGGCGATCGAGAACGACGTGCTGATGATCGAAAACCGCGAGATCCGTGCCTTGCGCACCTGCGATGACGTGGCGTGGTTCGAGTTCCGCGAACTGTGCGACGGCCCGCGCAGCCAGAACGACTACATCGAACTGGGCAAGATCTTCCACGCCGTGCTGCTCAGCGGCGTCGAGCAGATGAGCGTCACCACCGACGACATCGCCCGACGCTTCATCAACATGGTCGACGAGTTCTACGACCGCAACGTGAAGCTGATCATTTCTGCTGAAGTTGAACTCAAGGATCTGTACACCGGCGGTCGTTTGAACTTCGAGTTCCAGCGCACGCTCAGTCGCCTGCTGGAAATGCAATCCCACGAATTCCTGTCCCGGGCACACAAGCCGTAGGATGTCGGAAAACTAGAAAGGCCTGCGATTGCAGGCCTTTTTTGTGGGTTATGCGCTGCGGTTGAGATAGCGCGATAACTCATGCTGTCGCTGACAACCAAGTAGCAACCAAAGCAGGACTCTCGCTTTGCGCGGACAGAGAAACCCGGCCATGGATGCCCCCTTGCGCACCAGGTCCATTTCACTGCCAATAAAACCGTAGGTGGATTGCGCGGTGGAGCCGGAACCGGTGCGGGTGGCAATGATCACCGGTATTTTTTCGGCAATGTGTTCGATCACCTCAGCCCATTTCTGCGAGACGTGCCCGGCGCCGAAACCGGCGATCACCAGCCCGTCGTAGCCCAGGTGCAGGATGTTTTCCAATAGCAGGGTATCGGCGCCAAGCGACGCCTCCAGCAGGGCCACCTTTTGCGTGGTGTGTTGCGGCCAGGGTAAACACTTGCGCTCGGACGGATGATGGAAATAGCGAACCGCGTTTTCCACAACCAGGCCGGCGATTCCGAATACCGGGGAAGAGAATGCCTGCAGGGCGAGCGACTCGGTTTTGCGAACACAGTGGGCCTGATGGATCTGCCCGTTCATCACCACCTGAACTCCCCGTTGTCGACTGCTGGCAGCCAGGGCAACGCGGCAGGCATCCAGCAGATTGGCCGGGCCATCGGCGCCTGCCTGTTTTGCCGAGCGCATGGCGCCGGTCAGGACCAGCGGTTGATCACAATCCCATAGAAAATCAAGAAACGTTGAAGTTTCTTCCAGCGTGTCGGTGCCTTGGGTAATAACCACGCCATGGGCGCCTTGCTCAACTTGATATTTCGCCCAGGACATCACGCTGAGCAATACCTCGAAATCCAATGAAGCGCTGGGCAACAGGCCGAGCGTTTCAACGGTGATCCGCGCCAGTGTCGCCAATTCGGGCACTGAAGCCAGCAGGGATTCGCCGCTGACGGTCGGTATAACACCTTCGCCGGAATGGCTGGCTTGCATACTCACCGTGCCGCCGAGCGCAGCGATGGCCAGTTTGGGCAGGTCCATTTGATACCTCACATGATGGTGGTAAGCGGGGCTGTATCGACTTTTGAGGCGGCGATACAGCCCGAGGGCAGAAGGGTCAGTGGGTGATCAGCCACCCCACCAGCGGGAGGATCAGCAACGTGCTGATCGCCATGGACAGGACATTGGCGATGTAGGCGTGCATGTCGGTCGGCAACCGTTTGGCAATCGCACAGGCCAGGGGAGGGGCGATCAATGCTCCCAGGAACGCACTTGAAGTGATGACCTGCCAGCTGCCGCCATGGGTCAACAGCGCCGCTGGCACAACGGACACCAGCGGAATGTAGGTGGGATACCAGCCACGCAACATCCATTGCCGACGCCAGATCATGATGCCCATGGCCGAGGTCAACGCCTGGGCGCACAGCAGTTGTGGCAACAAGCCCGAGCCGTAGACCGGGCTCAAGGGATTCAGGGTGTAGGCCAGCAATGCACCCAGGATCAATCCGAGGCTGGCCAGTTCATTGCCAAAGAATGGCGCTTCGGAAAAGTCGGCGAGGACTCTGCGCAAGGTCCAGATGACACCGTAGTCCGGTGTCCTGGTGCTAGCGGGGCTTGCGTCGGCGGGTTTCTCGGCAAGATCAGGCGGTGCAGTGTTCACCAGGTTTGGCAGGTAACGACAGAGCAGAAAGGCAAACACACTGGCGACCGCCATGCCCAACACATTGCCGACTACCGCTGGCAAGCCCAACGGGTTGCACAGGTGATTGACGATCAGCAGGCACATTGGGGTGACGAGTACCGCACCCATGATTGCGCCATTGATCGTGACCTTCCAGCCACCGCCAAACATCAGCACCATCGCCGCGGGCAGCGAAACAAACGCGGCAAAGGTCGGTTGCCAACTCGAGGCGGTCACCGTCCAGCCCCACAGCAGGTTACTCAACAGCAGTCCAAGCAACGAACTGGTCACCAGCCACGGCCACAGACCTGTGCCATAGCAAATGGCAAAGCCTTGCCAGGTTTTCCCCGTCCGGTTCGCCCAGTAAGCGAGATAGGCACCCGCCAACAAGCCGATGGAGGCGAACTCATGTTTATAAAAGGCGACTTCGCTGATGTCCCCCAGTACCCAGCGTAACCAGGCGCTTGGCTCGGGAAGGGCAGACACCATGTCGCTGTAGCTTGGCCAGTGGGCCGACCAGAATGTGCGGTTGGTGAAAGAAAGCCAGGTAATCAGTAACGCTGTGCCAATCAGCAACAGAATGATCGCGGTATCAACCGGCGATCTGTGTGCAAGCCGGTTTTTTTGCGGGGTGATATTCATTGTCTGTCTCCTGTATCAGCGTGGGAGACAGGGGTGTTGGCTGTAACCGAGCATTTGATCGTAGAGATCGGCTCGACGGTCGCGATGCAGGTCGTTCAGGCTGTTCCAGATCGGTGCGCTGCGGGAGCTGGTCAGGTCGATATCGGCAAACAGGATTTCCTGCTGGTTTGCCGATGCCACTGTGCCAATCGGCCAGCCGTTGGTCCCGGCAATCAGCGAGCAACCGAGATAGCGAGCGCCGCGCTCCTCACCGATTCGGCTTGCCGCTGCAATAAACACATTGTTGACATGGGCCGCTGTCATCGTCAGGTACGACGCCATGCACTTGCCGGCATCATCGAACAGCGGCGGTGGCGTCCACACCCAGTTGTTCAGGCTACAAATAATGTCTGCGCCTTGCTGACTGAGGATTCGTGGTACCTCCGGAAACCAGATGTCCCAGCAGATCAACAGGCCGATACGGCCGATGGGCGTTTCAAACACCGGAAAACCAAGATCGCCAGGGCTGAACCAGAGCTTCTCGAGGTTCCATAAATGAGCCTTGCGGTACTTGCCGATAAACCCCTCAGGCCCAAGCAGAACGCAGGTGTTGAACAGGCGCATACCGTCGCGTTCAGCCAGGCCGGCGACAAGGTACACCTTGTGTTTGCGGGCGAACGTCATCCACAGCTGGACGCTGGGTCCGTCGGGAACGGCCTCCGAATGGTCGAAGGCATCCTGTCGATTGCTGAAGAAATACCCGGTACTGCAAAGCTCGGGCAGGACGATCAGGTTCGCTCCGCCATCGACCGCTTCCTGCGCCAGCTCCAGGCTACGGCTGAGGTTGCTGTCACGATGCTCCAGGCCGACTTGTGGATCGAATTGCACGACTGCTACACGAACAGGACTTGTTGGCTCGCTCATTACGAATGACCTCTTTTTATTGTTATTCACGCCTTGTTTAACGGCGTGTTTATGAGAGTTCAAACGGCAGGGAGGCGGTAGTCAGCGGCTTCCGGCATGGCTGTAGTCCATGTCCGAAGATCGCGAAGGGCAGGGCGCTGGCAACGCGTTTTCAGGTCTAAGAGTGTTGATATAGAGCGGTCAAGGCGAGGCAGAACCAACGGTTGAGGTGCGTTGGTTCTGGCGGATGGCTCCGGGCTTCAGCCCCGAGTGCGATAATGTGGATAGTCGCTCAGGCAGAAACCGCCGTTAAACACGGCCTGAGTCTTGTTGCAGATATGAATCACCGCATCCACGGCACCGCGCAGGCAAGGTTCTGTCCAGCCGGCATCAACTGAAAACGATTCGCCGGAAAGATACAGGCCGGATAGGTGCGAATGGTCCCGGTTGTATTTCATCAGGCTGACTGCATCGTAGTAAGTGCCAGGCCGGTATAACTTTGCACAGCCCAGGGCATTCCTGTCGGTCATCCAGCGTTGAACCATGGCTTGTTCGATGCGAATGTACGGAGAGATCTTTTCCCGGATGTTGGCAGAGTTCATCAATATTCGATCAAGTTCCTCGACGCATTTTGATACCAGTTCACGGTCGGTAAACAGCGCCAGTTTGGTTGCGTCGTCCTCCCAGGTGTAACTCAGCAATATGCAATCGTATTGATAGTTGTCGTTGTAGCGATAACTGTATACGTCATGAATGAAACTGTCGGTCACAATGGCCTGGGGGATTTTACTTGGCCCCGAAAGAAACGATTTGCTTAAGGGGGCATACACTTTGCAACTGGTTTCCCAGTGCGCAGTTTTGTAGGCATTGATCGTCTCGTAAGGCAGCATTTGCTGATTGAAGTTTTCCAGCCTGATACAAGTTTCTATCAGCCATGAGGGCAGGGTCATGATCACTGAATCAAAATCATCGAACTGCTGCCGGGATAGAAGTGGTTGACTGAATTGCCAGGTGTAATGGACGCGGATTTTTTGATTGTCCAGTTTCTCCAGTTTGCTGACCGATGAATCACTGAAAAAACCGCCAGCGCTTTCAAGGCAATGCTCGTAGAACGATGTGCCTGTGCTGTCGGTTGGCAAAAACATCAGGCATTCATCGAGTGCCACAAGTCCGATGTAGCGTGGGCTGTCGAAGCGCAGGCCCTGGGTGTCGATAACAGCCTCGCAGTGCAAATAAGGGGCCGTCAGCGGCACCCCGCATGCATCGACTCGACCATGCACAAGTTGCAATCGGCTGCTGAAGCCGAAAATCGCGGTTCGCAGTGGATAGAGCGCACACACGTCATAAAAAGCCCCCCAGCTTCCATCGCCGATACCTATCGAATAGAAAAGAGTAGATTCGTGGGGCGTCATTCCCACCCCGCCAAAATCCCCTGGTTGTTCCGTATTCCAGTTTTCCAGAGGCGGCATGCCTACCAGGTCGCGAAACGAGACACCCTCATACCGCTCAACGATGGCCGCCCAGACAGATTCCCATTGCTGTGTGGCGTACACCTGCATTATCTGCCGGGTCATCCTGTCGACAAAGGTTTTCCACTTGGCGCACACGGTTTGCAGCGCCTCGTCGGGTGGTGGCGTCAAACCATCCTTATTGGTCCAGATCAACATGTGCGGCATCGGGTGCCCGCCCAGGCTGCCTTCTTGCAGATAAATGCCTGTCGAATTCACCCATCGACTGCCCGGATTGGGAAAGTCCGAAATGGCCAGGTCAAATTCATCGGCGTAGTAAGCCATCAGTGACTGACCTGCTTTCGGCAGCTCGTTTTCCCTGTTGAAGAACGGCATGCGCATTGCGCCCATCTCAAAAGGGGTATGGTTTTCCTCTAGCGGGTGGTTGCCATGAACAGTCAAATGCCTGCCACCGATGCGTTTCGATTGCTCGATCAGTGTTATGTCGATAAATCCACAGCGATACAGTTCTCTGGCGGCGGTGAGCCCGGTAACGCCGGCACCAATGACGCATATTTTGTGGTCAGGATCAGTGGCTCGGGCTATGCCATGTTCCTGTTCAACCAACGCTCGATAGTCAAAACAAAGGTCCGGCGGATTGGGAAAGCGGGCCGCCCATTTTTTACGGGTCAGCAATGAACTTGGCGTATTGGTCGTTGCATCGTTTGAAGTCGGCTGGGAACTCGTTTCTGTTGTCATCTGGTTCTTCCCTGAGCGCACTGTCCAGTGGGGAAGAATATGTTGGGTTTTGCAGCCGTCGACGCGCAAGCGTACAAAGGGATTGCTCGCTACTCTGTATTCCGCTTTTTGTGTAGGGCAAGTAATTCGTTTGTCTGTTGAATTTAAACGATGCAGCCAAGTACAGTTTAAAGCTAAAGCAAGTACCGCCCTGTGACTTCAGGGCGGTACTTGTTTGACTGATTATGCCGCTTGTTGAAATTGCTGCCGATACTGGTTCGGCGAAAGTTCCGTGTGCTGGCGGAACAGCCGCGCGAAGAAGCTCGCATCGTCATAGCCGACTTCGTAGCTGATGGTCTTGATGCTCTTGCGGCTACCGGACAGCAGGCCCTTGGCGGTTTCGATGCGCAGGCGTTGCAGGTAATGCAACGGTTTGTCGCCGGTGGCCGTCTGGAAGCGGCGCATGAAGTTGCGGATGCTCATGCCGTGCTCGCGTGCCACGTCTTCGAAGCGGAATTTATCGGCGAAGTGATCTTCGAGCCAATGCTGGATCTGCAGGATGATCACGTCCTGATGCAGTTTTTGCCCGCCGAACCCGATGCGTCCCGGGGAATAGCTGCGTTGCACTTCATAGAGAATGTCCCGCGCCACGGCCTGGGACACGTTGGCGCCGCAGAAGCGCTCGATCAGGTAGATGTAAAGGTCGCAGGCCGAGGTGGTGCCGCCGGCGCAGAACAGGTTGTCGGCGTCGGTCAGGTGTTTGTCCTGATTGAGCTGCACCCGCGGAAAGCGTTCGGCAAAGGCATTGAAGAAGCGCCAGTAGGTGGTCGCTTCCTTGCCATTGAGCAGCCCGGCTTCGGCCAGCCAGAAGACACCGGTCGCCTCGCCGCACAGGACCGCGCCGCGTGCATGTTGCTGGCGCAACCAGGGCAGGACTTGCGGGTAACGTTTGCAAAGGCTGTCGAAATCGTCCCAGAACGCTGGAAGCACGATGATGTCGGCATTTTCCAGTCCGCCATCCACCGGTATCAACACATCGCTGAAGGTATTGACCGGTTTGCCGTCGGGACTGACCAGGCGAGTCTCGAACGCCGGTGTCAGGCCTTGGCCCAATTGTTTGCCGTAGCGAAGGCTGGCGAGATGGAAGAAATCCTTGGCTTGCATGAGGGTGGAAGCGAAAACCCGGTCAATCGCCAGGATGCTGACGCGCCGCAATGGCGTGGAGGCTTGGTTAGACATAATTCAACTTTATTTTTATAGGGGGAAGTGGTCACCAGACGGCTGGATCGTCTTATTTTTTGTCGGATGTGTCCAGTGTCCTGTATCGGAAGCCAGGCATAGTCTCTGAAGGTCATCTCCTTCCAAAAATAACCAAAAGGTGCCGCATGATCCCCAGAACCCTGTTCAGTTCCGAGCACGAGCTTTTCCGCGACAGCGTGCGCACCTTTCTGGAAAAAGAGGCTGTGCCGTTCCATGGTCAATGGGAAAAACAGGGCTTTATCGATCGCAAGCTCTGGAACAAGGCAGGGGAGGCGGGGATGCTGTGCTCGCATCTGCCGGAAGAATACGGCGGGCTGGGGGCGGATTTTCTCTACAGCGCGGTAGTCATCGAAGAGGTGGGGCGACTGGGGCTGACCGGTATCGGGTTCTCCCTGCATTCGGACATCGTGGCGCCTTATATCCTGCATTACGGCAGTGAAGCGCTGAAACACAAATACCTGCCGAAACTGGTCTCCGGGGAAATGGTCACGGCGATTGCCATGACGGAGCCTGGCGCGGGTTCCGACCTGCAAGGGGTCAAGACCACTGCGGTGCTCGATGGCGACGAGTATGTGATCAACGGCTCCAAGACCTTTATCACCAACGGTTTTCTCGCCGACCTGGTGATAGTCGTGGCCAAGACCGACCCGAAGGCCGGGGCGAAAGGTACAAGCCTGTTTCTGGTCGAAGCCAATACACCGGGGTTCGAAAAGGGCAAGCGTCTGGAAAAGGTTGGCATGAAGGCACAGGACACATCGGAGCTGTTCTTCCAGGATGTTCGCGTACCGAAGGAAAACCTGCTGGGCCAGGCCGGGATGGGCTTTGCGTACTTGATGCAGGAATTGCCGCAGGAGCGCCTAACCGTGGCCATTGGCGGCTTGGCATCAGCCGAAGCGGCCCTGCAATGGACCCTGGATTACACCCGCGATCGCAAGGCGTTCGGCAAATCGATTGCGGATTTCCAGAATACCCGTTTCAAACTGGCGGAGATGGCAACCGAAATCCAGATCGGCCGCGTCTTCGTCGACCGCTGCCTGGAACTGCACCTGCAAGGCAAGCTCGACGTGCCGACGGCGGCGATGGCCAAGTACTGGGGCACTGACCTGCAATGCAAAGTACTCGACGAGTGCGTGCAGCTGCATGGCGGCTACGGATTCATGTGGGAGTACCCGATTGCGCGGGCATGGGCGGATGCGCGCGTGCAGCGGATCTATGCCGGGACGAACGAGATCATGAAGGAGATTATTGCGCGGTCACTGTAATGCCGTGTTGATCGTTCCCACGCTCTGCGTGGGAATGCCTCAAGGGACGCTCCGCGTTCCAGCTTCAAAAAGGGACGCGGAGCGTCCCGGGCTGCATTCCCACGCAGAGCGTGGGGAACGATCATTCGATCAAGGTGCAGGATTCGGATGATCCTTGTGTATCGCTTCAATCCCTTCCAGCACTTCATCCGAGAGCTTCAGATCAAAACTGGCAATGTTGCTCTCCAGTTGCTCCAGCGTGGTCGCGCCGATGATGTTGCTGGTCACGAATGGCTGCTGCGTCACGAACGCCAGGGCCATTTGCGCCGGGTCCAGGCCGTGTTCGCGGGCCAGGGCCACGTAACGGCTGCAGGCTGCTTCCGATTGCGAGTTGAAGTAGCGGCTGAAGCGGCTGTAGAGGCTCAGGCGACCTTTCGGCGGACGCGCGCCACCTTCGTATTTGCCCGACAGGAAGCCGAACGCCAGCGGCGAATAGGCGAGCAGGCCGCATTGTTCGCGGATGGCAATTTCTGCCAGGCCAATTTCGAAGCTGCGATTGAGCAGGTTGTACGGGTTCTGGATCGACACCGCTCGCGGCCAGCCACGGGCTTCGGCCAGGGCGAGGAAACGCATGGTGCCCCATGGCGTTTCGTTGGACAGGCCGATATGGCGGATCTTGCCGGCCTTGACCTGTTCGTCCAGCGCTTCGAGGGTATCTTCCAGCGGCGTCAGGTTGGCTTCGATCTTGTGCTTGTAACCCAACTGGCCGAAGAAGTTGGTGCTGCGCTCCGGCCAATGCAGCTGGTACAGGTCGATGTAATCGGTCTGCAAGCGCTTGAGGCTGGCGTCCACGGCTTCGGTGATGTGCTGCCGGTTGTGCCGAAGGTTCTTGTCGCGGATGTAGTCGATGGTGTTGCCGGGACCGGCGATCTTGCTGGCGAGGATCCAGTCGGCACGATCACCGCGGCTTTTGAAGTAGTTGCCGATGTAGCGTTCGGTGGTGGCGTAGGTTTCGGCCTTGGGCGGCACCGGATACATTTCGGCGGTGTCGATGAAGTTGATCCCCGCGCCCTTGGCTCGTTCGATCTGGGCGAAGGCGTCTGCCTCGCTGTTTTGCTCGCCCCAGGTCATGGTTCCGAGGCAGAGGGCACTCACATTCAGATTGGTCCGGCCTAGCTGGCGATAGTCCATCGGGTGCTCCTTGGGCAAAACAATCATAAAAGCAGGTTGAATTATTTTTCGCAATCTGCATAATTGCGCACCTCTTTCTGCAGTGGAAGTGATGCGCCGCCGCCGAAGAATCTTGCCGTTGAACGGACGCGCCGACCCGAGCCCCCGAAAGCGTCTGTATCCGGCTGCCTTTGACTTGTCAAAGTACGCACTATTCAGTAAGATCCGCCGTCTAATTTACAGGGCGGCCCCTGAGGCTATAAAGAATGAAAACTTTTACTGCTAAACCGGAAACAGTAAAGCGCGACTGGTTTGTCGTCGACGCTGCTGGTCAGACCCTGGGTCGTCTGGCCACCGAAATCGCGAGCCGTCTGCGTGGCAAGCACAAGCCTGAGTACACTCCTCACGTTGACACCGGCGACTACATCGTCGTAATCAACGCTGAGCAGATCCGTGTTACCGGTGCTAAAACCACTGACAAAATGTACTACTCCCACTCCGGTTTCCCGGGCGGCATCAAGTCGATCAACTTTGAAAAGCTGATCGCCAAGGCCCCTGAGCGCGTGATCGAGACCGCGGTCAAAGGCATGCTGCCTAAGAACCCGCTGGGTCGCGACATGTACCGTAAGCTGAAAGTCTATGCGGGCGCTGCACACCCTCATACTGCTCAGCAGCCCCAAGAACTGAAGATTTAACGGAATAGTTCATTATGTCGGCGACTCAAAATTACGGCACTGGCCGTCGCAAGACCGCAACCGCACGCGTTTTCCTGCGTCCGGGTACTGGTAACATCTCCATCAACAATCGTTCGCTGGATAATTTCTTCGGCCGCGAAACTGCCCGCATGGTAGTTCGTCAGCCGCTGGAATTGACTGAGACTGTCGAGAAGTTCGACATCTACGTCACCGTGATCGGTGGTGGTGTAAGTGGTCAGGCTGGCGCAATCCGCCACGGCATCACTCGCGCTCTGATGGATTACGACGAAACTCTGCGCAGCGCTCTGCGTAAAGCCGGCTTCGTAACCCGCGATGCACGTGAAGTTGAACGTAAGAAAGTTGGTCTGCGTAAAGCGCGTAAGCGTCCGCAGTACTCGAAGCGTTAATTCGTTTCCACGTTCAAAAAAGAACGCCCGGATTCCTCACGGAACCGGGCGTTTTTTTATGCGTGAGATTTATCAAAGAATTGCGCTGTGACAACTTGCCACATCCGCAGACCCCCTATACTACAAGGCTTGGCAGTGGTGCCTCGGGGTAATTACCTTGTCAGAATTGGGGCTTTTCATTACCATTCGGCAAAATTTTTATAAGTGCACAGATTTACTTAGTAGATGCCTGATTTAACAGGCCACAAAGCTGATGGGAGAGGACTGAATGAGCAATGACGGCGTGAATGCAGGCCGGCGTCGCTTCTTGGTAGCAGCCACATCCGTGGTGGGTGCTGCAGGAGCGGTGGGGGCTGCGGTCCCGTTCGTGGGGTCATGGTTTCCCAGTGCCAAGGCGAAAGCCGCAGGTGCACCGGTGAAAGTGAATGTCAGCAAAATCGAGCCAGGCCAGCAGATGATTGCTGAGTGGCGCGGTCAGCCGGTATTCATCGTCCGCCGTACACAGGAAATCCTGGGGAATCTGAAGAAGATCGAGGGCCAGTTGTCTGACCCGACCTCCAAGAACTCGACACAACCGACCTATGTCGATCCGGAAACGCGGTCGATCAAACCTGAAGTTCTGTTGTTGATCGGTATCTGCACCCACCTGGGTTGCTCGCCGACATTCCGTCCCGAAGTGGCACCTGCTGACCTGGGCAAGGACTGGGTTGGTGGCTATTTCTGCCCTTGCCACGGCTCCCACTACGACCTGGCTGGCCGCGTCTACAAGGCACAACCTGCGCCTTTGAACCTGCCAGTTCCCCCGCATTCCTATGAGACCGATGACATCATTGTCATTGGCGTCGATACGGAGAAAGCGTGATGAGCAAGTTCATGGATTGGGTTGATGCGCGCTTTCCCGCGACCAAGATGTGGGAAGACCATCTCAGCAAGTACTACGCCCCGAAGAACTTCAACTTCTTCTATTTCTTTGGCTCCCTGGCTCTGCTGGTTCTGGTCAACCAGATCGTCACCGGTGTCTGGCTGACCATGAGCTACACCCCGTCGGCTGAAGAGGCATTTGCTTCCGTTGAAGGCATCATGCGTGACGTAAACCATGGCTCGATCCTGCGTTTGCTGCACGCGGTCGGCGCGTCGATGTTCTTCATCGTGGTCTATCTGCATATGTTCCGTGGCTTGCTCTACGGTTCGTACCAGAAGCCGCGCGAGCTGGTGTGGGTCTTCGGCATGCTGATCTACCTGGCGCTGATGGCTGAAGCCTTCATGGGCTACCTGCTGCCATGGGGTCAGATGTCCTATTGGGGCGCCCAGGTGATCATCTCGCTGTTCGGTGCGATCCCGCTCATCGGCGACGACCTGACTCAGTGGATCCGCGGTGACTACCTGATTTCCGGCATTACCCTGAACCGCTTCTTCGCCTTGCACGTGGTCGCCCTGCCGATCGTGATTCTGGGTCTGGTGGTGCTGCACGTCCTGGCGCTGCACGAAGTGGGTTCGAACAACCCGGACGGCGTGGACATCAAGAAGCACAAAGACGAAAACGGTGTACCGCTGGACGGCATCGCCTTCCACCCGTACTACACCGTGAAAGATATCGTCGGCGTGGTGGTGTTCCTGTTCATCTTCTGCTCGATCGTGTTCTTCTTCCCGGAAATGGGTGGTTATTTCCTCGAGAAGCCGAACTTTGAACAGGCCAACCCGTTCAAGACGCCTGAGCATATTGCGCCGGTCTGGTACTTCACGCCTTTCTACGCGATCTTGCGTGCGGTTCCGGACAAGCTCCTGGGTGTAATCGCCATGGGTGCGGCCATCGCTGTGCTGTTCGTCCTGCCGTGGCTCGACCGTAGTCCGGTCAAGTCCATGCGCTACAAGGGCTGGCTGAGCAAGATCTGGCTTTTCGTGTTCTGCATCTCGTTCGTGATCCTGGGTGTGCTGGGCGTGCTGGCTCCGACGCCAGGTCGTACGTTGCTGTCGCAGGTCTGCACCTTCCTGTACTTCGCCTACTTCATTCTGATGCCGTTCTACACCAGGCTCGAGAAGACCAAACCGGTTCCGGAAAGGGTGACTGGCTGATGAAAAAACTATTTGCTGTATTGATGCTTGCGGCGCTGCCGGTGTTCGCATTCGCTGCTGGACAAGCTGGGCCGGAGCTGGAAAAAGTCGACATCGACGTTTCCGACAAGGCGGCCATGCAGGACGGCGCACGCACTTTCGCCAACTATTGCATGGGCTGCCACAGCGCCAAGTTCCAGCGTTACGAGCGTGTTGCCGATGACTTGGGCATTCCTCACGAACTGATGCTGGAGAATCTGGTGTTCACTGGCGCCAAGATCGGCGATCACATGAACATCGGCATGCAGCCTGCTGACGCCAAGGCCTGGTTTGGTGCGGCTCCGCCCGACCTGACCCTGGTTGCCCGGGTTCGCGGCACCGACTGGCTCTATGGTTACCTGAAGTCGTTCTATGAAGATCCGTCGCGTCCTTGGGGTGTGAACAACAAGGTCTTCCCGAACGTCGGTATGCCTAACGTTCTGGTGGGTCTGCAAGGTCGTCAGGTCGTCGGTTGCAAACAGGTTCAGATCGTCGAAGACGGCAAGAAGCAATTTGATCCGCTGACCGGTACTGCGCTGACCCATGAAGCGTGCGATCAGCTGACCATCGTGCCGAAAAGCGGTGCTTTGACCGAAGAGCAGTTCGATGAGAAGGTCAAGAATCTGGTAACCTTCCTGGCTTACTCGGCTAACCCGGTTAAGCTGCAACATCAGCGCATCGGTACGTATGTATTGCTGTACCTCGCGTTCTTCTTCGTATTCGCCTATTTGCTCAAGCGCGAATACTGGAAAGATGTGCACTGATAAAGCTTCAAGCTATTGCTGTTAATCGCGCGCGCCCAAGGGCGCCTCTGAAAATGTAACGAGTCTGGTGATCCAGGCGTTACGGGAGGCGCCCTCTGGGCGCGCTCGTTTTTCCGCTTCCGATAATTTCTACAAGCGAGGAGGATCGCCATGGGCGTGACCAATCGGTTGGCCTGTTACTCCGACCCCGCCGACCACTATTCCCACCGAGTGCGAATCGTACTGGCAGAGAAGGGTGTCAGCGCCGAGATCATTTACGTTGAAGCTGGCCGTCAGCCGCCTAAACTGATCGAAGTGAACCCTTATGGCAGCTTGCCCACCCTGGTCGATCGTGACCTGGCGTTGTGGGAGTCAACGGTGGTAATGGAATATCTGGATGAGCGTTACCCGCATCCGCCGCTCCTGCCGGTTTATCCGGTGGCGCGTGCCAACAGCCGCCTGCTGATGCACCGCATCCAGCGGGACTGGTGTGGGTTGGTGGATCTGATTCTGGATTCGCGGACCAAGGAAGCGGCCCGTGTCGTGGCACGTAAAGAGCTGCGCGAGAGCCTGACCGGCGTTTCGCCGCTATTCGCCGACAAGCCGTTTTTCCTCAGTGAGGAACAAAGTCTGGTGGATTGCTGCCTATTACCAATACTCTGGCGATTGCCGATTCTGGGTATAGAACTGCCGCGGCCAGCCAAGCCGCTGCTTGATTACATGGAGCGCCAGTTTGTGCGTGAGGCTTTCCAGGCGAGTCTGTCTGGCGTCGAACGCGATATGCGCTAAGGCTTAAGGAGCCGCTATGAACTCCAGTCGACCTTATCTGGTCCGCGCGCTCTACGAGTGGATTGTTGATAACGATTGCACCCCGCACATGCTGGTGAATTCCGAGTATCCCTCGGTGCAAGTGCCGCAAGGTTTTGCCAGTGACGGGCAGATTGTCCTGAACGTATCGCCACAAGCCGTGCGACATCTGCACATGGACAACGAAGCAGTCAGCTTCGAAGGCCGCTTCGGTGGGGTGCCGCATACGTTGTACGTGCCTATCGCATCGATCCTGGGCATCTACGCCCGGGAGAATGGTCAGGGCATGGTCTTCGATCTCGAGTCGCCTATGGGCGAGGATGAAGAGATCGAGCCGGATGATGATATTCCGCCACCGGACAGCGAGCCGCCGCGACCCAGCGGTCGGCCGAGCTTGAAGGTAGTGAAATAACAAAAAAGGCGATCCGGAAGGATCGCCTTTTTTGTTACTTGTAGGAGCACAGCTTGCTGGCGATGGCGCCCTTGAGATCGCCATCGCCAGCAAGCTGTGCTCCTACGAGGCGATGGCGATCTTGGAGGCGCCATCGCCAGCAAGCCGGCTCCTACGGGGCGGTGGCGTTGTCAGAATCGCCATCGCTGAGAGGATCAGTCAATGTACTCGAACAACTTCACAATCTTCTGAACGCCGGAAACTCCCTGCACCAGGTTGGTTGCCTGGGCGGCTTCCTGTTTGGTCAGCAAGCCCAGCAGGTAAACGATGCCGTTCTCGGTGACGACCTTGATGCGCGAACCGGGGATGTTCGGGTCGGTGAGCATTTGTGTCTTGATCTTGGAGGTCAGCCAGGTGTCGTTCTGGCGGGCCAGGAAGCCGGAGGGTGGGAGAATTTGCAGTTCGTTGTGAACGGTCTTCACGCGCTGAACGGCAGCGGCGGCCTGTTCGGCCTTGGCCTTGAGGTCGGCTCGCGGGGTTTGGCCGGCGAGCAGCACCACGCCGTTGAAACTGGTCACGACGATGTGCGAGTCGTTATCCAGCGCCGGGTCAGCCTTGGCGATGTTCACGCCGACCTTGGTGTCGATCAGCGAATCATCGATCTTGCTGCCGAAGGTGCGGGTGCCGCGGTCGTCTTCAATCGGTGCTTCACGGCTGGCATTAACCACCGAGGTGCAGCCGCTGATGCCGAGGCACAGGGTCAGGGCCAGTAGGCCGAGGCGATTAGGGGTCATTCTTCACTCCCGAACAGTTGGCTGTCGATCAAGTCGCAAAGGCAATGGATCGCCAGCAGGTGGACTTCTTGAATGCGTGCAGTGACGTTGGCGGGTACGCGAATCTCCACGTCCTCGGGCAACAGCAACGACGCCATGCCGCCGCCATCGCGACCGGTCAATGCTACGACAATCATTTCGCGATCATGTGCGGCCTGGATCGCTTGAATTATGTTTGCCGAGTTGCCGCTGGTGGAAATCGCCAGCAATACGTCGCCGGGTTGACCCAGCGCGCGGATCTGCTTGGAGAAGATTTCGTTGTAGCTATAGTCGTTGGCGATCGAGGTGATCGTCGAGCTGTCGGTGGTCAGCGCGATGGCCGGCAGGCTCGGGCGTTCGCGTTCGAAGCGATTGAGCAGCTCCGACGAGAAGTGCTGGGCATCGCCGGCAGAACCGCCGTTGCCGCAGGAGAGCATTTTGCCTTCGTTGAGCAGTGCGTTGACCATGACCTGGCTGGCTTGCTCGATGTGCGGTGCAAGTACGTCCATCGCCTGTTGCTTGGTGTCGATACTGGCCTGAAAAAGCTGGCGAATTCTGGATTGCATGTCCATCTGTGTGACCTTAATGAGCGCGGCTGTCCGGCACGTGAAAGTGCAGCCCGCAAAACAAAGAGCAAAAATGTTGGGTTGTATCCGCTTCGTGGTGCAGGCAATCAGCTGTCGAAGGCATTCTGCAACCAGTTCAACTGATCGAGATTGCTGTCGATGGCAATCACGTCGAAACGGCAAGGGGAATTGGCCCAGCGCGACTCGCGCTGAAGAAAATACTGCGCGGCAAAAATCAGTTTCTGCCGTTTGCGCTCATCAATGCTATCGAGCGCGCCACCCCATTGAGTGTTTTTTCTGTAGCGAACTTCAACGAATACTACTGTATCGCCATCAAGCATGACCAGATCAAGCTCGCCGCGTTTGCACAACCAGTTCTGCGCCAGCAGGCGCAGACCTTGTTGTTGAAGATGCTCGAGCGCATGGCGCTCGGCATCCTGACCGCTTTGCCGGCGTGACCTGTCAGGCATCAGCGTTGGGTGTTCGGCAGGCGTTGAACCTGGCCGTTGACGAACTCTGCCCACGGCAACTGCCGCACGACACGCTGGTTCTGGGTCATGCCGAGGCTGCCCGACTGGCCTTCGATGCGGCTATCCGGCAGCGCCTTGAGTTGACCCAGGCGTGGCGCCAGGCGATAGGCGTCGACGCCCATTGCGTACAGGCGGCCCAGGCTACCGGCGGCTTGCGGCCATTGTGCCGTGACTTGTTGGCGCAGCGGATCATTGGCGTCCAGCAACCATGGGGTTTCGCAGAAGCGGATGCCGTTCATGTCGTTGTACTGGTTTGCATCACCGCTGGCACTGAACACGTGCGACGTGGCGTAGACCGGAACGTCGCCGGCGTACTGGAAGTTCAGGGTCGGCTTGATCTGCTGGGCCTGTTGCGGCGTGGCAGCGAGGAAGATGAACTCGATATCCTGGCGACGGGAAGGCTGGGCGGCGACCTGCGAACCTACGGTGCTTTGCAGGCTCTTGGCGCGACCTTCGCTCTGACGCAGCTGGAACATGTCGGCAATCTGCTGGGCCAGTTGCACTGGCTGGTCGACGCGTTCGGTGGCAACGATGCTGCCGCCGTTGGCTTGCCAGTCCTGGCTGAACGCACGCAACACGCGATCGCCCCATTCGCCTTTCGGCACCATGATGGCAGCGCGATGCAGGCCGTCGGCGCGAGCGCGGCGGGAGACTTCGCGGGCTTCGTCTTCAGCGGCAAGCCCGAACTGGAACAGCTGGGGCGGACCTTGTTCGCCTTCGCTGTAGTTCAGTGCCAGGGTGGTGATTGGCAGTTGCGGGCGAGTGCTCAGCTGTTTGACCAGTGGCTTCTCAAGCGGACCGACGACCAGTTGCACGCCGTCTGCCTGGGCCTTGCGATAAAACTCGTCGAGGGAGGACAGTTTCGAGCTGTCATAGAACTCGATGGCTGGCGGCTTCTGCCCGGCTTGTTGGGCCTGATAGTGAGCGGCCATGAAGCCTTCGCGCAGCGCCTTGCCCACCGAGGCCAGTGGGCCGTCTTGTGGCAGCAACAACGCTATTTTGCTCAGGGGCTGGCTGGCCAGTTCCTTGAGTTTGGTCAGTGGCAGTGGCAACTGGGCGGCGGCCGGGTGTTTCGGATTCTGATCGCGCCAGTTGTCGATGGCAGCCTGCTGCTGTTCCAGGGTGCCGGCAGTTTTCACCGCCAGTGCCAGGCCCATCCAGCCGCCGAGGTCATCGGTGGTGTTGGGCTGCAATTGATCGGTCGGCAGCGAGGCGATCAATACCCAGATCGCTTCATGGTTTTTGCTGGCTGCTTCATCTTTGAGCATCGGCGCGATGAAGATCCGCTCCCGTGCGGCAGCCAGGGTCTGGCCGTCGGCTTCAAGCGCGCGGGCGCGAACGGTGCCGGTGCGGACCTGCTGTTCTTCGGGCAATTCGCCCAGGCGTTGCAGGCTCGGATGGCTCAAGGCTGTCAACGCGGCTTTCGGCTGGTTGCGGGTCATCGCCAATTCGGCGGCCAGTGTGCTGGCGAATACCTGCTGGCCGGGCTTGAGTTGCTCGACGGGTACTTGTTGCAGGATTTGTGCGGACTGGGCGGCATTACCCTGGCGGTAGGCCAGGTCAGCTGCGCTCAAGCGCAGCAATGCTGCATCCTCCGGCGATTTGCTCTGGGCGGCCTTCTCGAGCAGTTGCTCGATACTGGCATCCGGGGTCCGTGGAAGTTCGCCAAGGCTGGAGGAGGGCGAGCTGGCGCAAGCCGCCAGCAAGGCAGCGAGGCAGAGGGCAGTGAACAGCCGCAGGCAAGCGATCATGTAGTGTTCCTGATACTCGATCAAATTAGCGTGGAATTGTACCCAAGCACTGGCCGGGGCGCGATGTTAGTGGCGTGAATCGATCAATTTAGCTTGCGCAATTGTTGCTGTGCGGCACAAAACGCGGCAAAAGCGAGCATTGCTCACGCGTATCGCAAGCGCCGCTACGGGTTACAATGCCCGCTTTATCGATCATGAGGTGTGCGCTTTGACTGCTCCAGGTGCTTTGAATTCCGCTGCTGGCTCGCTTTATGTGGTGGCGACGCCCATCGGCAACCTGGACGACATCAGTGCGCGCGCGCTGAAGATCCTGCGTGATGTTGCCTTGATCGCCGCCGAGGACACTCGTCACTCCCAGCGTTTGATGCAGCACTTCGGCATTCCAACGCCGCTCGCCGCGTGCCATGAGCACGAGCGCGATGAAGGCAGTCGCTTTATTACCCGACTGCTCGCGGGTGACGATGTGGCGCTGATCTCCGATGCCGGTACGCCGCTGATTTCTGATCCTGGTTATCATCTGGTGCGCCAGGCTCGCGCTGCCGGGATCAATGTGGTGCCCGTGCCGGGTGCCTGTGCGTTGGTGGCGGCTTTGTCGGCGGCGGGTCTGCCGTCGGACCGTTTCATCTTCGAAGGTTTTCTGCCGGCCAAAGCCGTTGGGAGACGTGCGCGTCTTGAGCTGGTAAAGGAAGAGCCGCGCACGCTGATTTTCTACGAGGCGCCGCACCGTATTCTGGAATGCCTGCAGGACATGGAGTTGGTGTTCGGGCCAGAACGTCCAGCGCTGCTTGCTCGCGAACTGACGAAAACCTTTGAAACGCTGAAGGGTTTGCCACTGGGCGAGTTGCGGCAGTTCGTCGAGTCGGACAGCAATCAACAGCGCGGCGAATGCGTGGTGCTGGTCGCTGGCTGGACAGTGCCCGAGTCTGAAGATGCAGTCAGCAGCGAGGCAATGCGCGTGCTGAATCTGTTACTCGAAGAAATGCCGCTCAAGCGCGCGGCGGCATTGGCGGCGCAAATTACCGGGGAGCGTAAGAATGTTCTCTATCAAGTCGCGCTGGATAAACAGAAGGGCGAGTAAAAACCCGACGCGCAGGCGTGGTTGAAGGCTTTTAGCGCTTGTTCTTCGCACGCTCTGCCGTTAACCTTCGCGGCGGAGAGTCGATCGGACAGTCGCTGCCCTCTATGAAAATTAGGGGGGGGAGGAAAGTCCGGGCTCCATAGGGCGAAGTGCCAGGTAATGCCTGGGAGGCGTGAGCCTACGGAAAGTGCCACAGAAAATAACCGCCTAAGCGCTTCGGCGCCGGTAAGGGTGAAAAGGTGCGGTAAGAGCGCACCGCACGTCTGGCAACAGTTCGTGGCTAGGTAAACCCCACTTGGAGCAAGACCAAATAGGGTCCCAAGGCGTGGCCCGCGCTGGGACCGGGTAGGTTGCTAAAGATGTCCAGTGATGGCCATCGTAGACGAATGACTGTTCAAGACAGAACCCGGCTTACAGATCGACTCTCCACCTTTTTCTCCCCTCTGCTTAAATCATTGAGCAGAGTGTCGGTGATAGTAATTTCCCCTCTTACACAATCATCTGCAGAACCCCGGTTGTAATACCAAAAAAATCTTACTCTTAATAAATTACTTTAACTTCCGGGCGCAGCCTTCCGTGCTGGTTCAAGTTATTGGTCATTTTCATCCGCCAGATTCCCGTTACCCCTCCTTTTATGCTCCTAAATCTCAGTTCTGTAAGGCTTTTCCTTTACTGCGCGCCTTGACGGTGCGGTAGGCGCATTCCTATAGTGTGCGCAAGTGGCGGAAAGTGGCATGAAGTGGGTTTTTTGAACGCAAAACGCTAATATTTGGAGAAACGCTGACGTGTTTCGCGGAGCCAACGCAATCAGTCTCGATGCAAAGGGCCGTCTCGCTATGCCGAGCCGGTACCGTGACGAGCTCGATTCGCGCAGTTCCGGCCAGTTGATCGTCACCATTGATGCCGTTGATCCGTGTTTGTGTGTTTACCCCCTCGATGAGTGGGAAATTATTGAAACCAAACTGCGCGCACTGCCTTCGCTTCGCGAAGAGAACCGCCGCCTGCAACGTTTACTGATTGGTAATGCCGTCGACCTTGAGCTCGATGGCAGTGGTCGTTTTCTGGTTCCGCCGCGTCTTCGTGAATATGCCAAGTTGGATAAGCGCGCGATGTTGGTAGGCCAATTGAACAAGTTCCAATTGTGGGACGAGGATGCCTGGAATGCGGTTTCTGCCGCTGACCTGGCTGCTATTCAACAACCGGGCGCGATGCCTGATGAACTGCGTGATCTGATCCTGTGACTATTGATAGCGGCTTTAACCACATCACCGTACTGCTTGACGAAGCCGTCGAGGCTCTCGCCGTACGTCCTGATGGCTGCTATCTGGATGGCACGTTCGGGCGCGGCGGGCACAGCCGATTGATCCTTAGCCGGCTCGGTCCCGATGGTCGTTTGCTCGGATTTGACAAGGATCCTCAAGCGATTGCCACCGGGCAGACGCTAGCGGCCGAAGACGGCCGCTTTGTCGTTGTGCAGCGCAGCTTTGCCGAGCTGGGTTCTGAAGTTGCCGAGCGCGGCATGAAGGGCAAGGTCAGCGGCATTCTGCTTGACCTCGGTGTGTCCTCGCCGCAGCTCGACGACCCTGAACGCGGCTTCAGTTTCCTCAACGATGGCCCACTGGACATGCGCATGGACCCGTCCCGCGGGATCAGTGCTGCGGAGTTCGTCAACACCGCGCCCGTGGAAGAAATTGCCCGGGTATTCAAGGAATACGGCGAAGAGCGTTTTTCCGGACGCATGGCTCGTGCAGTGGCAGAACGCCGCGACATCAAGCCGTTCGAGCGCACTGCCGATCTTGCCGAGGTGTTGAAAGTCGCCAACCCTGCCTGGGAAAAAGGCAAAAACCCTGCTACCCGAGCGTTCCAGGGGCTGCGTATTCACGTCAACAACGAACTGGGCGATCTGGAAGCCGGCCTCGAAGCCGCTCTGGAATGCCTGGAAATCGGTGGTCGTCTGGTTGTGATCAGCTTCCACTCGCTGGAAGACCGCATCGTCAAATTGTTCATGCGCAAGCTGGTGAAAGGCGAAGCCGACAACCTGCCGCGCAACCTGCCGGTTCGCCACGTGGCATTCGAACCGAAAATCAAAGTCCATGGCAAAGCGCAGACGGCCTCCGACGCCGAACTCAAAGCCAACCCACGTTCCCGTAGCGCCGTCATGCGCGTGGCGGAGAAACTTCGGTGAGCAAGCTTTTCGCCAAGCCACTGCCCGGCGGAAGCTTTTTCATGCTGCTGCTGTTTGTCGGCGTGCTGGTGTCGGCCATCGGCGTGTCTTACAGCGCGCACTGGAGCCGCCAATTGCTGAACTCGCTTTACGGCGAGTTGAGCGTGCGCGACAAGGCGCAGGCGGAATGGGGTCGGTTGATTCTGGAGCAGAGCACCTGGACCGCCCATAGCCGTATCGAAGTGCTCGCCACCGAACAACTGAAAATGCGCATTCCGGGCGCCGCCGAAGTGCAGATGGTGGCGCCATGATGAAACTTGAAGGCGCACTCTTTCCGTGGCGTTTCCGTCTGGTGCTGGGCTTGCTCGGTGTCATGGTGGCAGCAATCGCCTGGCGCATCATCGATCTGCAAGTGGTTGACCGTGACTTCCTGAAAGGTCAGGGCGACGCGCGCAGCGTTCGTCATATTCCGATTCCGGCGCACCGTGGCTTGATCACCGACCGTAACGGCGAGCCGTTGGCCGTGAGTACGCCGGTGACCACCCTGTGGGCCAACGCCAAGGAAATGCAGCTGGCCAAGGAGAAGTGGCCAGCACTCGCCGCGGCGCTCGGGCAAGATCCGAAAGCCCTGGCTGAGCGCCTTGAAGCCCAGGCCAATAAAGAATTCATTTACCTGGTGCGCGGGCTGACGCCTGAGCAAGGCCAGTCTGTGCTCGATCTGAAAGTGCCGGGTGTCTACGGTATCGAAGAATTCCGCCGTTTTTATCCGGCCGGTGAAGTGACCGCGCATATGGTCGGCTTCACCGACATCGACGATCACGGTCGCGAAGGTGTCGAGCTGGCCTATGACGAATGGCTGGCCGGGGTGCCGGGCAAACGGCAGGTTATCAAGGACCGGCGCGGCCGGTTGATCAAGGATGTCCAGGTCACCAAAAACGCCAAGGCCGGAAAGCCCTTGGCGTTGTCCATTGACCTGCGCCTGCAATACCTGGCCAACCGCGAGTTGCGTAATGCGATCATCGAGAACGGCGCCAAGGCCGGCAGCCTGGTGATCATGGACGTGAAGACCGGCGAGATTCTCGCGATGGTCAACCAACCGACCTACAACCCGAACAACCGGCGCAACCTGCAACCGGCGATGATGCGTAACCGCGCGATGATCGACGTGTTCGAACCGGGTTCGACGATGAAAGCGATCTCGATGAGCGCCGCGATCGAAACCGGGCGCTGGAAACCGAGCGATACCGTCGAGGTGTACCCGGGGACCTTGCAGATCGGTAAATACACCATCAAGGACGTGTCCAAGACCGAAGGTCCGGTGCTCGACCTGACAGGCATCCTGATCAACTCCAGTAACGTGGGCATGAGCAAGATCGCGTTCGATATCGGTGGCGAGACGATTTTCCGTCTCGCACAGAAAGTCGGCCTCGGTCAGGACACCGGCCTGGGTTTCCCGGGCGAGCGCGTCGGCAACCTGCCGAATTACCGTGAATGGCGCAAGGCCGAGACCGCGACGCTGTCCTACGGCTACGGTGTTTCCGTGACCGCGATCCAGCTGGTTCACGCCTTCTCGGCGTTGGCCAACAACGGTCGCCTCGCACCACTGACGCTGATCAAAACCGACAAAGCGCCGCAGACCACTCAAGTGCTGCCCGAAACAGTCGCGAAAACCATGCAAACCATGCTGCAACAAGTGATCGAAGCTCCGCGCGGTGTCTTCCGTGCGCAAGTGCCGGCGTATCACGTGGGCGGCAAGTCGGGTACTGCGCGCAAGACTTCGGTGGGGGCCAAGGGTTACGCCGAAAACTCGTATCGCTCGCTGTTCGCCGGTTTCGGCCCGATGAGCGATCCACGTTACGCCATCGTGGTCGTCATCGACGAACCGACCAAGGCCGGCTACTTCGGTGGTCTGGTATCGGCGCCGGTGTTCAGCCGCGTGATGTCCGGCACCCTGCGCCTGATGAACGTCACCCCGGACAACCTGCCACCTACTCAACAAGCGAACGCTACGCCGGTCGTTCCACTGAAAGCCAATGGAGGGCGCGGCTGATGTCATTAAGTCTGAACAAGATTTTCCCCCACGCCGGCCACGATCTGTTGATCCGTGAATTGGCGCTCGACAGCCGCAATGTCCGCGCGGGCGATTTGTTCCTCGCCGTGCCGGGCGGCAAATTCGATGGTCGTGCGCACATTGCCGATGCTCTGGCACGCGGCGCCGCAGCTGTGGCGTACGAAGTCGAAGGCGCCACCGTGCTGCCGATCACTGAAGTGCCGTTGATTCCGGTCAAAGGCCTGGCAGCGCAACTGTCGGACATTGCCGGGCGCTTTTATGGCGAGCCGAGCCATCATCTGAATCTGGTCGGCGTGACCGGCACCAATGGCAAGACCAGCGTGACCCAACTGATTGCCCAGGCGCTGGATCTGCTGGGCCAGCACTGCGGCATCGTCGGCACCCTGGGTTGCGGTTTCTACGGCGCGCTGGAAAGCGGCCTGCACACCACGCCGAATCCGATTGCTGTGCAAGCGACCCTGGGCGACCTGAAAAAGGCCGGTGCCAAAGCCGTCGCCATGGAAGTCTCGTCCCATGGCCTGGACCAGGGGCGTGTCACTGCGTTGGCTTTTGATGTGGCGGTGATGACCAACCTGTCCCGCGATCACCTGGACTATCACGGCACCATGCAGGCGTATGGCGACGCCAAGGCCAAGCTGTTTGCCTGGAATGATCTCAAGTGTCGGGTGGTCAACCTCGATGACGATTTCGGCCGGCAACTGGCCGCCGAAAAACGTGAGTCGCGGCTGATCACCTACAGCCTGCTCGACAGCAGCGCTTACCTGTATTGCCGTGAAGCGCAGTTCGATGACGAAGGCGTGCGTGCCACGCTGGTCACGCCGCAAGGCGAACACCTTTTGCGCAGCACTTTGCTCGGTCGATTCAACCTGAGCAACGTCTTGGCGGCGGTCGGTGCCTTGCTCGGCCTGGATTACGCGCTGGACGAGATTCTCAAGGTGTTGCCGAAACTCGAAGGCCCGGCCGGGCGCATGCAGCGCCTTGGCGGTGGCAATCAGCCGTTGGTGGTGGTCGATTACGCCCATACCCCGGATGCCCTGGAAAAAGTCCTGACCGCCCTGCGCCCGCACGTCAAAGGCCGTTTGCTGTGCCTGTTCGGCTGTGGCGGCGACCGCGATCGCGGCAAGCGTCCGTTGATGGCTGAAGTGGTCGAGCGCCTGGCCGATGGCGTGCTGGTGACCGACGACAATCCGCGTACCGAAGATCCAGCGGTGATTTTCGATGACATCCGCGCCGGTTTCACCGCTGTGGATAAAGTCACCTTCGTTGCTGGCCGTGGCCAGGCGATTGCCCAATTGATCGCCGACGCTTCAGCGGACGACGTGATCGTGCTCGCGGGTAAAGGTCACGAGGACTATCAGGAAATCAACGGAGAGCGCCATGCCTTCTCCGATCTGGTTGAGGCCGATCATGCCTTGACCGCGTGGGAGGTGGCCCATGCTTAAGGCCTTGAAACTGAGCGAGCTGACGAACGCACTGAATGCTCGCCTGATTTCTGCCGATGCCAGTTTCGATGGCGTCAGTATCGACAGCCGTGCGATCAAGCCTGGCCAATTGTTCATTGCCTTGGCCGGACCACGCTTCGATGGCCATGATTATCTGAATGACGTCGCGGTCAAAGGCGCCGTGGCGGCATTGGTCGAGCGCGAAGTCGCCGACAGCGCGCTGCCGCAACTGCTGGTCAGCGATACCCGCCAGGCCCTCGGCCAGTTGGGTGCCCTGAATCGCCAGGCCTTCACGAAGCAAGTCGCAGCCGTCACCGGCTCCAGCGGCAAGACCACGGTCAAGGAAATGCTCGCGAGCATCCTGCGGACCCGCGGTCCGGTACTGGCAACCCGCGGCAACCTGAACAACGACCTCGGCGTTCCGCTGACCCTGCTCGAGCTGGCGCCGGAACACACCGCTGCCGTGATCGAACTCGGCGCTTCGCGTCTGGGTGAAATCGCCTACACCGTGGGCATGACCAAACCCCACGTAGCCATTCTCAACAACGCCGGGACCGCCCACGTTGGCGAGTTCGGCGGGCCGGAAAAAATCGTCGAAGCCAAGGGCGAGATCATCGAAGGCCTAGCGGCCGATGGCATCGCCGTGCTCAACCTCGACGACAAGGCATTTGGTATCTGGAAGAAGCGCGCCGGCGAACGCAAGGTGCTGACATTCGCCTTGAGCAACACCAGCGCCGATTTCTTTGCCAGTGACCTGACCACCGATGCCCGTGGTTGCCCGGCGTTCAATTTGCACAGCCCTGAAGGTGTGGAGCGCGTGCAACTGAACCTGCTCGGCACGCATAACGTTGCCAACGCGATGGCTGCCGCCGCCGCTGCCCATGCCCTGGGTGTGTCGCTGTTCGGCATCGCCACCGGTCTTGGCGCGGTGCAACCGGTCAAGGGTCGTACCGTCGCGCAATTGGCCAGCAATGGCATGCGCGTCATCGATGACACTTACAACGCGAACCCCACCTCGATGTGCGCCGCCGTTGATATACTCGCCGGCTTTTCCGGCCGCACCGTTCTGGTGCTCGGGGATATCGGCGAGTTGGGCGATTGGGCGGAGCAGGGGCACCGCGACGTGGGCGAGTACGCCCGTGGCAAGGTTTCTGCGCTGTACGCCGTCGGGCCAATGATGGTTCACGCCGTCAACGCCTTCGGTCCACAGGCTTTTCACTTCAGCACTCAGGCTGAACTGATCAAGGCCCTGGGCGCCGAGCAAAATACAAACACCACCATTTTGATCAAGGGCTCGCGCAGCGCAGCGATGGAAAACATCGTCGCCGCTTTGTGCGGGACCAGTCTGGAGAAACATTAATGCTGCTGCTGCTAGCGGAGTATCTGCAACAGTTCTACAAAGGCTTCGCGGTCTTCCAGTACCTGACCCTGCGCGGGATTCTCGGTGTACTGACCGCGCTGGTTTTGTCGCTGTGCTATGGCCCGTGGATGATCCGCACTTTGCAGAACCGTCAGATCGGCCAGTCCGTTCGTAACGACGGTCCGCAATCGCACCTGTCCAAGTCGGGCACCCCGACCATGGGCGGCGCGTTGATTCTGTCTTCCATTGGCGTCAGCACCCTGCTGTGGGCTGACCTGACCAACCGCTATGTCTGGGTCGTGTTGCTGGTAACCCTGTTGTTCGGTGCCATCGGCTGGGTCGATGACTACCGCAAAGTGATCGAGAAGAACTCCCGTGGCTTGCCGAGCCGCTGGAAGTATTTCTGGCAATCGGTGTTCGGCCTGGGCGCGGCGATCTTCCTTTATATGACCGCGGCCACTCCGGTAGAAACCACGTTGATCCTGCCGATGCTCAAGGACTACAGCATTCCATTGGGCGCAGGTTTCGTCGTCCTGACCTATTTCGTGATCGTCGGTTCGAGCAACGCGGTCAACCTGACTGATGGCCTCGACGGCCTGGCGATCATGCCGACCGTGATGGTTGGCGGTGGCCTGGGCATTTTCTGCTACCTGTCGGGTAACGTGAAATTTGCCGAATACCTGCTGATTCCTTATGTACCGGGTGCCGGTGAGTTGATCGTGTTCTGCGGCGCGCTGATCGGTGCCGGCCTGGGTTTCCTCTGGTTCAACACTTACCCGGCGCAAGTCTTCATGGGTGACGTCGGCGCACTGGCGCTGGGCGCGGCCCTGGGCACCATTGCAGTGATCGTCCGTCAGGAAATCGTCCTGTTCATCATGGGCGGTGTGTTCGTGATGGAAACCCTGTCAGTGGTCATTCAGGTTGCCTCCTTCAAACTGACCGGTCGCCGCGTGTTCCGCATGGCACCGATTCACCACCACTTTGAACTCAAGGGCTGGCCCGAGCCGCGCGTGATCGTCCGTTTCTGGATCATCACCGTGATTCTCGTGTTGGTCGGCCTTGCCACTCTGAAGCTGAGGTAGAAACTCGTGTCTCTGATCGCTTCTGACCACTTCCGCATCGTTGTCGGCCTCGGCAAGAGCGGCATGTCCCTGGTTCGCTTCCTGGCGAACCGGGGCGTGGCGTTTGCCGTGGCCGATACGCGGGAAAATCCACCGGAACTGGCCACGCTCAAGCGTGACTATCCGCACGTGGAAGTGCGTTGTGGCGAGCTGGATGTCGAATTCCTGTGCCGTGCCGACGAGCTCTACGTGAGCCCCGGCCTGGCCCTGGCGACCCCGGCCCTGCAGGCTGCCGCCGCCCGTGGCGTGAAGTTGTCCGGCGATATCGAGCTGTTCGCGCGTAACGCGAAGGCGCCGATCGTGGCCATCAGCGGTTCCAACGCCAAGAGCACTGTCACCACCTTGGTCGGCGAGATGGCGGCTGCGGCCGGCAAGCGTGTCGCCGTCGGCGGCAACCTCGGAACGCCGGCGCTGGACTTGCTCAGCGACGACATCGAGTTGTACGTGATGGAACTGTCGAGTTTCCAGCTGGAAACCACCGATCAGCTCAACGCCGAAGTGGCGACCGTACTCAACATCAGCGAAGACCATATGGATCGCTACAGCGGTCTGCCGGCCTATCACCTGGCCAAGCACCGGATCTTCCGTGGCGCCCGGCAGTTCGTGGTCAACCGTCAGGATGCACTGAGCCGTCCGCTGATGGGCGAGGGTCAGCCGTGCTGGACCTTCGGTTTGAGCAAACCCGATTTCAAGGCGTTCGGTATCCGCGAAGAAGACGGCGAGAAGTACCTGGCCTTCGAATTCCAGAACCTGATGCCGGTGCGCGAGCTGAAAATTCGGGGCGCCCACAACCAGTCCAATGCGTTGGCAGCCCTGGCGCTCGGCCATGCGGTCGGCCTGCCGTTCGATGCCATGCTGTCGGCCCTGCGCACCTTCGCCGGGCTTGAGCATCGTTGCCAGTGGGTGCGCGACCTGGACGGCGTGGGTTACTACAACGATTCCAAAGCCACCAACGTTGGCGCTGCATTGGCGGCCATCGAAGGCCTGGGTGCGGACATCGACGGCAAGATCGTGCTGATCGCCGGTGGCGACGGCAAGGGTGCCGAGTTCAAGGATCTGTGCGATCCGGTGGCGGCCAACTGCCGCGCCGTGATCCTCATGGGTCGCGACTCCGACAAGATCGGCGAAGCGATCGGCGATGCCGTGCCGCTGATTCGGGCGGGCTCACTGGTCGAAGCCGTGGCGCAATGCCGTGCCGCTGCCCAACCGGGCGACGTGGTGCTGCTGTCGCCGGCCTGCGCCAGTTTCGACATGTTCAAGAACTACGAAGACCGTGGTCACCAGTTCGTCCAAGCCGTGGAGGAACTGGCATGAGCCTGATGAACATCATCAAGCCGTACCCTTCGCCATTGATCACCGGGCGCGGCATCGACCTCGACTTCCCGATGCTTGTCGGTTGCCTGGCGTTGATTGGTCTGGGCCTGATCATGATCGCATCGGCGTCCACCGAGGTGGCGGCGGTTCAGTCGGGCAGTGCCCTGTATTACATGATCCGCCACCTTATCTATGTGGTGCTGGGGCTGGGTGCCTGCATCGTCACCATGATGATCCCGATCGCTACATGGCAACGCCTGGGCTGGCTGATGCTGATCGGTGCGTTCGGCTTGCTGGTGATGGTGATCATCCCGGGCATCGGCCGGGAAGTGAACGGTTCGATGCGCTGGATCGGTTTCAGTTTCTTCAACGTCCAGCCTTCCGAGATCGCCAAGGTGTTCGTGGTGATCTACCTCGCCGGTTATCTGGTACGTCGCCAGAAAGAAGTGCGGGAAAGCTGGATGGGCTTCTTCAAGCCGTTCATCGTGCTGCTGCCCATGGCGGGCCTGTTGCTGATGGAGCCGGACTTCGGTGCCACCGTGGTGATGATGGGCGCTGCGGCGGCGATGCTGTTCCTTGGCGGCGTCGGGTTGTTCCGTTTCTCGTTGATGGTGGTGTTGGCCGTCGGGGCCGTGGTGCTGTTGATTCAAATGCAGCCTTATCGCATGGCGCGCCTGACCAACTTCGCCGATCCATGGGCCGACCAGTTCGGTGCCGGTTATCAGCTGTCCCAGGCCTTGATCGCGTTCGGTCGTGGTGAGTGGCTGGGCGTTGGCCTGGGCAACAGCGTGCAGAAACAGTTTTACCTGCCGGAAGCCCACACTGACTTCGTGTTCTCGGTGCTCGCCGAAGAACTGGGGGCTGTCGGTTCCCTGTGCACCGTCGCGCTGTTCGTTTTCGTATGTATTCGCGGCATGTACATCGGCTTGTGGGCCGAGAAGGCCAAGCAGTTCTTCGCCGCGTATGTTGCCTACGGGTTGTCGTTCCTGTGGATCGGCCAGTTCCTGATCAACATCGGCGTGAACGTCGGCCTGCTGCCGACCAAGGGCCTGACATTGCCGTTCCTCAGTTATGGCGGTAGCTCGTTGGTGATCTGCTGTGCCTGTCTCGGTTTGCTCCTGCGCATTGAGTGGGAGAGTCGAACCCATTTGGGCAGTGAAGAGATGGAGTTCCATGAGAGCGACTTCGCCGAGGAGCCGACCCATGGGCGCTAACGTATTGATCATGGCGGGCGGCACCGGAGGCCACGTGTTCCCGGCGCTGGCCTGTGCCCGCGAATTCCAGGCTCGCGGCTATACCGTGCACTGGCTCGGTACGCCACGGGGTATTGAAAACGATCTGGTTCCTGCGGCCGGCATCGAATTGCATCGGATCAACGCCAGTGGCTTGCGCGGCAAGGGCAAGTTGTCCCTGCTCAAGGCACCGTTGATGTTGCTCCAGTCGGTCTGGCAGGCGCGGGCGATCATTCGACGGCTGCGGCCGGCCTGCGTGGTCGGTTTTGGTGGTTATGTGACCGGTCCTGGCGGCATTGCGGCGAAACTGGCCGGTGTGCCGGTGATCGTTCACGAACAGAACGCCGTGGCCGGCACCGCCAATCGGTTGCTTGTGCCGTTCGCCGCCCGGGTGTGTGAAGCATTCCCCGACACCTTTACCCTGTCGAGCAGCCGACGGACCACCGGTAATCCGGTGCGCACCGAACTGTTCCTCGAAACATCGCGACCAGCCCTGGCTGGGCGCAAGGCGCGTTTGCTGATCCTCGGCGGAAGCCTGGGCGCGGAGCCGTTGAACAAGTTGCTGCCTGAAGCCCTGGCGCAAGTCGCTGTCGACCTGCGTCCGGACGTGTTCCATCAGGCTGGCAGAAACCACGATGAAGTGACTGCAGAGCGCTATCGCGCGGCTGGCGTCGAGGCGCAAGTGCAGCCTTTCATCAAAGACATGGCCCAAGCCTATGGCTGGGCCGACCTGGTGGTATGTCGCGCAGGCGCGCTGACCATCAGTGAACTGGCTGCCGCCGGTCTGCCCTCGATGCTGGTGCCTTTGCCCCATGCCATCGACGATCACCAGACCCGCAACGCCGATTATTTGGCCCGTGAAGGCGCTGCTTTCCTGATGCCGCAAAGAACGACTGGCGCAGCGGATCTTGCCGCTCGCCTGACAGAGGTCCTGATGCAACCGCAACGACTCGAAGAAATGGCTACTGCGGCACGCCGCCTGGCCAAACCCGATGCTACCCGTAACGTCGTCGACACCTGCCTGGAGGTGGCCCATGGTTGAGAATCAGAAAGCCATGCCGCAACCGGAAATGCGCCGCATCCGCCGTATCCACTTCGTCGGTATCGGCGGTGTGGGCATGTGCGGGATTGCCGAAGTGTTGTTGAACCTGGGCTATGAAGTGTCCGGTTCCGACCTGAAGGCTTCGCCGGTCACCGAGCGCCTGGAAACGTTCGGCGCACAGATTTTCATCGGCCACCGTGCCGAAAACGCTGCCGCTGCCGACGTGCTGGTGGTGTCGAGTGCCGTGAACACGTCCAACCCGGAAGTCGCCACTGCACTGGAACGCCGCATCCCGGTGGTACCGCGTGCAGAAATGCTGGCTGAGCTGATGCGCTATCGCCACGGCATCGCCGTCGCCGGTACCCACGGCAAAACCACCACCACCAGCCTGATCGCTTCGGTGTTCGCCGCCGGTGGCCTGGACCCGACGTTCGTCATCGGTGGTCGTCTGAACGCCGCAGGCACCAATGCCCAGCTTGGCACCAGCCGCTACCTGATCGCCGAAGCCGATGAAAGCGATGCGAGCTTCCTGCACCTGCAACCGCTGGTCGCCGTGGTCACCAACATCGACGCCGATCACATGGCGACCTACGACGGTGACTTCAACAAGCTGAAGAAAACTTTCGTCGAGTTCCTGCACAACCTGCCGTTCTACGGTCTGGCCGTGGTGTGTCTGGATGATCCGGTGGTGCGTGAAATCCTGCCGCAAGTGAAGCGTCCGACCGTGACTTACGGTTTCGGCGACGACTGCGACGTGCGCGCGATCAATGTGCGCCAGCAAGGTATGCAAACCTTCTTCACCGTGCTGCGTCCAGATCGCGAGCCGCTCGATGTCTCGGTGAACATGCCGGGCAACCACAACGTATTGAACGCACTGGCGACCATCTGCATCGCCACGGACGAGGGCGTCAGCGATGAAGCCATCGTTCAGGGCCTGTCCGGGTTCCAGGGTGTCGGCCGGCGCTTCCAGGTCTACGGCGAACTGCCGGTGGACGACGGCAGCGTGATGCTGGTCGACGACTACGGTCACCACCCGACCGAAGTGGCGGCGGTGATCAAGGCCGTGCGCGGTGGCTGGCCGGAGCGCCGACTGGTGATGGTCTACCAGCCGCACCGTTACAGCCGCACCCGCGACCTGTACGACGATTTCGTCAATGTCCTGGCCGACGCCAATGTGCTGCTGTTGATGGAAGTCTATCCGGCCGGCGAAGAGCCGATCCCGGGTGCTGACAGCCGCAAGCTGTGCAACAGCATCCGCCAGCGCGGCCAGCTCGATCCGATCTACATCGAGCGCGGTGCCGACCTGGCGCCGATCGTCAAGCCGCTGCTGCGTGCCGGCGACATCCTGCTGTGCCAGGGCGCGGGTGATGTGGGCGGTCTTGCCCCGAGTTTGTTGAAGAGTTCGTTGTTCACGGGTGCCGTGGCGGCATCGGTAGAGGGAAAGTTGAAATGATTGCTGCGTACGCCAACCTCGTTTCCACTGTCGCGCCGAAGGACTTCGGCCGCGTCGCCGTGTTGTTCGGTGGCAAGAGTGCCGAGCGCGAGGTGTCCCTGAAATCGGGCAACGCCGTTCTCGACGCGCTGCAAAGTGCGGGCGTGGATGCGTTCGGCCTCGATGTGGGCGACGACCTGTTGCAGCGTCTGCAGAGTGAAAAGATCGACCGCGCCTTCATCATCCTCCACGGTCGCGGTGGTGAAGACGGCAGCATGCAGGGCCTGCTCGAATGCCTGGGCATTCCTTACACCGGCAGCGGCATTCTCGCTTCGGCCCTGGCCATGGACAAACTGCGCACCAAGCAGGTCTGGCACAGCCTCGGGATTCCGACGCCACGTCACGCCGTGCTGCGCAGCGAGGCCGATTGTATTTCGGCAGCGACGGAACTGGGCTTTCCTTTGATCGTCAAACCGGCGCATGAAGGTTCAAGTATCGGGATGGCCAAAGTGACTTCCGCGTCCGAATTGATCGACGCCTGGAAAGCGGCCAGTACCTACGATTCGCAAGTGTTGGTCGAGCAATGGATTCAAGGTCCGGAGTTCACCATCGCCACCCTGCGTGACCAGGTGTTGCCTCCCATCGCCCTGGGCACGACGCACAGTTTCTACGACTACGACGCCAAGTACATCGCCAACGATACCCAATACCGCATTCCGTGCGGGCTGGATAGCGCCAAGGAAAAGGAACTCATGGACCTCACGGCGAAAGCCTGTGACGCGCTGGGTATCGCCGGTTGGGGCAGGGCGGACGTGATGCAGGACGCCGACGGGCAGTTCTGGTTTCTGGAAGTGAACACCGCACCGGGCATGACCGATCACAGTCTGGTTCCGATGGCGGCCCGTGCTGCCGGTCTGGATTTCCAGCAATTGGTTCTGGCGATCCTGGCCGCAAGTATCGAGGCAAGAGGTTAAGACCATGCATGGCGCTCAAGTCAGACATCAGCCACCCGTACCCGGCCGCAAGCCGGTGCCGCGGGGTGCCAGCCGAATGGTGGCCAAAGAGCCGATGTCTGCGCGCCTGCCGAAAGCCAATTTCGGTTTTCTCAAGAGTCTGTTCTGGCCGGTGCTGCTGGTGGCGTTGGGGTTCGGTACATACGAAGGCGCGCAGCGTTTGCTGCCGTACGCTGACCGGCCGATCACCAAAATCAACGTGCAGGGCGACTTGAGCTACATCAGCCAGCAAGCGGTGCAGCAACGGATCGCTCCATTCGTGGCGTCGAGTTTCTTCACCATCGACCTGGCGAGCATGCGCACCGAGCTGGAGCAGATGCCATGGATTGCCCACGCCGAAGTGCGCAGGGTGTGGCCGGATCAAGTGGTGATCCGCCTGGAAGAGCAACTGCCGGTTGCCCGATGGGGTGACGAGTCGCTGTTGAATAACCAGGGTCAGGCCTTTACCCCGCGTGAGCTGGCGAACTACGAACACTTGCCGCAGCTGTTCGGTCCACAACGGGCTCAACAGCAGGTGATGCAGCAATACCAGGTCCTGAGCCAGATGCTCCGGCCGCTGGGCTTCTCGATTGCACGCCTGGAGTTGCGTGAACGAGGCAGCTGGTTCCTGACCACCGGCCCAGGCAGTGCGGGCCCCGGGATCGAACTGCTGCTGGGGCGCGGCAACCAGGTGGAAAAGATGCGCCGCTTCATTGCCATCTACGACAAGACGCTTAAAGAACAGATTACGAACATTGCGCGTATCGATCTGCGCTACGCCAACGGCCTCGCTGTTGGCTGGCGGGAACCCGTAGCGCCGACGGCAGCCCAACCCGCTGTCGCGAAGAATTAAGAAGAGGCAGGACCCATGGCAAACGTGCAAAGCGGCAAAATGATCGTCGGTCTCGATATCGGCACCTCCAAGGTGGTGGCGCTGGTAGGCGAGGTTTCGGACGACGGCACGCTGGAAATCGTCGGGATCGGTACGCATCCGTCCCGTGGCCTGAAGAAAGGCGTGGTGGTGAACATCGAATCCACCGTGCAATCGATCCAGCGCGCGATTGAAGAAGCCCAGCTGATGGCGGGTTGCCGCATCCACTCGGCATTTGTCGGCGTGGCCGGCAATCACATTCGCAGCCTGAACTCCCACGGCATCGTGGCGATTCGTGATCGCGAAGTCAGCTCTGCCGACCTTGAACGCGTGCTCGACGCCGCCCAGGCTGTGGCGATCCCGGCTGACCAGCGGGTGCTGCACACCCTGCCGCAGGATTACGTGATCGATAACCAGGAAGGCGTGCGCGAGCCACTGGGCATGTCCGGGGTACGTCTGGAAGCCAAGGTTCACGTGGTCACCTGCGCCGTCAACGCCGCACAGAACATTGAAAAATGCGTGCGCCGCTGCGGCCTGGAAATCGACGACATCATTCTCGAGCAACTGGCGTCGGCCTATTCGGTGCTGACCGACGACGAAAAAGAACTGGGCGTGTGCCTGGTGGATATCGGCGGCGGCACCACTGACATCGCGATCTTCACTGAGGGCGCGATCCGCCACACCGCAGTGATTCCAATCGCGGGCGATCAGGTGACCAATGACATCGCCATGGCGTTGCGCACCCCGACCCAGTACGCCGAAGAAATCAAGATTCGCTACGCCTGTGCCCTGGCCAAGCTGGCCGGTGCCGGTGAAACCATCAAGGTGCCGAGTGTTGGCGACCGTCCGCCGCGCGAACTGTCTCGCCAGGCCCTGGCCGAAGTGGTCGAGCCGCGCTACGACGAACTGTTCACGCTGATCCAGGCCGAGCTGCGCCGCAGCGGCTACGAAGACCTGATTCCGGCCGGCATCGTGCTGACCGGTGGTACGTCGAAGATGGAAGGCGCCACCGAATTGGCCGAGGAAATCTTCCATATGCCAGTACGCCTGGGCGTGCCTCACGGTGTGAGGGGCCTGGATGACGTAGTTCGCAACCCGATTTATTCCACCGGCGTTGGCCTGTTGATGTACGGCCTGCAGAAGCAATCCGACGGCATTTCGTTCTCGGGCATCGGCAGTCGCGACAGCTACAGCAACGAAGAGCCGAAAGGCGCCTTGCTCGATCGCATCAAGAGCTGGGTACAGGGAAATTTCTAAGGATTTACCGCAGCACCGTTGTAGATATACGCAGTAGGCGAAAAAAACTAGAGAACGTAAAGGAGAGGGAAAATGTTCGAACTCGTAGACAACATCCCCGCAAGTCCGGTAATCAAGGTTATCGGTGTTGGCGGTGGCGGCGGCAACGCTGTGAATCACATGGTCAAGAGCAACATTGAAGGCGTCGAGTTCATCTGCGCCAACACTGATGCCCAGGCGCTGAAAAGCATCAGCGCGCGGACCATCCTGCAACTGGGTACCGGCGTGACCAAAGGTCTGGGTGCCGGTGCCAACCCTGAAGTAGGTCGTCAGGCCGCTCTCGAAGACCGTGAGCGCATTGCCGAAGTCCTGCAGGGTACCAACATGGTGTTCATCACCACTGGCATGGGCGGTGGTACCGGTACCGGTGCTGCGCCGATCATTGCCGAAGTGGCCAAGGAAATGGGGATCCTCACCGTTGCGGTGGTGACCCGTCCGTTCCCGTTCGAAGGTCGCAAGCGCATGCAGCTGGCCGACGAGGGCATCCGCCTGCTGTCGGAAAGCGTCGACTCGCTGATCACCATTCCCAACGAGAAGCTGCTGACCATCCTCGGTAAAGACGCCAGCCTGCTGTCGGCTTTCGCCAAGGCTGACGATGTACTGGCCGGTGCCGTTCGCGGTATCTCCGACATCATCAAGCGTCCGGGCATGATCAACGTCGACTTCGCCGACGTGCGTACCGTGATGAGTGAAATGGGCATGGCGATGATGGGCACTGGCTGCGCCAGCGGTCCGAACCGTGCACGTGAAGCCACTGAAGCAGCCATCCGCAACCCGTTGCTCGAAGACGTGAACCTGCAAGGCGCACGCGGCATCCTGGTGAACATCACCGCCGGTCCTGACCTGTCCCTGGGTGAGTACTCCGACGTGGGTAGCATCATCGAAGCCTTCGCTTCCGAGCATGCGATGGTCAAGGTCGGTACCGTTATCGATCCGGACATGCGCGACGAGCTGCACGTGACTGTCGTGGCGACCGGCCTGGGCGCTAAAATCGAGAAGCCTGTGAAGGTCATCGACAATACCGTTCACACGTCGATGGCGTCGCAGCCACAACAACAAGCCCCTGTTCGTCAGGAAGCTCCAGCGGTGAACTACCGTGACCTGGACCGTCCGACCGTCATGCGCAACCAGGCTCAGGCCGGTGCTGCGGCTGCCGCGAAGATGAATCCGCAAGATGATCTGGACTACCTGGACATTCCAGCATTCCTGCGTCGTCAGGCCGATTGATGAAATGTATCAGGGCTATGAAGGTGATTGGTGTTCAGCAAAGGCATGGTCTGCTATCATCGCCAGCCTTTGTTGATACCAGTTCGCAATTTGCGCTGAAGCGGCCCAAGCCATGATTAAACAACGCACACTGAAAAATATTATCCGTGCCACAGGTGTAGGTCTGCACTCCGGGGAGAAGGTCTACCTGACCCTCAAGCCTGCGCCTGTCGACACCGGCATCGTGTTTGTTCGTGCCGACCTGGACCCTGCGGTGCAGATCCCGGCGCGCGCGGAAAACGTTGGTGAAACCACGATGTCGACCACTCTGGTCAACGGTGACACCAAAGTGGATACGGTGGAGCACTTGCTCTCGGCCATGGCTGGCCTGGGCATCGATAACGCCTACGTCGAGCTCTCCGCGTCCGAAGTCCCGATCATGGATGGTAGCGCTGGACCCTTCGTATTTCTGATTCAGTCGGCTGGCCTGGAAGAACAGGAAGCCGCCAAGAAGTTCATCCGCATCCTGCGTGAAGTGACAGTGGAAGACGGCGACAAGCGCGCCACTTTCGTCCCTTTCGAAGGTTTCAAGGTGAGCTTCGAGATCGATTTCGATCACCCTGTTTTCCGTGACCGCACACAAAGTGCAAGCGTGGATTTTTCCAGTACTTCGTTCGTAAAAGAAGTCAGCCGCGCCCGTACCTTTGGTTTCATGAGTGACATCGAGTACCTGCGCAAGCACAACCTCGCACTCGGCGGCAGCGTTGAAAACGCTATTGTGGTCGACGCGGATGGTGTACTGAACGAAGACGGCCTTCGCTATGAAGACGAATTCGTGAAGCACAAGATCCTCGATGCAATTGGTGACCTCTACCTGCTGGGCAATAGCCTGATTGGTGAGTTCAAGGGCTTCAAGTCCGGACATGCATTGAACAACCAGCTGCTGCGCAAGTTGATTGAGCAGACAGATGCTTGGGAAGTCGTGACTTTCGAAGACGCCAGTACTGCACCGATCTCTTACATGCGTCCTGTTGCGGCCGTGTAAGTAAAAAACCTCTCTAGTTTTTTAAAGGCTACCTTCGGGTGGCCTTTTTTTATGCCTGATCGATAGTGTGAAGTGGCGTGGAAAAGGCGAAAAAAAGCCGCTGATGGCAGCGGCTTTGAAGACAACTTTTCAAAGGGAAGAGCCGATGAAAAGCGTCGAGGGAAATGGGAGCGATGCGCAGCAATCAGCTGTCTTTCTCGACCCGGCCTTGAGTGCTCGCTGCTTGCGGGGCCTGGGTGGCGTCCTGTGCTTTGGCCGTCATCTCGCTCTGGTGCTGCGCGTACACGGCGGCGCGTGCGCTGTTTTGCGCGACGAAGGCTTGCGACTCTTCAGCCATGGCGAACGGAGACAGGAACAAAGAGGACAAAACGAAAGCGCTGGCAATACCCATACTGTTGGACATCTTTAAAACCTTCTTGCTTGGCAAGTGCTGTTTGGTGCGGGCAAAGATAAGGATGTCCGGCGTTGGGAAAAAGGCCGGATTCATGAAAGGACTGTTGCGGTTACGGCAATAGTTGTAATGCCAAGCGTTTTTCTGTGGCGAGGGAGCTTGCTCCCGCTCGGCTGTGGTGCAGTCGTGAATCCAGGGAGCACAATGCTGACTGAAAGGACGCGTGCACAGGTTTCAGGGCCGCTTCGCAGCCCAGCGCGAGCAAGCTCGCTCGCCACGGTAGTGTTTCAGACGGGGAGGTGAATGCCGAACGTGTTCATCCCGTGATCACTGCGCACAAACACATCACCGCCATGCATCAGTGCAATCGCCTTGACGATCGCCAGACCCAACCCGTGATTGTTGCCGCTGTTGCTACGCGAAGCGTCAACGCGGTAGAAACGCTCGAACAAGCGCGGCAGATGTTCGCTGGCAATCGGCGAACCGGGGTTGGCGACACCGATGCTGACCTGATGCTCCCCGGCTTCGATCCGCACTTCAATCACCTGCCCGGGCTCGGTGTGCTGGACTGCGTTGCTCAGCAGGTTGATCAACGCCCGACGCAAATGGGCGATCTCGATGCGCACCAGGGCATCGCCGCTGACCTGCACTTCAACCCGGGCGTCCTCGAGAATGAAATCTAGATACTCCAGGGTCGTGGCCACTTCATCGGCCAGCGAAGTCGAGGTCAGTTTGGTCGCTTTGCTGCCCTGGTCTGCACTGGCGAGGAACAGCATGTCATTGATGATCGAGCGCAAGCGTTCGAGTTCTTCGAGGTTCGATTGCAGCACTTCGAAATAATGTTCCGCCGAGCGTCCGCGGGTCAGTGCCACCTGGGTCTGGCCAATCAGATTGGTCAGCGGTGATCGCAGTTCATGGGCGACATCGGCATTGAACGACTCCAGGCGCGAGTAAGCCTGTTCGACCCGCTCAAGGGTGGCGTTGAAAGCATTGACGAACTGATCCAGTTCCGGCGGCAAGGGCGATAACCTCAAGCGTCCCGAACGCAGCGGCGGGGCCAGGCGCTGGGCTTCATGGGACAGTTTGATCAACGGCTTGAGGCCGATACGTGCCACCCAATAGCCCAGTGCCGAGGCCATCAGCACGCCAACGATCGCCAGGGCAATCAAGGCAATCAGCAGCTGATGCTGGGTCTGGTGAAAGGTCTCGGTGTCGATGGCGATCATGAAGCGCAGTGGCGGGCGCTGGTCCTTGGCCGGGAACTGGCTGACCAGCACTTTGAGCGGGTAAGGCTGACCGGGCAGGGTCATGTCGCGCATGCCCAGCGGCCCTTGGGAGAACTCGCGGATCTGCGGTGTCGGATTGCCGTATTCGTAGCGCGGATCGCCGCTGACGATCCAGAAACTGATGCGTTTGTCTTCTTCGCCCAGCAGCTTGAGTTTGTTGTTGATCTTCACCCAGTGCTCGGGCGTGCCGTAGCGGCCGACCGTTGATTCGAGCACGCTGTAACGCGCGTCCAGTTCGGCCTCGGGCAACAACCCCAGGCCTTTGTCGACCTGTTGGTAGAGTGCCCAGCCGATCAGCAGAAACACCAGAAGCGCCACCAGTGTGAACATCCCGCTCAGGCGCAGGGCGATCGAGTTACTGGACACCACGGCTCTCCAGCACATAACCCATGCCACGAATCGTGTGCAGCAGTTTTTCTTCAAAAGGGCCGTCGAGCTTGGCCCGCAGACGTTTGATCGCGACTTCGACGACGTTGGCGTCGCTATCGAAATTGATGTCCCAGACCATCTCGGCGATGGCGGTCTTGGAGAGGATTTCACCCTGGCGCCGGGCCAATACGCTGAGCAGCGAGAACTCCTTGGCGGTCAGGTCCAGCCGTGCGCCGCCGCGCGTAGCCTTGCGGCTGATCAGATCTATCCACAGGTCGGCAATGCTCACTTGCACCGGTTCATGACCGCCGCTGCGCCGGGTCAGCGCTTGCAGGCGTGCTACCAGTTCAAGGAAGGAAAACGGTTTGCCGAGGTAATCGTCGGCCCCGTCGCGCAGGCCTTTGATGCGATCTTCTACCCGCTCGCGGGCGGTGAGCATGATCACAGGGGTCTGCTTGCGCGCACGCAAGGCGCGCAGGACGCCAAAGCCGTCGAGGCCCGGCAGCATCACATCGAGGACGATCACCGCGTAGTCGCTTTCCAGCGCCATGTGCAGGCCTTCCACGCCATCGCGGGCCAGGTCTACGGTGTAACCCTGTTCCGTCAGGCCGCGGTGCAGATAGTCCGCGGTTTTTTCTTCGTCTTCGACAATCAGGACGCGCATGACCCCGCCTCAGTCTGTGGTCGCCAGCGCCGGTACGGGCGGAGGCGCTGGTGAAGGAGTGTGTTTGTGAAACAACCGCTCCAGCCATAAGTATATGACCGGGGTGGTGAACAGCGTCAGCGCCTGGCTCACCAGCAAGCCGCCGACTACAGCGATACCCAACGGCTGGCGCAATTCGGCGCCGGTGCCGTAGCCGAGCATCAGCGGCAGGGCGCCAAGCAGCGCGGCGAGGGTGGTCATGATGATCGGCCGGAAGCGCGTGATACAGGCCTTGAAGATCGCCTCTTCCGGCGACAGGCCGCCATTGCGCTGCGCTTCGAGGGCGAAGTCGATCATCAGGATGCCGTTTTTCTTGACGATACCGATCAACAGCACCAAGCCGATCAAGGCCATGATCGAAAAATCCTGACCGCAGATCCACAGCATGATCACTGCGCCGAGGCCCGCCGAAGGCAAGGTCGAAATGATCGTCAGCGGATGCACGAAGCTCTCGTAGAGCACACCGAGAATGATGTACACCGCCAACAGCGCCGCGAGAATCAGCCACGGCTGGCTGGCCAGCGAACTCTGGAACGCCTGGGCCGCGCCCTGGAAGTTACCGCTGATGGCGGTTGGCATGCCGATGTCGGCCTTGGCCTGGTTGAGCATGATCACCGCATCGCCCAACGCCACGCCGGGGGCCAGGTTGAACGACAGGTTGGCGGCGGGGAACATGCCGTCGTGGGCGATGGACAGCGGGCCTATGGTCGGCGCTTCGAACCTGGCCAGGGCCGACAACGGCACCATTTCCCCGCTCAGGGGCGAGCGCAGGTAGAAATAGTTGAGGCTTTCGGCTTTGCCGCGTTGCTGGGTGTCCAGTTCCAGGATCACGTTGTATTGGTTGACCTGAGTCTGGAATTCATTGATCTGGCGTTGGCCAAACGCGTCATAAAGCGCTTCGTCGACGTCACTGGCGGTCAGGCCGAAACGGGCCGCGGCGCTACGGTCGATGTTGATGTGGGTGATGCTGCCGCCCAACTGCAGGTCGTTGGAAATGTCGCGGAAGGCCGGGTTGGCGCGCAGTTTTTCCGTCAGGCGCTGGGTCCAGGTGCTCAGGGTCGCGCCGTCGTTGCTCTTGAGCACATATTGGTATTGGGCACGGCTCGGGCCGGAACTGAGGTTGATGTCCTGGCCGGCGCGCAGGTACAGGACGATGCCCGGCACTTTCATCAGTTGCGGGCGAATCCGGTCAATGAACTGGCTGGCCGAGACATCGCGGTCACCGCGTTTTTTCAGGGTGATCCAGAACCGTCCGTTGGCGATGGTCTGGTTACTGCCTGACACCCCGACCGAGTGCGAGAAGGTTTCGACTGCCGGGTCGGCAGCGACGATTTCGGCCATTGCCAGGTGTTTTTTCACCATGTCGCCGTAGGAAATATCGGCGGCGGCTTCAGTGGTGCCGAGGACGAAACCGGTGTCCTGAATCGGGAAAAAGCCCTTGGGAATGAAGATGTAACCAGCGACGGCCAGCCCCAGCGACAACGCAAACACACCGATCATGGTTTTCTGGTGGGCGAGGGCGCGGCGCAGACCTTTTTCGTACCACGCCAGCAGACGCTCGCCGAAGCCCGGTTTATCGTGGGCGTGATGCACAGGTGCGCGCATGAACAGCGCGGCCAGGGTCGGCGCCAACGTCAGGGACACCACCACCGAGATCAGGATGGTGGAGGTGGCGGTCAACGCAAATTCCTTGAACAGCCGCCCGACCACGCCCCCCATGAACAGCAGCGGAATGAATGCTGCCACCAGCGAGAAACTGATCGAGACCACGGTGAAGCCGATTTCCCCGGCACCCTTGATTGCCGCCTCGCGCATACCGTCGCCGGCCTCCAGGTGACGGTGAATGTTTTCCACCACCACGATCGCATCGTCGACCACAAACCCCACGGCCACCACGATCGCCACCAGCGTCAGGTTGTTCAGGCTGAAGCCCATGACGTACATCAGGGCAAAACTGGCGATCAGCGACACACCAAGCACCGCCGACACGATCAACGTGGCTGACAACTGGCGCAGGAACAGCGCCATCACCGCCACTACAAGCAGGACGGCGATCAGCAAGGTGATTTCCACTTCATGCAAGGACGCGCGGATGGTCTGGGTGCGGTCGATCAGCACCTTGACCTGCACCGAAGCCGGCAACATGGCTTCCAGCGCCGGCAGTGCCGCCTGAATGCGATCCACGGTCTCGACGATGTTGGCGCCTGGCTGGCGGAAAATCACCAGGTTGACCCCCGGCTGCGACCCCGCCCAGGCTTGAACGTAGGCATCTTCCGAACCGTTGACGACTTTGGCGACATCCTTGAGATGAACCGGTGCGCCATCCTTGTAGGAAACGATCAGTTGGCTGTATTCGTCGGGATGGAACAGTTGATCATTGGTCGAAAGCGTCGAGATGCTTGACTCGCCGTATAGCGCGCCTTTGGCCAGATTGAGGCTGGTTTGCTGGATGGCCAGACGGATGTCGGCCAGGGTGAGGCCGATGGCCGCCAGTTTATCGGCGGAGACCTGGACGCGAATTGCCGGACGCTGCTGACCGGTGATGGCGACCTGTCCGACACCATCGACCTGGCTGAGCTGACGGGACAATAGGGTTTCCGTCAGGTCGCTGAGCTCCGGGCCGGGCATCAGCGACGAGTTGACGCTGAGGATCAGCACCGGGCTGTCGGCCGGGTTGACCTTGCGCCAGGTCGGCAGGTTCGGCATGTCCTTGGGCAGTTTGCCGGCAGCGGTGTTGATCGCGGCCTGGACTTCCTGGGCGGCGGTGTCGATGCTCTTGTCGAGGGTGAATTGCAGGGTCAGGTTGGTCGAGCCCAGAGCACTGCTCGAGGTCATCTGGGTCACGCCGGGAATGGCGCTGAATTGCACTTCCAGAGGCGTGGCCACCGACGACGCCATGGTTTCCGGGCTGGCACCTGGCAATTGCGCGGCCACCTGGATGGTCGGAAATTCCGCTTCCGGCAACGGCGCGATGGGCAAACGCGGGAAGGCAATCGCGCCCAGCAGCACCAGGGCAAAGGTCAGCAGAATGGTCGCCACCGGATGATCGATGCACCAGGCTGAAACCGAACCATGGCCCTTCATGGCGCCGACTCCGATTGCACTACTTGCGGCGGATCGGTCAGCACCTGCACCGTCGAGCCGGGCTTGAGGCGGGACTGCCCGTCGCTGACCAGCTTATCCCCGGGCTGTACGCCTTTGATGATGTTCTGGCCGCTGTCCTGATAGACCATTTGCACCGGGACGGTTTCGACCTTGTCGCCCTTGAGGCGGTAGACGAAATGTTGATCGAGGCCACGCTGTACGACGTTGGGCGGTACGACCAGCGCATCTTTATCCAGTGCGGTCTGAATTTTTACCGTCACCAGCAGGCCGGGCCAGAGCTTCTGTCCCGGGTTGTTGAATTCGGCCTTGGCGCGGATGGTGCCGGTGTTGGCGTTGATCTGGTTGTCGATCAAGGTCAAATGGCCTTCGCCCAGCAGATTGCCGGTTTCGCCGTCGGTATCGGCACCGATATAAGCCTTTACCTGAGCGCGCTGTGGGTCGTTGATCAGGCCCTGCAGGGTTGGCAGCATCTGTTGCGGCAGCGAGAACTCCACAGCGATCGGGTCGATCTGGGTCACGGTGAACAGGCCCTGGGTGTCGGTCATGCGCAGGAAGTTGCCTTCATCCACAGTACGAATGCCGACGCGACCGGTCACCGGAGAGCGAATCTGCGTGTAAGACAGTTGCACCAGAGCGGCGTCGATGGAGGCCTGGTTGCCTTGAGCGGTGGCCTTGAGCTGGTTGACCAGCGCTTGTTGCTGGTCGTAGGTCTGCTTGGAAACGCCGTCGTCGACACTCAGCAGTTTGTAGCGCTTGAGGTTCACCTGCGCCACTTGCAGTTGCGCCTGGCTTTCGCCCAGTTGCGCCCGGGCCTGGTCAAGGCTGGCGCGGATCGAGCGATCGTCGATAGTGGCCAACAGGTCGCCTTTTTTCACCAATTGGCCTTCCTTGACCATGATTTTGGTGAGGATGCCGTCGATTTGGGGGCGGACCACGACGCTGTGCAGTGACAGCACCGAGCCGATGCCGCTGACGAAGCGCGGGACGTCTTTTTCGGTGACGTTGACGACGCGCACGGGGATGGCGGTGGGGGTGGCCAGTTTTGCCTTGGCGGGTTTGGTGGCGAACCACACGCCCAGCGCTGCCAGGAGAATCAGGAGGGCGACGAGCAGGGCGGGTTTTTGCTGGATTCGCATGCGAGTGGGGCGCCGGGGCTGGTTTTTGGGCGAAGGGTATGTCCCTTTATAAACCTGTTTGGGGGTCGGGAAGGTGACTGCTAACTGACGGCGCTGTCAGTTTGGCCTTGCCTTGGCGGCCTCTGGGCCGGCCAGGCGTTGGATAGAACGTGTACATATCCGTTGCTGCGGTAACGGCGGCTTAGGGTTTCGCCCTTACGGCGAGTGACTTTTTTTACAAGCGCCAAAAAAAAGTAACCAAAAAAACGCTTGCCCCTGACGTACGGCCCCTCGCTGAGGCTCGGGGTTCCTTCGCTCCGGCATTCATCCGGGGGCATCGCCTCCGGTCTGCTTCGCGACGACCTCCTCTCGATGTGTGCGGCTGCGCCGCACGGCGCTACGCGCCCACCCCCGGATAAACGCCTCCACTCAGCCTGCCGAGGGGGCGGGTGGATCAAGATCAAAAGCTGCAGGCGAGCTAACGCTCGGCCTGTTGAGTGGTGAGAAGCAACGGCGGTTGTATGGTGTTCTACTTTTGCTTTTGCTTGCTTTTGCCCTTCTGTGGGAGCTGGCTTGTCGGGTCGCCGCATCGCAGCGATGGCGGCCTGCCAGCCGACCAATTTCCACCATATGCCCCCCATCCCATTGTAGGAGCGAGCCTGCTCGCGAAAAAACCCCAGACACTGCGTTCATTCAGACAGGACACATTATCGTTGACGACCATCGCCAGCAGGCTGGCTCCTACAGGGGATCATCATATGCCCAAGCAATTAGGCCGGCCGGTAGCCCGCCCCCCGAGCATGGATATGCACTCAATCAAGTTCCACTCGGCACCGCCAACCTCAATTCGCCACCCGAACCCCACCCAGGCTCCCGCTCAGTTCATACGCCGCCAACTCCGCCTGATGCGCCGCCAACAACTCCGGCAGCGACCCACGCAGGTACTCCACCCACGTCTTGATCTTCGCATCCAGGTATTGCCGCGAAGGGTAGATGGCGTACAGGTTCAGTTCCTGGGATCGGTATTTGGGCATCACACGCACCAGCGTGCCGTCGCGCAGGCCGTCGATGGCCGCGTACAGCGGCAAGACGCCGACGCCCATGCCGCTGGTGATCGCGGTTTTCATGGCGTCGGCGGAGTTGACTAGGAACGGTGAGCTGTTGATGGTGACCATTTCCTGGCCATCCGGGCCGTCGAAGGCCCATTTCTCGAGGGGGATGACCGGGCTCACCAGGCGCAGGCAGGCGTGGTTGAGCAGGTCGCTGGGTTTTTGTGCGCAGCCGTTGGCTTTGACGTAGGCCGGCGAGGCGCAAACGATGCTGTAGGTGATGCCCAGGCGCTGGGAGACGAAGCCCGAGTCCGGCAGTTCGCTGGCGAGCACGATGGAGACATCGTAGCCCTCGTCGAGCAGGTCCGGTACGCGGTTGGCCATGGTCAGGTCGAAGGTGACGTCCGGATGGGTTTTGCGATAGCGGGCGATGGCGTCGATCACGAAGTGCTGGCCGATGCCGGTCATGGTGTGCACTTTCAGCTGCCCGGCCGGGCGTGCGTGGGCGTCGCTGGCTTCGGCTTCGGCTTCTTCGACGTAGGCCAGGATCTGCTCGCAGCGCAGCAAATAACGCTTGCCGGCTTCGGTCAGGGCGATGCGACGGGTCGTTCGGTTGAGCAGACGGGTTTGCAGGTGGGCTTCCAGGTTGGAGACCGCGCGCGAGACGTTGGCCGTGGTGGTGTCCAGTTGCACCGCGGCGGCGGTGAAACTGCCGGCCTCGGCCACGTAACTGAAGGCGCGCATGTTTTGCAATGTGTCCATGGGGTGCTCTCTTGGCGAATAGCAAATTGTGACACGAAGTTTCTGTTTTTTTACAGGCGACTAAAGATGACTTCCGGATTATCTCGTTAACGGTAACAAAGATTCACAGGATTCCCAGCTTATCGCCCTTCCGGTGGCCCCATAGAATTGCGCATCCCGCAAAACTCCCCACCTCAGGAAATCGCAGCAGTGCCGCGTCGCATCAGCAGAGCGCTTCAGCCGCTCAGTGTTTTCGCTTTAACCCTGGCAATCAGCGGCTGCATCGGAACCGGAGGTATTGGCCCGCAGGGCAAGGCGCTGGAGGCCGATTCACTGGTCACCGACGAAGCCATCCAGAGCGCCGCACAGGATGCGCATTGGCCCACCGCACAATGGTGGCAGGCGTATGGCGATCCGCAACTGAACCGCTGGATCGAAACCGCCATGCAAGGCAGTCCGACCCTGGCCATGGCCGCCGCACGGGTGCGTCAAGCCAAATCGATGGCCGGCATCGCCGAAGCAGCAGAGTCGTTGCAGATCAACGGCGAGTCCACGCTCAAACGTCACAACTGGCCCACCGATCCGTTCTACGGTCCCGGTGACCTGGCCAACAGCACCACTTGGGATAACAACGCCGCGCTGGGTTTCAGCTATGCCCTCGACCTCTGGGGCCGCGAAAGCAATGCCACCGAGCGCGCCGTGGACATGGCCCATATGACGGTCGCCGAAGCGCGCCAGGCCCAACTCGAATTGCAGAACAATATCATGCGCGTCTACATCGAGCTGTCGTTGCACTACGCGCAACGGGACATCGTCGAAGCGACGCTGAAGCAGCAACAGCAAATTCTCGAGCTGGCGCAGAAGCGTTTGAGCGGCGGCATCGGCACCCATTTCGAAGTGAGCCAGGCCGAGACGCCGTTGCCGGAAACCCATCGGCAGATCGATGCGTTGGACGAAGAAATCGCCCTGAGTCGCAATCAATTGGCCGCGCTCGCCGGTAAAGGTCCGGGGGAGGGCGCGCAGCTTCAGCGGCCAACGCTGTCGTTGGGCGCGGCGCTGAAGCTGCCGTCGGCGCTGCCGGCGCAGTTGCTCGGTCAACGGCCGGACGTGGTCGCCAGTCGTTGGCAGGTGGCGGCGCAAGCCCGCGGCATCGATGTCGCTCATGCCGGTTTTTATCCGAACGTCGATCTGGTCGGCAGCCTCGGCTACATGGCCACCGGCGGCGGGGCGCTGGAGTTTTTGACCGGCAAGAAGCTCAACTACAGCGTTGGCCCGGCGATCTCCTTGCCGATCTTCGATGGCGGGCGTTTGCGCGCGCAGTTGGGTGAAGCCTCGGCCGGGTACGACATCGCGGTGGCGCATTACAACCAAACCCTGGTCAACGCGCTGAAAAACATCTCTGATCAGTTGATCCGTCGCGAGTCGATGGACAAGCAGCAAACTTTCGCTGCCGAGTCGGTAGCCACTGCGCAGAAGACCTACGACATCGCGATGATTGCCTATCAGCGCGGGCTCACCGATTACCTCAATGTGCTCAACGCGCAAACCTTGTTGTTTAAGCAGCAACAGGTGCAGCAGCAGGTGCAGGCGGCGCGTTTGAGCGCCCATGCCGAGCTGGTGACCGCATTGGGTGGCGGTCTGGGAGCGGGTGACGATGTGCCGAATGCCCAGCAGACCCAGCCACCGAAAACCCCGAGCCTTCTGAAGTGACTCGTCAGGCAAGGCCACTTTTGTGGCGAGGGAGCTTGCTCGCGCTTGAGTGCGAAGCACTCACAAGATCTTTGGGCTACCAGAGTTCTGGGGCCGCTTCGCTGCCCGGCGCGAGCAAGCGCGCTCGCCACAGGGTTTCAATCGTTTCCAGACTTTCCTGAGTGAACAAGACTCCATGACTCCCTTGCCCGCCCCTCTGCGCTGGCTGTACTCCCTGGAATGGCGCCGGGGTTTCTTTGATTGGGCACGCAGCGACGGCGTGACCTGGGTCTACATTTTCAAGGTGCTGATCGCGGCGTTCCTCACGCTGTGGCTGGCCATGCGCCTGGAATTGCCACAACCGCGCACGGCGATGATCACCGTGTTCATCGTCATGCAGCCGCAGAGCGGCCAGGTGTTCGCCAAGAGTTTCTACCGCTTCCTCGGCACCCTGACGGGGTCGGCGGTGATGGTGGCGCTGATTGCGTTATTTGCGCAAAACACCGAACTGTTTCTCGGCGCACTGGCGATCTGGGTTGGCATCTGCACCGCCGGTGCGGCGCGCTGCCGCAACTTTCGCGCCTATGGTTTTGTGCTGGCCGGCTACACCGCGGCGATGGTCGGGCTGCCTGCATTGGCTCACCCGGAAGGTGCATTCATGGCGGCGGTGTGGCGGGTGCTGGAAATTTCCCTGGGGATTCTCTGCTCGACCCTGATCAGTGCCGCGATCCTCCCGCAAACCGCCAGCGCCGCCATGCGCAACGCCTTGTATCAGCGCTTCGGCGTGTTTGCCCTGTTCGTCACCGATGGCTTGCGCGGTCGCAGTCAACGCGAGGCGTTCGAAGCCGGCAATGTGCGCTTCATTGCCGAGGCTGTCGGCCTGGAAGGGCTGCGCAGCGTCACGGTGTTTGAAGACCCGCACATGCGTCGACGCAATGGCCGACTCAGCCGCCTGAACAGTGAGTTCATGGGCATCACCACGCGTTTCAATGCCCTGCACCAGTTGCTCGAACGCCTGCGCAGCCACGACACGGACCACGCGGTGGCGGCGATCAAACCGGGCTTGCAAGACCTTGCCGAATTACTCGACGGCTTCAGTGGCCGCGCGCTGACCAGCGCCGACGCGGCACGCCTGGTCACGGCGCTGAATGCTTATCAGGCGGGATTGCCGGCGCGGGTGCGCAGCCTGCGGGCGATTTTTCAGGAGAGCGGGCCGAGCGACGACGAACTGCTGGACTTCCACACCGCGTATGAACTGCTGTATCGCTTCGTCGACGACCTGCACAGTTATGCACAGACTCACGCATCCCTGGCCGATCACAGTCATGAACGGGAGCGCTGGGACGAGCCGTTCACCCCGCAGACCAATTGGCTGGTGTCGGCGGCGTCGGGCATTCGCGCGGCGTTTATCCTGGTAGTGTTGGGCAGCTATTGGGTGGCAACGGCGTGGCCGAGCGGGGCGACCATGACCCTGATCGCCGCCGCCACTGTAGGCCTGTCCGCCGCCACGCCGAACCCCAAGCGCATGGCGTTTCAGATGGCGTGCGGCACGCTGCTCGGCGCGCTGATCGGCTTCGTCGAGATGTTTTTCATCTTCCCGTGGATCGATGGTTTTGCCTTGCTGTGCGTGATGCTCGCCCCGGTCATCGTGCTCGGATCATTCCTGGCGTCGCGACCGCAATATGCCGGCGTCGGCCTGGGCTTGTTGATCTTTTTCAGTACCGGTTCGGTGCCGGACAACCTCACCGTCTACAACCCCTACACCTTCATCAACGACTACATCGCCATGGTGCTCGGCATGCTGGTGTGCGCGGCGGCGGGGGCGATCATTCTGCCGCCCAACAGTCGCTGGCTGTGGCGCCGACTGGAGCAGGATCTGCGTGGCCAGGTGGTGTACGCCATCAGCGGCAAGCTCAAGGGGCTGGCGTCGAGTTTCGAAAGTCGCACCCGCGACCTGGTGCACCAGGCCTACGGCTTCGCGGCGGGCCAGCCACAGGTGCAGCGCAACCTGCTGCGCTGGATGTTTGTGGTACTGGAAGTCGGTCACGCGATCATCGAATTGCGCAAGGAACAGGCGATCCTGCCGGTGCACCCGGCGTATGCCGAATCCCAGCCCTGGCGCCAGGCGATCCGCGTGATGGGGCGCGCGCTGGTGCGGCTGTTTTTGCAACCGGGCAGCAGCAACCTCGAACGTGCTCTGATCGCTGTCGACCACGCGATCAGCCGAGTGCAGTCCACTGACGAACCTTTTGCTCCGCACTTCGACACCTCGGCGTTGCGTCGGGTGAAGAGCTACCTGCACTTCATCCGCACATCGCTGCTCGACCCGCAATCGCCCCTTGCCGCCCACGCCAATGCCAAGCCTGAAGGACTTGAACATGCCTCGTGAAATCGCCTTCCACGGCGTGTACATGCCGACCATGACCCTGATGTTCCTGATTGCCGCAGTGGTGGCCTGGGCGCTGGACAGGTTCCTCTCCGGGTTCGACCTGTACCGCTTTTTCTGGCACCCGGCGCTGCTGCGCCTGAGCCTGTTTACCTGTCTGTTCGGCGCGCTGGCGCTGACGGTCTACCACTGATTCTCTATCTCTGAAGAAGGCCCTGATGAAAAAGCTTTTCAGCCTGCTCGCAACCTTGCTGGTGCTGGCCCTTGCGATATGGATCGGCCGGACCCTGTGGGTACATTACATGCAAACCCCATGGACTCGCGATGGCCGGGTGCGCGCCGATATCATCAATGTCGCCGCCGATGTCACCGGCGAAGTGGTGAACGTGCCGGTACGCGACAATCAGTTGGTGAAAAAGGGCGACCTGCTGATGCAAATCGATCCCGAACATTATCGGCTTGCGGTCAAACAGGCGCAGTCGCTGGTGGCTTCGCGCAAGGCCACCTGGGAAATGCGCAAGGTCAACGCCCATCGTCGCGCGGATATGGACAACCTGGTGATCTCCCGGGAAAACCGCGACGACGCCAGCAACCTCGCCGACTCGGCGCTGGCCGATTATCAGCATGCACAAGCGCAACTGGAAGCGGCTGAACTCAACCTCAAACGCACCGAGGTCCGCGCAGCAGTGGACGGTTACGTGACCAACCTCAATGTGCATCGCGGCGACTACGCACGCATCGGTGAAGCGAAGATGGCGGTGGTCGACATGAACTCGTTCTGGGTCTATGGCTTTTTCGAAGAAACCAAATTGCCCCAGGTGCGCGTTGGCGACCAGGCCGACATGCAGCTGATGAGCGGCGAAGTGCTCAAGGGCCACGTGGAAAGCATCTCGCGCGGTATCTATGATCGCGATAATCCAGAGAGCCGCGAACTGATCGCGGACGTGAACCCGACGTTCAACTGGGTGCGTCTGGCGCAACGGGTGCCGGTGCGGATACACATCGATGAAGTGCCGGAGGGTGTGCTGTTGGCGGCGGGGATTACCTGCACCGTGGTGGTGAATCCTGCGGCAGGCGGATAAAACCAAGACAGAAACGCTCTTGTGGCGAGGGAGCTTGCTCCCGCTGGGCTGCGTAGCGGCCCCAGGATGGCACTGCCGAGCAGTCCAACGGGAGCAAGCTCCCTCGCCACAAAAAAAGCGATTGCGTCAGCCTTGGCAAAAAGTCTCCTGCAAATGCCGCCAGAAGATCTTGCCTTTCATCTTCTCGAACACCACGGTGGAGCGGCGATCGGAATGCAGACCGGTGGCATCGGTCTGTTGTTCGCGGTAGCTGACCGTTGCGCCGCCGTCGTGCAGCGCCACGCCAGACAGTTCGCTGAGCTCGATGCGGAACCCGAGCTTCTTGCCGCCCGCCAGCATGAACAGCTCATTGAGCGCGTCGAAATCCAGCACCCGCCCCAGCGGCGAGACCATGGAAAATTGCGGTGAGAAACGCGCCAGCAGTTGTTCCAGTTCGGCAGCGTCGCGCTCTTCGGCCAGCCATTGTTCGATGGCTACGTGGGCCTGGATCACTTCGTCGAAGTATTCGGTGTAGTCGCTCATGATGGATTCCTGAAGTCGGTGGTGACGGTGCTGACGCCATCGCGGGCAAGCCTCGCTCCTACAGGATTAATGCCAATTCAATATCCTGCAGGAGCGAGGCTTGCCCGCAAAGAACGATCTCGCGGAACTAGAGCTGCCCCCGCAACCCGAACCGCTTCATCAATCCCGATTCCAGCAAGCCCTTGGGTAACAAGGCTGCCAGCATTGGCAACGCCCGGCTGCCATTGCCCAGGCGAATCAATCGTGGCGGCTTGTCCTGCTGCACAGCCTTGAGCAGCCCGGCGGCAAATTCACTGGCCGGTGTCGGTTTGTCCTGGGATGCCCTGGCCCGGGCGCGAATGCCTTCGCGCAGCGGGAACCATGGCGATTGTTCGCTGATCAGTTGCTCGGCTTCGTGGCCGGCATTTTTGGCGAAACTGGAGGCGATGGCGCCTGGTTGAACTTCCATGACCCGCACACCGAACGGTGCCAGTTCCATGCGCAGGGCATCGCTCAAGGCATGCACGGCGGCTTTGGACGCGCAGTAGGCACCGGCGAACGGCGTGACCAGGACACCGGACACACTGCCGATATTCACCACAATGCCTTGGGTCCGGCGCAGCACGGGAAACATCGCCCGAGTGACACCGACGATGGCGAACACATTGGTCTCGAACTGGCGTTGCATGGCCGGTACGCCGCCGTCGAGCAACGGCCCCATGGCGCCATAACCGGCGTTGTTGATCAGCACGTCGAGGCCACCGCATTGCTGGTTGATGCGCTCGCTCAACTGCTCAAGCGCCGCACTGTCGTTGACGTCCAGTTGCACGGCGACAAATCCGGCAGCGCTGAGCAGGGCGACATCTTCAACCTTGCGCGCACTGGCCCAGACTTCATAGCCGGCCGCCTTGAAGGCATCGGCGAGGGCGCGGCCGATGCCGCTGGAACAACCGGTAATCAACGCAACGGGCATGGCGCGGTCCTTGTGCAGAATGGAAAAGAGATCAATCGGAGAAACTACCCTGCAATCGCTCGGCGCGAAACTCCAGGGTTTCCGGACGGTAGCCGGGGCGCAGCGGCGGCAGTGGCAAGCAGTCTTCCCAGTTGCCACCGGCCTGCAATTCGCCGGGGCCACGATAACGCGGGGCGCTGTATTGATTGTCGGCCAGGTTGACCGTGTCCCCCGGCGCATAGGCAGCGACTCGCCAACGCAGTTCGGTCAGCGGTACGTCATTGCCGTTGTTCAGGGTCAATTGCAACGGCCGGTCGGCGGGGCAGTGCTGCGGCGCATAGCTGATGCGCAGCTCCAGGCGTTGCAATTGCTTGAGTTCACGGTGGTCCATCCAGATGACCCAAGTGGCAACGATGCCCAGCCCTGCGGCGGCGGCCATGGACACCGGCAAGGCTTTGGCCGGATAGCGCAGCAACAGGATCAGCCAGGTAATGACCAGCAGGATGCCGATGAACATGACGCGAAAACCTCGGGAGCAGAGGAGGTCATCCTACCTAAGCGCAGATGAGGTGGCGATGGG